>JAAUYX010000011.1 GCA_014804905.1 Desulfovibrio sp. | reverse complement strand
GCTCATTCTCGCCAACGACGTTGTGAACGTGCTGGAAAACTGGACGCCGGGCATCCGCCCCGGAAACGTCATGGATGACGCAGCCTACGCTTCGTCCCTCGAGGCATTGCGGCAGCATGAAAGACGCGGGGGAACGGTGGTTCCGGGCCATGACTTCCGCGTCTTCACGGAAATGGCCTCGCTCTTTGACGAAATTTTTCCTGTCCGTGGGGATTCTGCCTGTTGAAGCCGGCGTGGAGCCGCGTTGTTGAATACATTTCCAGGGGGAACTGCCATGAACGCTGACACGAGGAATTTTTTCCTGAACCTGGCCGTAGTGCTGTTTCTGATGTTCGGTTTTGGCTATGTGCCGCCTTTTCCGGGCCTCAATGAAATGAGCATGCGGGTCATCGGCGTCTTTGCGGGCGTCATCTACGGCTGGATAATGATTGACATCGGCTGGCCGTCCATTCTCGGGCTGGTGGCCCTGTGCCTGACAGGCTATATGCCCACAGGCGACCTGCTGGCCTCGGCCTTCGGCTCGCAGACCATCGTCATGATCCTGGCCCTGCTCTTCCTCGCCGCCTTTGTGCAGCAGGCGGAACTGACGGAAGTTATCGTGGACTTCCTCCTGAGCCGCAAGGCAACGGTCGGCAAGCCCTTCCTTATCCTCTTCAACTTCCTCCTGGCTGGTTTTCTGGCGGCGGTGCTTTCGCAATGCCTGGCCGTGCTTGTCATCTTCCTTGAAATCTTCAAGGAGATAGTGCGCAAGACGGGCCTCAAGCCCTACAGCGCGGCCATCCCGACCTTCATGGTGGGCATGGCCTTCGCCATCGTCATCGGCGACATCAGCCTGCCCTTCAAGGGCTGCGCCATCCTCGGCATTGGCGCGTATGAGGCCATCACCGGGCAGACCATGAATCTTGCCGCCTTCACGGTGTTCATGTTTCCCATGTGCCTTGCGACCATCGCCTTCTATGTGCTCGTCTGCAAATACATCTTCCGGGTGGACTTGAGCCTGTTGCGCAACTACCGGCATGAACCTTCCAAGGGCGCGGTGGTCACGCCGTTCAAGAAGATTTCGCTCATCGCCATCATTATCAGCCTCGCCTTGCTGCTCCTGCCGGGCATCATCCCGAAGGACTGGGCCATTTCCGCCTTTTTCGGCCGGCTCGGGCTGGGGGGCCTTTCCCTGCTCATCCTCGCCGTGCTCATGATTATCCGCGTCAACGGCGAGGCGCTGCTCGACATGACCAGGGTGGCGAATTTTTTCCCGTGGAAGGTCTTTTTTGTGCTCGTCGTGCTGCTGCCCGTGGCGGCCGCGCTCTCGTCCGACGCCGTGGGCCTGAAGGTGCTCTTGTCCGACCTCGCCACATCCATGCTGTCCGGGCTGCCGCCCTTCCTCGTGATATTCGCCGTGGTGGTGCTCCCTGCGGTGCTGACCCAGTTCGCCAATAACATGGTGGTGACCTCGGTCTTCGTCACCATCATCTGCTTCATGGGCGAGGCACTGCCCTTCGACCCGGCAGTCTTGAGCTGCCTTGTCATCATGGCCGCCAATTTTTCCATGTTCTTCCCTGCGGCGAACCCGATGAACGCCATCCTCTTCGCCCAGCGCGATCTCGTCACTTTCCGCCAGGAAGCCGGTTTCGGCTTTATCTCCTGCATGATCCTCTGCATCTTCCTCGCCGTGGCAGGCTACGGCTGGGGATGCCTCGTCTTCTGACAACCAAAACAAGGAGAACACCATGCGCGCTTTCCAGATCACCGAACCGCACAAGGCCGAAGTTGTTGACCTGCCCGTGCCCGAACCGGGGCCGGACGAGGTGCTCGTGCGGATGCACTATGCCGGCATCTGCGGCTCGGACCTGCACACCCTTGAGGGCAAACACGCACGGCGCACGCCGCCGCTCATCACCGGGCACGAGGGCAGCGGGGTGGTGGAAAAGGTGGGGACCAACGTCAAGGACATCAAGCCGGGCACGGAATGTGTCATCCTCGCCGAGCAAAGCTGCGGCGAGTGCCGCTGGTGCCGGGAAGGGCACACCAANCTTTGCGCCAGGAAGGTGCTNCTCGGCACCAAGCCCTGGCCCGGCACGTTCAGCGAGTATGTGGTGGCCCCTGCCGCCAATATCCTGCCCCTGCCGAAAGGGCTTTCCCTCAGGCTCGCGGCCGTCACCGAGCCTGTGGCCATNTGCATGCATGTGCTCCGCCAGGCNGGCTGGCAGGGGGGCGANTCGGCGCTGATNTACGGCGCGGGCGGCATCGGCTCCCTCCTGCTCGCCGCATGCCGGGCGCGGGGCATGAAGAGCGCCGTGGTGGCCGACATCAAGGAGTTCAATGTCGAAAAGGCCAGGGAAATGGGCGCCACGACGGCAATCAACAACGGCACCCCGGACGATGCCGAGCAGGCGCTTCAGGANGCCTGCGGCCCNGANGGTGTGGACGTGACCTTCGTCACCGCCCACCCGGTCAAGATCGTCAACCAGAGCTTCCGCATGACGCGCAAGCGCGGCACNGTGACNCTNGTGGCCCAGTTCAACCAGCCGGGCATCGTGGACATCGACAAGGCGCGCATCAAGGAGCAGACCCTCGTTTCCAGCGCGGCCGCCAACAGGAAGGATTTTGAGGAGGCACTCGAAATTCTCGCNGCCTATCCTGAATATTTCGAGCCCGCCATCACCACCGAGGTNGGCCTCGACGANGTGGACGACCTGCTCCACGNCATGATNGANGGCAAGGCNAANGTGGCCAAGGCCATTGTGCGCCTTGCGGACTAACGCCCTGAGAGCTTCCTCCGTCTGCAACAAAAGGAGAAGGGATGAACCCTCTTGAAAAACTCGCCGGTTTCGTGCACCGGCTCAGGTTCGAGGANGTNGACAAGGCTGCNGCGACACAGGTCACGCTTTGCCTTGCGGATTCGCTCGGCTGCCTCGTCTATGGGAGCCGCGCGGANCATGTGCGCAANGCGCTNGCGGCCTACAAGCCCATGCAGATGCCNGACGGNTCGCGCATCTTNTTTGANAGCTGGAAAGCGCCNGCGCCGCTCGCCTCCTTCCTCAACGGNTCCATGATNGGCGCGAACGCCTATGACGACCTGCACCACGGGGCCACCGTGCATTGCGGCTGCATCGTCATCCCGGCGGCCNTGGCCGCGCTTGACGGCTGCGGCCGGACGGTCAGCGGCAAGGAGTTCCTGACAACGCTGGTGGCGGGCTATGAGACCATGATTCGCGTGGCGCTCGCCGTCATGCCCGAGGTGCGCCACAGGGGCTATCATCCCGCNTCGGTGGTGGCCCCCTTCGCGGCTGCGGCTGCCGCAAGCCGTATCTACGGCCTCACGGAGGAAGAGACGCTCAACGCCATCGGCATCGCCGGGGATTTCGGTTCCGGCCTCATGAGCGCGCAGCTCTCCTCCAATATTCACGGCATGCAGGCCCCGTATGCGAGCATGCACGGCGTCAACGGCGCGCTTATGGCCCGCCAGGGCCTGCTGGGCATCCGGGAGATATTCGACGATACCTACGGCTCNTTCCTCACCACGCTCTCGGGCAAGTANGACCCCGCGCCCATTGAAGCCATCGGCGAAGGCGAGTTCCTCTGCAAGGGCACGGGCATCAAGTTCTATCCCACNGCGGGNTCGGTGAGCAGCGCCGTGGACGGCGTGCGCGACCTCATGGAGCAGAACGGCATCAGGCCCGAGGAAGTGGAAAAGATCACCGTGCGCGTCAACAAGTCGGTCTTCCTGCATTGCGGCTTCGACTATGAGCCCGGCCCGGTTTCCGGGGCGCAGATGCACATCGGCTACTGCATCGCGGCGCTTCTCGTCTCCGGGCAGCTGGGCGCGCGCCAGTTCGAGCCGGCCTTCATCAAGGACCCGCGCGTGGCGGCGACCATGAAAAAGGTGGAGGTCATCCACGACCCGGCCATGGATGACCTCGGCCCCGGCATGGGCTACTGCGCGCGCATCAGCCTTGTGGCGGGCGGCAAGACCTATGCGTGCGAAATCGTCAATCCTCGCGGCAGTGCGGGCAACCCGCTTTCGGAAGCCGGGGTGCGCGAGAAGTTCATGGCCCAGTGTGCGGGCATCCTGCCTGCGGACAAGGCCGGGCGGCTTTTCAGCGCCGTCATGGGTATTGCGGATTTGGCCGATGTGCGCGACCTTGAGGCCATGATTTCCTGAAACAACGGAGGGCAGGCCCATGAGCGTCCACGAGCAATGCTTCCTCTTGGGGGGCTACGCGCAGCCCCCGCGCGACACGGCTGTCATGTTCGCGTTCCACACGCTGTATTGCCAGCTTTTGATCAACAAGTCTTCGCACTGCGTGGTGGATTGCTACCTCAACTCGCCAAGCCCGCTCGCCCGTGACTACCTCGCGGAAATCATCCGCGGGCATTGCATGGACGACGACCTGGAACCGCTCATCGCCAGGATTCGCGCCAACGCACACCTGTTGATCACCAATTCCGTGATCCACGCCCTGCGTAACGCCTTGGAGCGATACCGGGAAATCATTACGACACTCTAAAGAGAGAGGCCGGGGACATCCCCGGCCTCTCCTGTATGGTCTATGCCGTTTCAGCGGCGGCAAGCACCTATCTGGCAAAGCCCTCGCGGAGCAACTTCGCCGCAAAATAGGTGATGAGGATGTCGGCCCCGGCCCGCTTCAGGCCCATGAGGCTTTCGAGCATGACGGCCTCGCCGTTGATCCAGCCTTTTTCCGCCGCCGCCATGATCATGGAATACTCGCCGCTCACCTGGTAGGCGCAGATGGGAACCAGCGTCTCCCGCTTGGCAAGCGCGATGATGTCGCCATAGGAGGCGGCGGGCTTGACGATGAGCATGTCCGCGCCCTCGGCGATGTCGGCCCGGATTTCCCTCAGCGCCTCGCGCGCGTTGCCAGGGTCCATCTGGTAGGTCTTGCGGTCGCCGCAGGCCGGGGCGGACTCGGCGGCGTCCCGGAAAGGCCCGTAAAACGAGGAAGCATACTTGGCNGCATAGGACATGAGGGGCACATTGACAAAGCCCGCTCCGTCCAGCGCCTGCCGAATGGCGGCGATGCGGCCGTCCATCATGTCCGAGGGGGCGAGGATGTCCGCGCCCGCTTCCGCAAGGCTGACGGCGGTCTTTGTGAGCAGCGGAAGGGTCGCGTCGTTGAGCACGCGGCCGTCCTCCGTGAGGATGCCGCAGTGCCCGTGCGCCATGTATTCGCACAGGCACACGTCCGTCACGACGATGAGCCCGGGAAAGGCCTTNTTCAGCCTGCGCACCGCCTGNTGCACGATGCCGTCCTGCTTCCANGCGCCCGTCGCCTGTTCATCCTTGCTGGCCGGGATGCCATAGAGCATGGCNGTCANGAGGCCCTTTTCCACATCGCGGCCCACTTCCTTCTCAAGCTCGTCGAGCGAAAGCTGGAACTGCCCCGGCATGGAGGCTATCTCTTTCCGGTAGCCGGCATCGGCCGTTTCCGCCACGAAATAGGGCATGATGAGTTCTTCCCGCAACAGCGGGGGCGTTTCCCGGCAGAANTCGCGCATCACCTGGCTCTGGCGCAGGCGGCGNCCACGGTAAAATTCCATTGCTTATTCCTCCGTCAAGGTTTGCGAGCTTGCTGCGCTCCAGCGGCGTTGCACCGGGATGCCCGTGAGGATGGCTGCGGCAAAGGCNGTGAGNGCCGCCGCCTGAAGCACGATGAGCAGGGTGAGCGCCGCCCCGTAGCCCTGGGCCATGTCCCGCACCGCGCCGATAAGNGTGGCCCCGAAGGCGCAGCCGAGCGCCGANAAGGTCATGATGCAGGCGTAGATGACGCNGTAATCGGCCATGCCGAAGATGCGCTTCACCAGCGGCGGCGGTTCCAGCACNGTGCAGGCAAAGCCGATGCCGTAGCAGAGGCCGCCCACAAGGCTTGGCACAAAGGCCAGATGGGAGATGAGGAGCACCATCCCGATGAGGCCCAGGCCCACGCCGATGGGCGCGGCCCACTTTACGCCCAGAAGGTCGTTGAGCCAACCGATGCCGAGCTTGCCGCAGGTGATGCCGATAACAGCGGCGGAAAGGATGGAGGCGGCCTGCATTTGCGTGAAGCCATATTCGCCCATGCACGCGGGGAGATGAAAAAGAAAGGCCGAGGTGATGCCGATGAGGCCCGCGAAGAGAAAGATGCAGTAAAAACTCGGCGTGCGCAGGGCGTTTTTGAGGCGCATCCCCGCCGTGAGAACCGTGGAAGCGGCGGAAGCGCCCGCGCCATAGGGCTTGAGGCCCAGTTCCGCAGGCGTGGAACGGACGATGAACAGGGTAAAGGGCAGGGAGATGGCGGCCATGACAAGGCCGCAGGCCCCATAGGTGGGNCGCCAGCCGNACTGGGCGATNCNCCAGGTGATGAGCGGGCTNGCGAGNGCCGAGGCNANGCCGGCGGCGGAAAAGGAAATGCCCATGGCGAGGCCGGTCTTGCGCTCGAACCAGTTGGTGATGAGCACNGGAATGGCGAGATAGATGAGNAAGGCGCTGCCNACNCCCAGAAAGACGCCNGCCGCNTAGAAGGNCCANATGCTTTGNGCGAAGCANAGCAGNCCGAANGCGGCGGAATCCANGATGACCGCNACNGTNAGGACGGANCGNGCNCCCCGNGCTTGCAGCANCTTCCCGGCCAGCGGCANGGAAACGCCAGCCACGGCATACTGNATGGTGATATACACGCTCAGTGCGCCGATGCTGACATCAAGCGCATTGCTCACGNTGGCGTAGAACAGGCCCGCGCAATTCACCGGAATGCCNAGGCCCGTGATGATGAGCGCGCAGCAGGCCAGCACGATTTTGAAGGGATACGGGATTGCANGCACGATGATGCCCCTTCTCTTAAAAAAATTAAAAGCCAAAAATGCCCATGCGCTGGCGCACATGCGTATTTTTGGCTTTCNATCAGGCTTGCGGCGTNCCGCTGCGTGCGGTGCCCACCTGATCACCAAGAAAGAGTTTATGGCGAAGNCCCTCGAGGGTCAACGGGAAAATCAGGTNGCGGCCGGCAAGAAGGCATATCAACCTGATTTTAGGGACTCTGCCAGCGTTGAGGAATTCCCCGCCAGAGGGAGGTGGCTAAATACAACAGTAAGGCGCAAGAGCAGAGGTCAGGCAAGTCCCCTCACAAGAGCTCTTCCATCACTTTATCCCTGAAATCCAGAAATGCCTTCACAGCGGATTCGTCCTTCGCCTTCANCGGCTCAGCCCACCTGAATTCATCGACCGCCCATTTGCCTTGCTGCTGCTTGACCTCGAGNCCNGGNNGGACNATGTTGCAGACGNCGCCATANANTTCCTGCGCCTTGTTGAGCAGCAGCAGGCGCGCCGCGGGATTGAAATCCGNCAGCTTCAGGAGATTGTCAGGCATATAGACCGTGTTCGAGGGGGCGGTGAATAANCCGTANAGCTTNTCTGGANACCGTCCCCGGATATCGAATTCCTGCGGAAGNCGGTTCTTGTAGTCCTTGTGGTCCGCCAAATGNGCGAGGGAGTACCCGGCNGGGCCGGAGTNCCGGAACTCCTGTCCGCACAGGACAAAAGACCAGATTTGCTTCGGATAGGAGTTGCCGTCCAGCTTGAGCGCATCGCGGATACCGTCGATTTCGCCGGTGTGGTTGAAGGCTGCCAGCTCCTTCTTGCCCGCGTGCCTGCGGATGCCCGGAAAGGCGCAGCTTGAGCCCTTCCAGAGGTAGGCATCCGCATCGATGTCCCTNTCATGGAGCTTCTTGCGCCATGCGGCGCGATGCTTGTTATTGCTGGCTACCACGGCAGCGATTATCTCCGGGTCCAGAAAACGCACGAAGGGCGTGACCTTCTTGACCAGCGCGAGNAGCGTAGTTTCATTGGGCCTTTGCCAGTCCGGCCAGGGGACTCGGGATTGTCTGATCGCCATATCCATCTCCGTAATCCTGCTNTCCGGCAGCCTGCCAAATACTATGGCGCNCGTCAATCGCGCCAATTGCGACACAGTTGCGTTGCGTCAGCGTGAGTGGGCGAAGGNCGAGAACCTCACGCCAGTTGCTGTCATCGGGAATTACGCGGATGGCTCCCCGCGCACGCGGGCAACCGGATGTCCCGCCTCGGCGAAGCACGCTGACGGTTCCCGCCCTCCCCGTGAAAGTTTCTTCCAGTCCACCAGTGTGTGGACTGGAACGGGATTTTCCGCTTGCCTGCCTTTCTTTCCGGCGGGTATAGATGTCGCCATGGAGACGGGATATTCCACACAGCAAAAGCGGCCTGGCACACCGGGCAGGGGCTTCGCAAACATGGCCCCGGAAGGGGGAAGGACCCTGCGACTCCTGCACATCATGCGGGAAATCAGGAGCATTCCCGCGCAGAGCCTTGAGACTGTCCTGCAAACCTTCGGCATTTCCCGCTCCCAGTTCTACAAGGACAAGGATGCCCTCGCCTCCCTGGGATTTCGCTTTGAATACCGCAAGGGCAGCGGCTTCCGCATCACCGAGGACCGCCTCACGCCCTTGCAGGACCTGAGCCTTTCCGACCGGGTCATCCTGCTGTTCGCGCTGGGATATCTCAGCACTTCGACGGACGGCCTGCTGGCCGCCAAGGCCATCGAGGTGGGCCGCAAACTGGCCTATGGCCTCGAAAGCCCTTTCCGGGAACAGTTGCTCAGCTGCCTTGACCATGAAGTCACGGAAACGGCCTATGGCGTGCAGCCGGAAATCTTCCAGGCGCTCACCGTCGCCATCGGCGAAGGCAGGCGCATCCGGATGCGCCATTTCCACAGCTGGACCTGGACGGAAAGCCGGCGCGAGGTGCCCCGGCGACATCTCTGCCTGCGGCAGCGCACGCTCTATCTCTATGCGCGCACGGTGGACGAACAGCCGCCGGCGTGGTCTCCCTCGCCGACGAGGAGGACAGGTAAGCGCCTCCGCCCTAACGTACACAGTTTAGCCTTCGAGGTAACGCATGGGACTCATGGAAATGCTTGCAAACAAGTTGGCGGATTCCAAGGGAAAAGACTACATCAACCAGCATATCGCCAAGTACGGCAAGCTCACGAGCCTGTTTTTCAAGGATGGGCTGGTAAGGGCGAGCCTGCTCCTCAACGGCCTTGAGGACCGGGAAATCACCATTTCCTGCGCATCGGTGGACATCGCGGAGGACGGCAGCACCATCAGCCTGGGAAACTTCAGCTCCAACCTGCCCTGCGTCGAGCAGGCGCTCAACGACTTCTGTACCAGGACCATCCCGGTGGACTCCAAGGGCGCGCAGGTCGCCCTCGTGGGCATCAGGAAGCTGCTCTTCTGACATCGGCATGAATCCGGTTTCCCCCGGGACCATCGCCCTGCCGGCCTTTCAGGCCTCCGCCCTCCTGGGTCACTCTCTCGGCGTGGCGCCCCTCCTGCTGCCGTTCGTCAACAGCGCGGCCATCCTCGCCGTTGCCCTCACCAAGCTTGCGGGCTATGCGCTGCGGGCGCACCTATATCGGCACCAGCGCGGACAGCGAATGCCCGCTCAAGGCGGTTTACTTCATGGGCGCGAGCAAGGTCCTCTGCCAGGACTGTCTCACAAGGCTCATGGCCGACTTTCAGCGCTCCGAAAAGAGCAGGGAAAAGAAGTATTCCTCCAGCGCGCAGGAGCTGCGCGACCTCCTCTCCAACATCGGCAGCAACAGCTAGCGCAAGGACGCTCAGGGCGACTCATGCGGCCGGAGGGCGCAAGCCGTGGCGCCCGTGCAGCATCGCCGGAGCAGGCTTGCGGAGCGCAGGGGAGGCGGAGTATCTGTGTTTTCAGGTGCAACAGGGGGACTTCGCGCCTCCAGCCTGCGGATGTGGGCAGCAGAAAAGCAACGGAACAAGAAGGAACGTGGATGCCATGCTGACGCGCTATTTTGAACGCCCTGGCGGCGGCATCCTCGTCGGCTTGCTGACGCTGTTCTGCTTTCTCTGCTTCTCTCTGAACGCCATCCTCTGCCGTTTCGCCCTGATGACCTACGGCATGGAGCCGCTCCGCTATGTGGCGGTGCGCTGTTTTTCGGGCGCGGCCATGCTGTTGGCGCTCTGGGCGGCCGCGCGGCTGCGGCGGGAGGGCCCCCTGCGCCTCTGGCGGTCGCTCATGGCGCAAAGTTCCTGGCGCTGCGCCCTCTTCCTGTTCTGCTACATGCTGTTTTTTGCCTGCGGCTATGTGAACATGCCTTCGGCAACGGGCACGCTTGTCCAAAACTCCGCCATCCAGGTCAGCATGATTGGCTGGGGCGTGATTTGCGGCCTCAGACCGGGAAAATGGCAACTCGCCGGTCTGGGCCTCGCTTTGGCGGGCCTCGCCCTGCTGCTCGTGCCCGGCCTCAGCTCGCCGCCCCTGTGGAATGCCCTGCTGATTGCCCTGGCGGGCCTTTCCTGGGGCGGATACACCATGGCGGGCCGGGGCGTGACCGAGCCGGCGCTGGCCACTGCGGGGAACTTTCTCCGCGCGTGCCTGCCCTCCGCACTCGTCCTGCTGTGCTCCCTGCTGCAAGAGGCCCCTGCCCGCACCGGGACGGAAAACCAGGCGTTGCTCTTCGCCATCGCCTCCGGCGCGGGCACGTCCGCGCTCGGTTATACGGCGTGGTACGCGGTGCAGCCCCGGCTCAGCGTCGTGGCGGCGTCCATCAGCCAGCTTTCCGTGCCGCCCATTACCGCCGCCCTGGGTTTTATGCTGCTGGGCGAAGTGATTTCCCTGCGCCTCGTCATCTCCGGGCTCATCATCCTGGCGGGCATCTGGCTCACCTTGCGCGCGCCCGCACGTCGGGCCCCCGCCTGAGGCCGCAAATCATCCATCATCACCAGAGACATGTCGGCGAGCGGCTGCAGGGGCACCGCCGACGTTCATTCAATGATGACCGAACGGCCCGGCCTTCTCGGCTTTTCGTGCGGATATTCGCCCCGGCAATAGCCCAGCAGCACAAAGCAGCAGCCGGAATAGCCCTCGGGCACACCCCACCCGCTCGCGAGGGCCTGTCCCTCCGGGCTCGCAAAGGTTTCCCTGCCACGGGCCACGATGCAGGAGGCAAGACCAAGGGCGCTTGCCATGAGGACCATGTTTTCCGCGCAGCAATAGGCGTCGGGTATGCCGTGGATAAAACCGTCGGCCGCAAAGATGGCGCAGACGCTGGGCGCATCGTAAAAGGCATTCCTGATGCCCGGGTCATCAATAATGCTGGGCTGCTCTCGGGAGACGAACCGTCCCGCCAGATTTTTTCGCTCAAATGTCGCCACATTCATACGACCGATGCGCGCCGCGAGCTCCGCATCATGGATGCCAACGATGTAGGGGCTTTGCCTACCCCCGGCATTGGGGGCGTAGAGCCCGGCCTCCACAATTTTTTCCAGGTCCGCCAGGGGGATTTGCGTCCGTTCATACTTGCGAATGGAACGACGGTGCTTTATGAGCGCGAGCAAGTCCATCAGGCCACCTCCTTCCAGCATTGAGGGTCCGCGGCGTAAAAGTCTCCGCTTCCAGCACCGGCAACGGCGGGGCAACCTCTGCACCAGGCCAGCAGTTCACACTTTCCGCATTTCTTGAAGCGGGTATATTCCCGGTACTTTTCCATCTCATGGAGCCACAACTGCGCGAGTTCGTGCCGAAGCACATTCCCCACCGCGCTCCCCCTTGCGCGCCTGCACGCGAGCACCTCACCATCGGGCAGGATGGTCAGGTGGCAATTGCCGCAATTGCAGCCATCATAGATGAGGCCGGGCTCGCAGGCATCGGGCATCGTGAATTCGCCCGTTTCATATTCATATAATTTCCATAAATGGTCTTTTTTATTAAAATATGTGGCACATCCGGAATTTTCATGGGCTTTGAATTTCTCACTACAGATTTCCAGAAACTGCCTGTATTTTAACGGGGGAATCTCAAGCGGCCCGTTTTCCGGGCAAAAACGCGCGAAAGAATACACATCCACGCCATGCGCCACCACCGTATCAATCAGTTGCGGGACTTCCTCCATATTCAGCCCGGAAACCGTGGTCATGATGACGGAAGTTATGCCCGCTTTCCTGAGACAGGGAATCTTGCCAAGCGTGCACGCAAATGACCCCGCTTTGCGGATAAAGTCATGGGTTGCCTGCAAGCCGTCGAGAGAGAGCTGGTATTTTTCGCAGCCACAATCTTTTAACCGGGCACAAACGGCATCATCCAGATGGAAAGGGTTGCCGAGGATGGCAAAGGCAATTTTCAGCTTTTTGAGCTGTTCCGCCAAATCCCAGAAGTGCGGGTGCAGGAGGGGGTCGCCCCCTGTGAGATAAAAATACGGGACGCGCCCGAAGGTGTCGGCCATGCGCAAACACTTTTCCAGCACGCCGCCCATGGAGCGCCAGGCCATATGCTTGGGCTTTTTCAGCGTCGCGCCCGCGTAAATGTAGCAATGCCGACAACGCTGGTCACATTCATCGGTTATGTGCCACTGGAAAGAAAAAAAGGGCCTCATGGCAGCACCTCCCGTGAAATGCAGGAAGCGGCGTTTCTCAGGACTGGCGCAAGCGAGGCGCCACAGCCCGAGAAAGCGCCGCACGCGGGACTATTGGCCGCCAGCGCCGCAGGATGTGGGCTTTTCGGCCGGCTTGTCCGGCGCGCCGCAGGCCGAGCCGCAGGCAGCGGGCTTCTTCTCCGGCTTGTCGGGCGCGCCGCAGGCCGAGCCGCACGCGGCAGGCTTTTTCTCGGGCGTGTCACTGGTGCCGCACGAAGCGGCCACACCGCCCGCGAGCACGGCGCTGCCTGAAACTCCTGACCATTGCACAAGATTTTGGAGAGCCATGAGAAACTCCTTTGTAAAAGGTGAAGAAAGAATTTTTCCGGGCCTTCTGGTGTCGTTCTCGAAGGCAGTCACTCAGGAGATGGAGAACGCAGGAGGGTCCCGGCGCCTGACGCAGCGCTGGACCCCGATACGGCTGCGCGGCCCACTCCCGCAAAAGAAACCAACGCTTCCTCGCGACCTGCACCGCCTAGTCGAGCATGGCCTTGTAGCGCAGGCCCCATTGTTCCAACTGGCCTATGATGGGCCGCATGGTCTCGCCCAGTTCACTCAGGCGGTATTCCACGCGCAGGGGTGTCTCGTCATAGGCCGTCCTGATGAGCAGGCCGTCGGCCTCCATCTGCTTCAAGTTTTCCGTGAGCACTTTCGGATTGATACCGTCCAGGCTTTTCAGCAGTTCCCCGAAGCGTTTGGGGCCTGTGAGGACATCGCGTAAAATGAGCAGTTTCCACTTGTTGCCGATGAGGCCGACCGTGGTGGCCACCGGACATTCCGGCAAATCCTTCTTCGCTTTCATCTGCGTTTATTCCTTGTAACTGGCCAGCGGCATTAGCCCGGAAAGGAAAAGGGCGTCCTGCCGTCGCCTGCATAGAACATGATCACTTCCGCAGGCGCGTCGCCACGGTTCTCCCCATGATGGACTTCGCCGTCTATTTCGATGACCGCCTCCCCGGCATGGACGGTCTTTTCCCTGCCATTTTTGCACACAAGAGTAATCTGGCCGCTCGTGACCACGCCGCAGTTGATAATCTTGTGAAAGTGATCCGCAGTTACGGTGTGAGTGGGGAAAACATACTTGTAGATGGAGAGCAGCGGCTTCTCCTCCGGGTAGTTCGGAAGTGGCGATCCGTCCCAACCACAGGAGCTCTCCACGAGGCATTCGGCCGTGATGCCGCTTGCATCAAGCTCCGTAAATCTCTTGTCCTTCTCTTCCATTGTATCGATGCTCCTTCTGACAGATGATGCCAGTTTATAGGGAAAAGAAGGATGCGTGTCAATGCGCGGCGTTCTACTTACAAAAAAGTAACTGCTTGATTCTTTGCCGCAAATAGACGATGAGGGATATAAATGTTTACATCCGGTAAAAAGGAGGCGCGGGATGAAAATCGTCATCATAACAGGGAGTCACAGGCCAGGAAGCAATTCGGGAATTCTTGCGGACCATTTTCAGAAGGGTGTGGAGGAGGCGGGGCACAACATTTTCCGTTTCGATGCCGCGCACAAGACCATCCACGGGTGTATCGGCTGCGACCGCTGCCATATGAACGGCCCCTGTATCTTTGACGATGATTTCACTCCCCTGCGCGAGCCCCTTGTGGCTGCGGACATGGTGCTCTTTGCAAGCCCCATGTATTATTTCGGCATGTCATCGCAAATACGTTCTGTCATTGACCGTTTTTACGCCATTGACCAGCGCATCATGGGCGGAAAGGGGGCCGCTCTCGTTGCGACCTTCTGGACGACGGACCTCGGCAAGGCTTCCGGCATCGTGGAAAGTTACAAAAACATGCTGGCCTATCTCCACTGGATCGACAGGGGCATCCTGCTGGCAGGCGGCGTGAACGCGGAAAAGGAAGTGCTGCGCACGGCCTATCCGCAACAGATATATGAATTTGCAAAAACGCTGTGAATCCAGCAGAAAAGACGGAGAAATAACGATGCAAGGAACTTGGTTCATCTATATTGCGGATGTCTTTTGCCCCTGGTGCTATGCTTTTGCGCCGGTGATGAAAAAGCTTGCCGGAGAAAATCCCGACATTCCCGTGCGTGTGCTCGGCGGCAACCTTATTTCGCGCCCCATGACGCTTGCGGAGGACGCCGCGCAGTCCCCCGGTCTGGTGGATTTCTGGCACGAGGTCGAACACGCTTCCGGACGTTCGCTGGCGGGGGCCATCACTGCCGTGGAGACCGGTCGGGAGGTGCGCCTCTATTCCCCCGGCGCGGATGAAATCCTGGCCGTGCTGAAAAAAATGGCCCCCGGCCATGAGCTTGAACAGCTTTTCGAGCTGGAGGAAATGTTTTACGGCCAGGGCCGCGACATGTTCACGGACGAGGCGCTTGCCGAAATCGCCCGGCGCTGGAAGGTCGACCCGGCGCACTTCGCCTCGGCGCTGGACGAGCCCGCGGCGCTCGCCGCGACGGAAAGGAATCTTGAAATGGCGGCGGAGCTGATGGGCGAGATCACCGCCTACCCCAGCGTGCTTCTGGTGCGCGGCAACAGGTATGATGCCGTTTCCCGGGGTTTCGTGCACTATGAGACGGTGGCCGCGCGGCTGGCCGACGCCATGCGCGATCTCGGCGTGCCGCTTGAGGAATCGGCATTTTGCTCCAGGCACAACGGCTGTTCATTGCGCAGGCGATGAACGCAAAAACAAAGGAGACGCAGATGGCGTTCAAGGTAATCATCAGTTATGACGGAACGGCACAGGATCGCTTTGACCGTGAATATTATTGCAAAAACCATATCCCACATGTGCGCCGCGTGTGGGAACCCTTCGGCCTGCTCGACATCCGCCCTTTTTTCCCTGGTATCGAAAGCGCCGCCAAAGGCACCATCTGCATCAGCCAGTGCGTTTTCCGGGACGAGGCAGCGAAGGACGCGGCCTTTGCCGCGCCGGTAACCCAGGAACTGATGGACGATATCCCCAATTTCACCGATCTCACCATGCAGGCAGGCATCCTGACCCCCATGGAATGAGCTCCCGAGCCCGTTAAACACACATGACCGCCGAAAGCCTCAGCGGGCTCACGACGGTCATGCGCGGTTTAAAAAGGCCGCAATGGGCTCCTGCCCGTACGCCTACTTGTAGGACTGCACCTTTGCCAGAAGCTCGTTGCCGTCGATCTCCCCGCTATAACGCCACATTTCCTGGCCGTTCTTGTAGATGATGAAGGTGGGCACGCCGTCCACACGATTCTCTTTCGCCGTGGCGTTGTTCTGGTCGATGTCGAGCTGGATGACGGGCGTGGCGGGGCCGAGCTCCGCCTTCACCTTGTCCACGACGGGCATCATCTTCTGGCAATGGGGGCACCAGGTTGCAAAAAACTCCACCAGAACGACCGGGGCCTCGTTGATAGCTGCGGAATATGTCATGATCCCTCCTGACGAAAAGAGCCGAAACAGGGCACGCGATGCCGGGCACCCGCGGCTTGCGACCACAGGCGGCGCCTGTTCCCGGGCCTTCCTCCTTTAGCATCCCACTTCCCGGCCCTTCTCAAGCTGCCCCGTGCCCCTGACTCGCCCACAGCCGGGCTTGCGCCACGGCGGGATTTGGAGGATACTCCTAGGCCAACGCAAAGGGAGTGCACCATGTCGGACATCAAAAAAGTCGTTCTTGCCTATTCCGGGGGCTTGGATACCTCCGTCATCCTCAAATGGCTCATCGTCACCTACGGCTGCGAGGTCATCACTGTCACCGCGGACCTCGGCCAGCCCGAAGACCTGGCGGGCGTGGAAGAAAAGGCCCTGCGCACGGGCGCATCCAAGGCCTACGTGCTCGACCTGCGCGAGGAGCTGGCGCGCGATTTCATCTTCCCCATGAACCGGGCGGCGGCGCGCTATGAAAACCGCTACATGCTCGGCACGTCCATTGCCCGTCCCTGCATCACCAAGGCGCTTATCGAGGTGGCCCGCGCCGAGGGCGCGGACGCCATCGCCCACGGCGCCACGGGCAAGGGCAATGACCAGGTGCGCTTCGAGTTCGCCGCCAAGGCCCTCGCGCCGGATATCCGCGTCATCGCGCCCTGGCGCGAGTGGGACCTCATGTCGCGCACTGCCCTCAACGCCTTCGCCGAAAAGCACGGCATCCCCATTTCCAAGGGGGCCAAGCGCTACAGCATGGACGCCAACATGCTCCACACGAGCTTCGAGGGCAGCGAACTGGAGGACCCGGGCAACGCCCCGCACGAATCCTGCCACGAGCGCTGCGTGCCCGTGGAGCTCGCGCCGGACACGCCGGAAATCATCGAGGTGGGCTTCGAGCGGGGCAACCCGGTGTCGGTCAACGGCGAGCGGCTCTCGCCCTACGAGATCATCCGCACCCTCGCCGAAATGGCGGGGCGCAACGGCATCGGCCGCGACGACATGGTGGAAAACCGCTATGTGGGCATGAAGTGCCGCGGCGTGTATGAAAACCCGGCGGGCACCCTGCTCTTCGCCCTGCACCGCGACCTCGAGGGCATCTGCATGGACCGCGAAATGCTCGCCATCCGCGACATGCTGGCGGTGCCTTATTCCCACGCCGTCTACAACGGCTACTGGTTCTCGCCCGAGCGCGAGGCCATGCAGGCCTTTTTCGACAAGTCGCAGGAAAACGTCACCGGC
>JAAUYX010000010.1 GCA_014804905.1 Desulfovibrio sp. | reverse complement strand
TGGACATGAAACACCCTCGCAAAAAACCAAAAATTTCCCGCGTTGCCCCCGGCAAAACATTTCGCCGGAACGCGGCCCGTTGCGAGGACAAGACCACGCTTTGCGGGGATTGTCAACGCCATGCCGCCAACAACTTGATATTTTATATCTTTTCCCGGAGCTTCCCTACAAAAAGAGTCGGATTTCAAAATGTGAAAAATCAGGCATTTATCCGGCATGACCGCGCAGGATACGCCATTTTCGGCCCAAATCGCCGTCAAGGGGGAAATAACGGGAGTTTTTCCGGACACTCTTCTCCCATGCTGTTGTGGACATTCCGCAGAAAGCAAGCGGACCGCAGGCCCCTTGCGCGTGGCGGGCTCGCGGGCTACAAGGAAGCGGCATGACTCCCGACCCGGCCCTCATCCTCTGGCACTGGTGCGCGGCCCTGCTGGGCATTGCGGCCAATGCCGCAGCCACCCTGCCCCTCATGGCGGCGCTCGCCCTCATCCTCGGGCGGCGCGGCCACGCCGCCCTTTGCCTCAGGGGCGCCGCGGCCCTTGCGGGGCTCGGCCTCTGGCTTTCGGCCGCGTGGCCCGCGCTCGTCATCGGGGACGCGCTCGTGCAGCTTTCCCGCGCCGGGGAGGCCACGGCCGCCACGCGGTTCGCCGCCTTTTTCACGCCAGCGGGCGCTGGCATCAGCCTGAGCGTGGCTGTGTGGCTCACGGGCATGGGCTGCGCCTTTTTGGGACGCTACGCCTGCGCCCGCGCCGCCGCGGCCCTTCCCCCTGGCGCGGAGAGCTACAGTGCCCGGAACATCCGCCTGCCGCTTACGGCGCTCTTCGCAGCCGCGGCCTGCGCGCTCGCGGCCTATGCCCTGCGCAACTGGCCCTTTGCCGGCCTGCCGCCGGGGATGGATGCGGGGCGCGCCGCGGGCGCGGTCCTGAAACACGCCTTTCGCGCCTACTTTGCGGCGCTGGCGAGCGGCGGGGCAACGGGCCTGCTGCTGGCCGCGGCCGCGGCACGGCGCGGGAGCTTCCACGGGCCGCTCACCGCTGCCGAAGCTGTGGGCTGCCTGCGTTGGTGCGCGGTGTGGGCCGTGGCCGGGTGCGTGCCGCAGCTTCTTGAGCGCTGGGGCGTGGCCCTGGGCCTCCTCCTGCGCGGGGGCGCCCCGGCAGTGCCCGGCAATCCGCACGCGGTCCTTTTTCAGTTGGTCGCGCTCGTCGTGCTCACCCTGGCCTGCGCCGCGTGGGCCGTGCTGCTCGTGCGGCGCGAGCCCTTGCGGCGGCTCAGGCTGGCCCCCGCGGGCCTTGCGCTGCTTATCCTCGCCGTGAGCGCCCCCCCGGCGCTCGCTCTCATCTTCCGCTGACACCCGGAGACACCATGCCCCGCAATGCTTTTGCCGCTCTGCTGCTTCTGGCCCTCTTTTGCCTTCCCGCGAACGCCAGCGCTCAAGACGCCAAAACCACGGCTCCGGTCGAACGCAGCTTCAGCCGCTTCGCCGCGCAGCTTCCTTCGGGCTGGGACGGCGAGGAGCGCACGGGCTTCAGCAGCGGGGCGCCCGAGGAATACATGCTCGTGCTCGGCGTGCAGGACGAAGCGGCCGAGCGCTTCCTCGCGCAGGTGAGCGTATTCGTGCTGCCCAACCGCAAGGGGACGGCGGCGGAGGATTTCGCCCGCCAGATGGCCGAGCTTCAGGGCGACGCCACGGAGCCGCGCGAGGAAGGCCGCTTCTGGATTTTCGAGGGCGAGCCGCGCACCCAGGCCCTGCGCGGCCGCGCCACCACCAGTGTCGCCGCCACGCCGGAGCGCCTGCTTATCATCATCACGCAGGACCCGGAAAATCTTGGCGGCAACGAGGTCGCGGCCAGCCTGCACGGCCTCGACGACGAGACGCGCGCCCTGCTCGGCCGCTGACAGCCGATAAAGAAACGGCCGCCGCGCCTCTCCCGGACGCGGCGGCCGCCGACTGCCTGCATTTCCGCCCGCTCAGGCCTTCTTCGCCCTGGTTTCCCGCAGCATCTTCACCGCGCAGAACTTGCCGCACATGGCGCAGACCTCCTCGCCCTTGTGCGGCTCGCGCCGCTTGGCGAGCTGTTCCGGGTCGATGGCGGCTTTTGCCATGCCCTCCCAGTCCAGCGCCTTACGCGCGGCGTTCATGGCCTTTTCGCGCGCCACGGCGCCCGGCCGCCCCAGGGCCACCTCGCCCACCTGCGCGGCCACGCGCGAGGCCATGACCCCGGCGGCCACGTCCGCGGCGTCCGGCAGGGTGAGGTGCTCGGCGGGCGTGAGATAGCAGAGGAAGTCCACCCCGGCCTCCACGCCCAGCGCCCCGCCGATGGCCCCGGCGATATGGTCATAGCCGGGCGCGCTGTCGCAGCAGAGCGGCCCCAGCACATAGAGCGGCGCGCCGTGCGTCAGGCGCTTGATGCCCTGGATTTGGGTGCGCACCTGATTGAGCGGCACATGGCCCGGCCCCTCGATCATGCACTGGACCCCGCGCTCGAGCGCGCGCCTCGCCAGCACGCCGAGGTTGATGACCTCCTCCCACTGGGCCGCGTCGCCCGCGTCCGCGCCCGCACCGGGCCGCAAGCCGTCGCCCAGCGAGAGCACGAGATTGTGCCTGAGGCTGATGTCGATAAGGCGGTCAAATTCCTCCAGCAGCGGGTTTTCCCGGTCATTTTCCAGCATCCAGCGCGCCAGCATGGAGCCGCCGCGCGAGACGATGCCCATTTCGCGGCCGCCCGCCACGGCGAGCTCGGCCCCGCGCCGCGAGAGCCCGCAATGCACGGTGACGAAATCCACGCCCTGCCGGGCCTGTTTCTCGATTTCCGCGAAAAGGTCGTCCGGCTGCATGGAGGCGATGTCGCGCCCCGCGTCGAGGAGCTGCTGCCCCACGGCGTACATGGGCACGGTGCCGAGCGGGAGCTGCCACGCGGCGAGCATTTCCCGCCGGATGGCATCGAGGTCGCCCGCGATGGAGAGGTCCATGATGGTGTCGGCGCCGGCCTTGGCCGCGGCGGCAATCTTGGCGCGCTCGGTCTCCATGCAGGAGTTCAGGGGCGAGGTGCCGAGATTGGCGTTCACCTTCACGCGCGCGGGCTGGCCCACGAGGATGGGCCTCAGGCCCGGATGGGCGGGATTGCCGAGAAAGGCCATGGTGCCCGCGT
Organism: Desulfovibrio sp.; assembly: GCA_014804905.1. GTDB lineage: Bacteria > Desulfobacterota > Desulfovibrionia > Desulfovibrionales > Desulfovibrionaceae > Desulfovibrio. The sequence continues at coordinate 8,160 of JAAUYX010000010.1, read as the reverse complement.
CCAGCGCCTCGAGGATGAGGGCCGTATCCAGGGCCTCCTCGCGCGCGAGGTCCTCGAGGTGCTCCGCGCACAGGGCGGCCAGCGCCGCGTTTTTGGACAAGAGTGTGGAAGTCATGATGTCTCCGGCGTTTGCGACGCAGGGCGCAAAAAAAGACCGGAACCTGCGGGAATCCGGTCTGCGCTTCCCTCCGGCAGTGCGAACTGCGTCAGGTTCACAGGGTCTGGGGCGTGTCCCCACTCTCAGCCGCCTTGCCAGCGCCACGCGCTGGCCTGTTCGGCTCCCCTAGCTGGGGCGTTTATAGCGGTTCCGGTGCGGAGTGTAAAGGGAGGAGACTCAGCCGCGGCCGGGCGCATCCTGCGGCAGGGCCCAGAAGGGAAGCTCGCGCCAGGCGCGGGAAAGGCTGCGCTCCTGCACGGCCCAGTCGGGCGAGACGCGCGCGAGTTCGGCGCGGTAGGCAGGGGAATGGTCCATGTGGCGCAAGTGGCAGAGCTCATGGAAACAGAGGTGGTCGAGCAGCGGCCGCGGGAGCAGGAGTGCGCGCCAGTTGAGCTGGATATGGGGCTCGGCCGTGCCGCCGCGCCCGCGCGAGCAGCTCCCCCAGCGGGAGCGCTGGTCGCGCACGTTGACCAGCGGCGGCGCAAAGCCGTGCGCGCGGGCCAGCGCCGCCACATGCGGCGGCAAAAGACGGCTCGCCTCGGCGCGGCACCAGTGGCCGAGGGCCACGGTGCAGAGCGCGACGTCGTCCGTGGCGCCGAAAAGCCGCAGGCTCTCGCCCAGCTCCAGCAAAAGAACGCGGCGGCTCCCCGCGCCCGCGCGGACCAGGGACGCGGCATCCCCGCTGGCCGCGCGCCCGGCGGCAAAATCCCCGGCAGGGGCGACCGCAAGCTCCCTGCCCGCGAGGGGCAGGGCGATTTTTTCCGGCAGCGCGGCCTCGGGACGCGAGGCGGCGAAACGCGGCCAGGCGCGCTCAAGCCAGGGGAGGAAGTCGGGCACCAGCGCCCGCGCGCGGGCAAGCGGCCAGGCGGCCGGGATGACGAGCGAAAGGCCGCCCCTGGGCGAAAGGGAGAGCCGCGGGCGGCGGCTTCTGGCCGAGCGGCGCACCGTCGCCGTGAGCACTTCGCCGTTCGCGAGCACAAAGGGCACGTTTTCTTCAGGTTTCCGGGCTGGGGCTGCCATGCCGCCATGCTGCCACAGGCGCGGCCTCCGGTAAAGCGCGCCCACGCGCTCCCTGCAAACGGCACGATTCCTGCTTCTTCCCTGCCTACGACACGCCGGGCGGGCAAATCCTGCCGGGCCGCACATTGGGAGAAAAGCATGGAAATCAGCGGAGCCTACAGTTCAAACGCCCTCTGGAGCCTCGACGCCGTAAGCGCGGTGGATGGGGAAAGAAGTTCCACAAGCCGCAGCACGCGTTCCGGCTCCGGCGACACGGCGGAAATTTCCGACGAGGCGAAGCGCCTCTACTCCGAAATGATCCACAAATATGACCAGCCCAGCAGCTCCGGCGCCTCGCAGAACAGCGGCGGCGATGCCGGCCAGTCCGGCGGGGAGGCCGGCAGCGGCGAGGGCGCGCCCGCCGGAGGCGGCGGTGGCGCGGGCGGGACTTCCTCCTCGGGCGACGCGGCCGAGAGCATCCGCAAACAGATTCAGGCTCTGAAGAGCCAGCTTATGAGCCTGACCTCCAATCTCACGGGCGGCGCGGCGGACGCGGGCGTGACCGGGAAAATCGACGCCCTCCAGTCGCAAATCGCGGCGCTTGAGGCGCAGCTCAACGAAATGGAGCAGGCCGGATAGAGGCTCACGGCCGTCAGTGCTTCCCCCCCCCACAACGCGAACCTGTTTGACAGAAACGGCGCGGCTGGGCTAGGGTAGGCTTCCGGGCGCGGAAAAATCCGCCGCCGAAGCACTACAACCTGGCCAGCCAGCTGACCGGAGGTTCGCATGAAGTCATTGAAGGGCTCCCAGACCGAAAAAAATATCCTCATCGCCTTTTCCGGCGAGTCCCAGGCCCGCAACCGCTACACCTTCTACGCCTCGCAGGCCAAGAAGGACGGCTTCATCTTCGTGAGCAAGATTTTTGAGGAGACCGCCTACCAGGAAAAAGAACACGCCGAGCGCCTGTTCAAGCTGCTCGAAGGCGGCCAGCTGGAGATCTCCGGCACCTTCCCGGCCGGCGTCATCGCCGACACCTATGCCAACCTGATCGAGTCCGCGGCCGGCGAGCATGAGGAATACACGAAGATGTATCCCGACTTCGCCACCATCGCCGAGAACGAGGGCTTCATCCCGGTCGCCATAGCCATGCGCAACATCCTCATCGCGGAAAACTACCACGAGAAGCGCTTCCTCGACCTCGCCAACAAGATCAAGACCAACACCATGTTCTCCAATCCCGAGCCCACGGTGTGGCGCTGCCTCAACTGCGGCTGCCTCGTGGAAGGCAAGGACGCCCCGGACGCGTGCCCGGCCTGTCTGCATCCCAAGGGATGGTTCGTGCGCCTGGACATCCAGTTCTAGGGCCCGCTGTTTTTAGCTGAAAACGCCGCCGCTCCTTTCGGAACGGCGGCGTTTTTGCTTTTGTGCGGTTCGACAAAAAGCACTCGGGCCTACGCCGTGGCAATATTAATTCCTTAATTCCGTCTGGAGCAAAGCGACAGACGGGGGGCTGGTGCCGGAAGAATCCTAAAAAATAAGATTTTTTGGTGCTTGCAAGGAAGATAAAAATTGCGCTAGCCGTTGGCGAGTCCACGAGCCTTACGGATAGCGACAGTGGCATCGTTGGTTGGCTCACGCGGTAACTACTGCTGTCTTCATCCGTAGCTTCCTTCGTCGCAACGGCTGAAGCTTCGCAGGGAGTGTACTTAAGTACTCGACCAAGAAAATTTTTCTCTGACGCAGCAAGCACCAAAGCGGTAGCCGTTAGCAGGCTCTGCCTGCTTACGGATAGCGACAGCGGCATCGTTGATTGGCTGGCGCGGTAACTAATTGCTGTCTCCATCCGTAGCTTCCTTCGTCGCAACGGCTGGAGCAAGGCTGTTTTTGACGGATAATTTCGGCATTGCGTAAGCCGCACTTCCCCTCAGCCGGGAGGCTTCGAGCTGCGCGGCGCTTCCCTAATCTATCCCCTTGAAGGTATTGCACTGGCCGGGATCGCCGCTGTCAAAGCCGCGCCGAAACCAGCGTAGCCGCTGCGCCGAGGTGCCGTGCGTGAAGCTGTCCGGCACCACGCGGCCCATGCTCTGCCGCTGGAGGCGGTCGTCGCCGATGGCGCTCGCCGTGTTGAGCGCTTCTTCCAGGTCGCCGGATTCGAGGATGCCCTGCTCCTCCATATATCTGCCCCACACGCCCGCAAAGCAGTCGGCCTGAAGCTCCATCATCACCGAGAGCCGGTTGGCCTGCGCCTTCGTCGCACCGGACTGCTGTCGGCGCACTTCCTGAGCGATGCCGAGCTCGTTCTGCACGTGGTGGCCCACCTCGTGCGCCAGCACATAGCCGAGGGCGAAATCCCCGCCGCCGCCGAGCTTGCGCTCCATGTCGCCGTAAAAGGCGAGGTCGATGTAGACGTTCTGGTCGGCCGGGCAATAGAAGGGCCCCATGGCGCTCTGGCCGTAGCCGCAGGCCGTGTCCGTGCTGTCGCTGAAAAGCACCAGGGTGGGCGGGTCGTAGCGCTTGCCCGAGGCGCGGAAAATCTTGTCCCAGGTGTCCTCGGTGCTCTTGAGCGTCACCGAGGCGAAGCGCGCGAGCTCGTCATCCCCGGAGCCGGTCCCGGCCGGGCGCGGGGAGCTCACCTGGGCAACATCGCCGCCCATGCCGCCCAGAAGCGGCGTCAGGTCATAGCCGTAATAGCCCGCCACCAGCACCACGAGCAGAAGGATGGCCCCGGCCTTGCCGCCGATGGGCATCCCCCGGAAGGCCATGGGCGACCTGCCCCGGCGGTCCTCCACATGCGAGCTTTGCTGCTGATTCTGCCAGCGCATGGCGATCCTCCTGCGTGTGCCGCTGTCCGGCCGCCCTGCGCGGGCTTCCGGCCGCCAAATCCTAGCCAGTGCGGCCCAAAAGCGCAAGGCCGCTTGCTTGGCACTGGCGGGCCTTTTGTGTAGAGTCGTGCTCCGGCGCGGCGCTTCGCGTCCAAGGAGGGCATGACATGGAAGTGCGGTTTCAGAATCTCGGCCCCGAGCACTGGAAGGGCGACGTGCTGCTGGCCCTGGCCTGCGAAGGCGAGGAGCTGCTCACCCAGAACCCGGAGCTGGACAAGGCCGCGCCCTGGCTCGCCGTGGCGCCGGCCCTGCGCGATTTCACGCCCAAAGAAGGGGCGCTCACCATGCTTCACGGCCACCCGGAGCTCGCCGTCCCGCGCGTGCTCGCCATCGGCCTCGGCAAGCGGGAGGACGTGACGCCCGAGCGCATCCGCAAGGCCATTGCCGCCGCGGTGCAGCGCTGCCGGGCCCTGGGTGTGGCCTCCATCCTGTTGCCCGAGCCGCAGCTCGCGCGCCTGCCCGGCGGCCGCGAGCGCCTCGTGGAAGAATGCGTCTGCGCGGCGCTGCTTGCCCTCTACCGCTTCGATGCGCTGAAAAAGCCCACCAAGGATGAAAATCCGGCCCCCCAATGGCTGGCGTTGGGCTTTGACGGCGAGAGCGTGCCCGACGGCGGCCATGCCGCGGCGCGCAGGGGCGAGAACGCGGCCTGGGCCGTCGCGCTCGCGCGCGACCTCGCCAACATGCCGGGCAATCTCCTTTCCCCGGCGCTCCTCGCCGAGCGCGCCGCCACGGTTGCCGAGGAAAGCGGCCTTGCCTGCGAAATCCTCGACGAGGACGCGCTGGCCCGCGAGGGCCTCGACTGCCTGCGCGCCGTGGGCCAGGGCTCCACGCGACCGCCGCGCCTCGTGGTCCTCGAATACGCGCCCGCTGGGCACGAGCAGGAAAAGCCGCTCATCCTCGTGGGCAAGGGCATCACCTTTGATTCCGGCGGCCTCTGCATCAAGCCCGCGGCCAACATGTACCAGATGAAGTGCGACATGAGCGGCGCCGCCGCCGTGCTCGCGTCCATGGCCGCGCTGGCCCGCGAGGGCGCGAGCCGCCGGGTGGTGGGCGTGCTCGCCTGCGCCGAGAACATGCCGGACGGCGGCGCGTTCCGGCCCGGCGACGTGGTGACCGCGGCCAATGGCGACAGCGTGGAGGTCATCAATACCGACGCCGAGGGGAGGCTCGCCCTCTGCGACGCGCTCGCCTGGGCGCAAAAGCGCTGGACGCCCGCGGCCATCGTGGACATCGCCACGCTCACCGGGGCCTGCGCCGTGGCGCTGGGCACCGGGCTCGCGGGCCTCTTCTGCGACGACGACAATCTCGCCGAGCGCCTTGTGGCGGCCGGGGCCGTGGCCGGGGAAAATTACTGGCGGCTGCCGCTCTGGCAGCCCTATGCGGAGCAGTTGAAAAGCGAAGTGGCCGACATCAAGCACACGGCCGGGCGCGAGGGGGGGGCCATCACCGCGGCGCTCTTCCTGCGCCATTTCGTGCGCGAGGGCGAGCTCTGGGCGCATCTCGACATTGCCGGGGTGGACTGGAACGCCAAGACCACGCCGCTCTGCCCGGAAGGGGCCTCGGGCTTCGGCGCGCGCACCCTGCTCGAGCTCGCGCGCGGGGGCATCCAGTGATGCTCGTCTACCTGCTCGGCGCAGGCCCCGGCGACCCGGGCCTTCTGACGCTCAAGGCGCGCGACGCGCTGGCGCGCGCGGATGTGGTGGTCTATGACGCGCTCGCCAATCCTTTCCTGCTGGACCACGCCCGGCCGGACGCCGAGCGCATCTATGTAGGGAAGATAGCGGACAAGCACGCCCTGCCCCAGCACGAGATCAACGCCCTCCTCGTGCGCAAGGCAAAGGAGGGCGGCGGCCGCGTGGTGGCGCGCCTCAAGGGCGGCGACCCCTATATTTTCGGGCGCGGCGGCGAGGAGGCCGAGGCGCTGGTGGCAGCGGGCGTGCCCTTCGAGGAAGTGCCCGGCGTGACGAGCGCCATCGCGGCCCCTGCCTATGCGGGCATCCCGCTCACGCACCGCGATTTCGCCTCCTCGGTGACCATCATCACGGGCCACGAAAGCCCGGACAAGCCCGGCTCGGTGCACAACTGGAAGGCGCTCGCCAAAAGCGCCTCCACGCTCGTCTTTGTCATGGGCATGAAGAACCTGCCCGACATCGCGGCCAACCTCATCGGCGCGGGCATGGCGCCGGACACGCCGGCGGCCCTCGTCTATCGCGGCACCACGCCGCGCCAGCGCTCGCTCGTGGCGCCGCTTAGGGACTTGCCGCGGGAGGCTGTTGCCCAGGGCTTCAGCAATCCCTCGGTCATCGTGGTGGGCAAGGTGGCGCGCCTCCACGAGAGCCTGGACTGGTTCGGCAAAAAGCCGCTGCTCGGCCGCCGCGTGGTGGTGACGCGTGCGCGGGAGCAGGCGAGCGGCCTGGCGGCCAGGCTCACGGAGCTGGGCGCCGAGGTCATCCAGTTCCCCACCATCGAGATTCGCGAGCCCGAGACCTATGCCCCGCTGGACGCGGCCATAGCAGGCCTTGCGGGCTATGACTGGCTCATCTTCACCTCGGTCAACGGGGTGCGCCATTTCTGGAAGCGGCTTGCGGCCGCGGGGCTGGACAGCCGCGCCCTCGGGGGCTTGCGCGTGGCGGCCATCGGCCCGGCCACGGCAGAGGCGCTGGCTGGCCGCGGCATCAAGGCCGACTTCGTGCCGCCCCGGTACCAGGCCGAGGATGTGGCCGCAGGCCTGAAAGCCGTGGCGGGCAAGGACATGGCCGGGATGCGCTTCCTTTTGCCGCGGGCGCGGGAGGCGCGCGAGGTGCTCCCGGACGAATTACGCAAGGCCGGGGCGGTGGTGGATGTTGTCCACGCCTATGTGACTGTGCCCGCGGCCGCCCGCAAGGACGAGGTGCTCGGCCTGCTCGATGCCGGCAAGCTCGATTGCGTGAGCTTCGGCTCCTCCTCCACGGTGGAGAATTTCCTCGCGCTCGTGCCCGCGGAACTGCTCAAGGCGCACCCGGAAACCGTGCTCGCGGCCATCGGCCCGGTCACGGCGCGCACCCTCGAGCGCCACGGCCTCAAGGCCGCTGTCATGCCGCAGGACTACACCATCCCGGCCCTGGCCGACGCCATTGCCGCGCACTTCGACACCCCCTGAGCGGAGCCGCCATGCCCCTGAAAATCGCCATCCTCGCCTCGGGCAGCGGAACCAACGCCCAGGCCATGATCGACAAGGCCGCGGCCGGGGTGCTGGACGTGGAAATCCGGCTTATCGTGAGCAACCGTCCGGGCGCGGGCGTGCTCGAGCGTGCGGCCAGGGCCGGGGTGCCCAATATGGTGCTGGACCATACGGACCACCCCTCGCGTGAGGCCCATGAGGCGGCCGTGGTGGCGGCCCTCAAGGCCAGCGGCGCGGAATATATCGTGCTCGCGGGCTATATGCGCCTTTTGACGCCCGTGTTTCTGGAGCCTTTCGCGGGCCGCGTGCTCAATATCCACCCCGCGCTCTTGCCGAGCTTTCCGGGCGCGCACGGCGGCGCGGACGCGCTCGCCTACGGCGTCAAACTCACGGGATGCAGCGTGCATTTTGTGGAGGAGGAGATGGACGCGGGGCCACTCATCATCCAGGCGGCCGTGCCCGTCAACGCCGGAGAACCGCTGGAAACGCTCATGCCGCGCATCCATGCCCTGGAGCACCGCATCTATCCCCAGGCCCTGCAATGGCTCGCAGAGGGCCGCATCCGCCGCGAGGGCCGGCAGATATTTCTCGCGCCGGGAAGCTCAAAGCCCCTGCGCCCGGACGGCGACTGGTTCGTCTGGCCGCCGCTGGAGGAGGGGTTTTAGGTACTTTTTCGTCTACCGCTCCTCTGGCCGGGATGGCCCGGGCGAAGCGGTATCCTTGTGCTGATGGCACAACTTGACTATCAAAAAGGGCAACCCCGAAGGGTTGCCCTTTTTTCTTCTCCTTGCTGCGCTGGGCAGCCGGATTTATTCCTCGCTGTTCTCCTGCGCGGCGGCCTTGAGCAGGTCGCCCAGGCTCTGGCCGCTTTCCTGCGGGCCGGCGTGGAATTCCTTGGGCTTGCGGCGCTCCTCCTCGTCCTTGATCTGCTTGATGGAGAGGCCGAGGCGGCGCTCCTCCGC
>JAAUYX010000009.1 GCA_014804905.1 Desulfovibrio sp. | reverse complement strand
TTGTCCAACAGGGTGTGGTGAAAACCAGGGACAAATCGCAAAAAAGACGGTATTAGGAACGGTACGAGCCGAAAAGGAGGAAAGGCGTCCAGAAAAATACCGTCAGCCCGAAACCCCTTGCAAGTAAAGGATTTGCGCCATGCCACTGAATGACACCATGCTCAGGAATTTGAAGTCCGACGGTACTCCGGCTAAGCTCGCTGACTCCGAAGGCTTGTACCTCTATCTCTCCGCTTCCAGGGGAAAACTCTGGCGGATGGACTACCGTTTTGGGGGGAAGCGAAAGACGCTCAGTTTCGGCGCGTATCCCGTTGTGTCCCTGAAAGAAGCCCGGCGCAAGCGTGACAAGGCCAAGGAACTGCTCGCCAATGACATCGACCCCGGCGCACAGAAGAAAGCCGCCAAGGAAGAAGCGGCAGCAGCCGCGCGGGAACAGGCGTTCACGTTCGCGGTTGTGGCCGAGGAATGGTTCGCCACAAAGCAGGACTCCTACGCGGCGGCCAATATCAAGAAAAAACAGTGGCTCATTTCCCTTCTCAATGAGCGCATCGGCGAAATGCCCATCACGAAGCTCACCCCCGGAGATATTCTTGGAGCGATACGCCCGGTGGAAGCCGCGGGCCATTCGGTAACGGCGCACAAGCTGGCCGAAACCGCAGGGCAGGTCTGCCGCTTCGCCCGAACATGCGGCTATATCGTTTACAACCCGGCGGACGGCCTCAAGGAAGTCCTCAAGCCCATCAGGACAAAACACTACGCCACCATGACAGATCCCGCCGCTGTGGGACACCTCCTGCGCTGCATAGATGAATACCAGGGTGGGGTCGTTGTGGGTTATGCGCTTAAGATACTGCCCTATCTGGCGCTACGGAGCGCCGAACTTCGCGGCGGCAGGTGGTCGGAAATTGATCTGGACAAGGCGCTCTGGATTGTGCCCGCAGCCAGACGGGAAAATGCCAAGGACGGCGGCGGTATGAAGATGCGAATCGCCCATGCCGTGCCGTTGCCCACCCAGGCGGTCAAACTTTTCCGTGAACTGCATCTGTTCACAGGTACCGGCGAACTCTGTTTTCCGGGACGACATTCAGCCACGCAATGTATTTCGGACATGGCGCTTTTGAACGGTATCCGCAGGATGGGTTTCAGCAAGGAGGAGATGACCATCCACGGTTTCCGCGCCATGTTCTCCACCATCCTGAACGAGAAAAAGCGGGACAGGGGCTGTGACGGCGACATCATCGACGCCCTGCTTGCTCACAAGGAGCAAAATGCTGTTCGGGACGAATACAACCATGCGTCCTATCTCGATAAGCGCCGCGAAATGCATCAGTTGAAGCCATTGCACGGAACACATGCGCACACATTTCTTCCTTGGCGTACCCCATACAGTGCAGAGCCGCGATGAACGCGTCATCGCTGATCGCTTTGTCAGGGGAGCACAGTCCCGGAAACATCAACCGTCCGACTCCGCTCATATCGTGAAGCGTATGCAGAATTTCCAGCGATTGCGAAGAAAGGGGCACCAGATGGGCATGGCGCATCTTCATGCGTTTGGCAGGAATGCGCCAAAGGTTTTCCTCAAAGTCGATTTCCGACCATTCCCCGAGGCACACCTCACAGGGGCGCAAGAAGGTCAGCGCCAGCAGTTGCAGCCCGGCCTTGACAGTGAAGGTACCCGGGAAGTCATCCATGGCCCGCTGGAGACCGCCTATGGCTTTTGGTTCAATGATGGGGGCGCGTGGCGCCACGACGTGCGTTTTGAGCGCGCCTCGCAAATCGGCAGCGTGTCGCGTTCGGCTCGGTCTGAGGCGATGGAAAAACGGAAAATCAGGGAACAGATGCCCCGTACCCGATGGGCCTGGTCAACAGCGCCGCGAATTTCAATTTTGCGGAGGACGGAAAGCAATTCTGACGCCGTGAACTCTGCAATAGGGCGATTGCCAAGATAGGGGATGATGTTTTTGGCGATCCGCTCCATCACGTCTTTTGCATAGTTTTCTGTCCAGACAGCGCCCTGATTGGCGTGCCACTCCCGTGCCACGGCTTCAAAGGGCGTCTGGAGGCTCTTCGCGCGGAGCTTTTTCTCGGCCCCAGGGTCAACGCCGCTGCTCAATTGCTTTTTGGCAGCAGCGCAGGCTTCCCGCGCCTCCTTCAGAGAAAGTTGGGGGTATGTGCCCAGCGTGAGGAGTTTTTAGGGCCCTTGGACAAGGTCTTTGACGCGCCAGCTTTTGGTACCATGCGGGAGGTGAATAGAAAAAGGCTGCTACCATCAGAGAGTTTTAGGGCGCGAAGAGGAACTTGGGCGCACGAAGCGCGAAGTGGACAAGAGACATTGGGTATTCGCCTGGCGAGGGTGTTATACCCCGCGGAATACCTCATAAAATGAAGAGAATCTCTGGACTTAATCGCTCTTGGCTGGACGCCCGTTTTGCCCAATGCCTTGCCAGGCAACGCTTTTTGGACTGTCCCGAACCAAGATGGACGGCTCTGTGGCGGAGAGGGGGAGATTCGAACTCCCGGTGGTGTTACCCACACACGATTTCCAATCGTGCTCCTTAGACCAGCTCGGACACCTCTCCTGATGCTCCCGCACATTGGGAACGGCATTATTTACCCCAATTTGCGACCGGGCGCAAGTCTTGCGTGCGCCTCAAAAAAAGCGGGGCCCGCAACCATTCCCTGCGGCGCAAATCGGCCCGGTTCACCAGAGCTGTTCGGGCTTCTTGCCATCCGGGGGCTCGTCGCGCTTTTCGCGCCATTTCAGGTGCGCCACATAGGGGGTACAGGGGCAACGGTGCGCAAAGGGCGTGCCCTTGACGCCCTTGCGGATGAGCCACGCGAGCCCTGCCACGAGCGCAATGACAAGGATGCTCCAGAACATGCTGCCTCCCTGCGCGAGCCTTACTGCCCTATAAAACCCGGTGGCCGGCCAGCGGACTAGTCCCGGTCGTCCTTGCGGCGTTCCTCGGGCGGACGTTTCCCCTTGCGCGCCTCTGCCCCTTTCTGGAAGGCCCAGAGCCCGAAAAGGGCGAACAGGGCAATGCCGATGGCGTTGACATAGTCCACGGCGCTTACCTCATGGCGTCACGGTGCGGCATGGCATCGCCCCCACGAACCCTTCTACGCGGCCCCGATCTGGTTGAAGCCGCTGTCCACATAGATGGTAGCGCCCGTGACACCGCGGGAAAGCTCGGACGCCAGAAAGACCGCCGTTCCGCCCACGTCCATAGTGCTCACGTTGCGGCGCAGGGGCGAATTGGCCTCCACATGGGTGAAGATGTCCTTGAGGCTGGACACAGCCGAGGCAGCCAGCGTCTTGATGGGGCCGGCGCTGATGGCGTTGACGCGCACGCCCTTGGGGCCGAGGTCATAGGCGAGGTAGCGCACCGAGGCTTCCAGCGCGGCCTTGGCCACGCCCATGACATTGTAGCCGGGGATGATGCGCGTGGAGCCGAGATAGGTCATGGAGATGACCGAGGCGTTTTCGGTAAAGAGCGGCTCAAAGGCGCGGCACAGCCCGGTGAGCGAGTAGGCGGAAATATCCAGGGCCAGCCTGAAGCCGTCGCGCGAGGTGTCGATGAAGCGGCCCACGAGGTCCTCGCGGTTGGCGAAGGCGAGCGAATGGACGAGGATGTCGAGGCCGCCCCAGTGTTCCTTGACGAGGGCAGCGGCATTGGCGATCTGCGCGTCGTCGGTGACGTCGCACTGGAAGGTGAATTCCCCGCCCAGTTCCGCGCTCAGCGGTTCCACACGCTTCTTGATGGCGTCGCCCACATAGTTGAAGGCAAGGCGCGCACCATGGGCCTTGAGGCTGGAGGCGATGCCCCAGGCAATGCTTCTGTTGTTCGCGAGGCCCATGATCAGGGCTTTCTTTCCTTCAAGCAGCATGTTTCCTCCTTTGGCGCTTGGCCGGCGGCTCCGGGCACGCCCGCGTCACTTGGTCAGAATATCGTAGGCTTCCTGATAGCGTTTCGCCGTGGCATCAATGACGTCCTGGGGCAGGGCGGGCGGCGGCGGTTCCTTGTTCCACGGCTGGGCGTTGAGCCAGTTGCGCAGGAATTGCTTGTCAAAGCTGGGTTGCACCTTGCCGGGGGCATAGGTGGCCTCGGGCCAGAAGCGGGACGAATCCGGGGTGAGCACCTCGTCGATGAGGTGCAGGGTGCCGTTGATGAAGCCGAACTCGAACTTGGTGTCGGCCACGATGATGCCGCGCCCGGCGGCATGGGCGCGCCCGGCATTGTAGAGCTCGCGCGACAGCGCCGAGACGGCCTTCGCCGTTTCGTCGCCCAAGAGGGCAGCCGCCTGGGCCAGCGTGATGTTTTCGTCATGCCTGCCGAGCTCCGCCTTGGTGGACGGCGTGAAAATGGCCGGGTCCAGCCGGTCGGCCTCGCGCAGACCCGCCGGGAGCTTGTGCCCGCAAATCATGCCCGTGGCCTCGTAGTTCTTGAGGCCCGAGCCCGTGATATAGCCGCGCACGATACATTCCACGGGCAGCGGCTGGGCCTTGCGCACCAGCACGGCGCGGCCCTCGAGCTCGTTCTTCCACGGGGCGAGAGCCTTGGGGAAGCGGTCCACATCGCTCTCAAGGATGTGGTTGGGGATGATATCCTCAAATTTCCGCATCCAGTACAGGGTGATCTTGTTGAGGATGACGCCCTTGTAGGGGATGGGCTCGGCCATGATGACGTCAAAGGCGGACATGCGGTCCGTGGTGACGATGAGCAGGGTGTCGTCGTCAACCTCATAAATGTCCCGGACCTTGCCGCGCGAACGCAGGGGATAGGCGCTGATGTCCGTCTTGGTGACAACTTTCATGGAAGCTCCTTGCGGGCTGGCTGCTGCCGCGCGCTATTTCTGGGCTGCGCCGCCGCGCCTGCGCCGGGCCTCCACCGAGCGGGCGTGGGCTTCTAGCCCTTCCAGACGCGCGAGGGCGGTGATGGCTTCGGCGTTCTTTTCCAGAAATGCGGGCGAGGCGGCAACGATACTTGTTTTTTTGCAGAATGTCTGCACCGACAGGGCGGAGGAAAAGCGCGCCGTCCCCAGGGTTGGCAGCACATGGTTGGGGCCCGCGTAGTAGTCGCCCACGGGTTCCGGGCTGTGCTCGCCGAGGAAGGCCGCGCCTGCGTGGCGGATATACGGCAAAACGGCCCAGGGGTCACGGGTGGAGACTTCGAGATGCTCCGGCGCGACGTGGTTGGCAATGGCAATGCCGGTGGCGAGGTCGGGCACGACGGCGATACAGCCCCAGTCCGCGAGCGAGCGGGAGGCGATCTCCGCGCGGGGAAGGGCGGCGCACTGCTTTTCCAGCTCCTGCGGCAGGCGCTCGGCGAGCCTTCCGGAGTCGGTAATACAGATGGCGCAGGCAAGGGCGTCATGCTCCGCCTGGGAGAGCATGTCGGCCGCCACCCAGGCCGGATTGGCGCTGTCATCGGCAAGGATGAGCACCTCGCTCGGGCCCGCTATCATGTCGATGCCCACCATGCCCTGGAGGAGGCGCTTGGCCGTGGTCACATAGATATTGCCGGGCCCGGCGATGACATCCACGCGCGCCACGCTCTCCGTGCCGAGGGCCAGCGCCGCTATGCTCCAGGCGCCGCCCACACGGTAGACTTCCTCGATGTCCAGGAGGTGCGCCGCCGCGAGAAGATGCGCATCCACACTGCCGTCGGCGCGCGGCGGCGTGCACACCGCAAGGCGCGGCACCCCGGCCACCTGGGCCGGGATGGCGTTCATGAGCAGGCTCGAGATGAGCGGCGTGTTGCCGCCCTGGCCGCCCGGCACATAGAGGCCCACCGCATCCACGGGGAGCACGCGCTGGCCCAGAATGCTGCCGTCCGGTCGCGTCACGAACCAGGAGCGGTCGAGCTGCGCCTCATGGAAGGCGCGGATATTGGCCGCGGCCCCACAGATGTATTCCCGGTTTTCCACGGGTACGGAGGCGGCCGCCCGCGCGATTTCCTGCGGGCTCACGCGCACGGGGAGGGTGAACTCCGGTGCGTCAAATTTCCGGGTATAGTCCACAAGGGCAGCGTCGCCCCGCTCGCGCACGGCGGCGATGATGTCGCGCACGGCCGCCTCCACCCCGGCGTCGGGCGTGGTGCGCCCCTTGAGCCATTGGGAGGCAGAGGCCCAGTCTTTTTCGTTCTGGATATGGAGCAGGCGGCAGGTCATGGACGGTCTCCTCGCATGGTGCAAGTGGTGTACAGGAATGTTTGCCGAATGTCGAGCCGCGCCTTGCGGCGGGGCCCATGCATCTTGACACGGGCCCTTCTCAAAAGTACCTCAATACATGTACCCGCTGGCCGGGGCCCTGCCCGCACGGCCGGCGCATCATCCTTGAGGAGGAATCATGAAGCGTCATATGATGCACCCATATACCGCCTTCCGGCCCGGCGCCCGGCATCACGAAGAAGAGCAGGAACAGCCGCGCCCTGAAGACGCCTTTGCCGGCGACGGCGCATCGCAGGAGCACGACGCCGCGAACCTGGCCGATGCGGCCGATGCCGTGCAGGACGTGGTGGAGCCTTCCGCCGAGGCCGAGAACGCGCCCGAGCCCCAGGCCGAGAAAAATGAGGCCGTGGCCCGCTGCAAGGCTGAGATGGAGGAACTGCGCCTGCGCACCGCGGCGGAAATGGAGAATTTCAAGAAGCGCCTGACCCGCGAGCATCAGGAGCAGATGCGCTTCGCGGCGGAAAAGGTCCTCGGCGACCTTCTCCCCAGCCTCGACAACCTGGACCTTGCTCTCCAGTACGGCAGCCAGCACGAGGCCTGCAAGGACATGCTCCAGGGCGTCGCCATGACGCGCAAGCTGCTCCTCGACGCGCTCGACAAGAACGGCCTCAAGGCGCTCGGCGAGGTGGGCGACGAGTTCAATCCCGAGGTGCACGAGGCCGTGGGCTTCGAGCCCAACCCGGACCTCGCCCCCGGCTCGGTGACGCGCGTCATGCAGCGCGGCTACAAGCTCAATGACCGCCTGCTCCGCGCCGCCAAGGTGATGATCAACCAGTAGCGGGAGCCTGCAAAGCCCGGAACGGGCTGGACATTCGCTCCATGTTCCAGTAGGAACACCTTTTTACGGCTGCGCCCGGCGCGCATGGACGGTCATGGTGACCGTTCATGCGCTGGCGGGCGCGCTGGCCTTTTGGCCGTGGCGTTCACTCTTTCTTTCGCAGGTCCCGCCGCCATGCCCGTTGCCATCCCGCGCTTTGAATCTGGCAGTGTTCCTTCCACCGTTCCCACCACGGTGCCCGAAGTGCGCCTTGCGCCCGATGCGAAGCTGGAGATTCGTCCGGCGCGCGTGTCGGACGTGCACAGCATGTCCGCGCTCATCAATCAATACGCCTCGTCCAACGTGATGCTGGCCCGCGGCCCGCAATACCTCTACCAGCATATCCAGGACTACATGGTGGTGACGGCCCCGGCGGCGGAAAGCGGTGCGGAGACCG
Organism: Desulfovibrio sp.; assembly: GCA_014804905.1. Taxonomy (GTDB): domain Bacteria; phylum Desulfobacterota; class Desulfovibrionia; order Desulfovibrionales; family Desulfovibrionaceae; genus Desulfovibrio. The sequence continues at coordinate 47,668 of JAAUYX010000009.1, read as the reverse complement.
TGGTTGCCTGCGGGGCCCTGCATGTGCTCTGGGCAGACCTTGCGGAGATACGCTCCATCGCGGTGCACCCGTCCTGCCAGGACAGGGGCCTCGGGCGCAGGCTCGTCGCCGCCCTGGTGGACCGCTGCCGTTATCTGGGCATACCCCGCGTCTTTGTGTTCACCCTTGTGGCCACGTTTTTCCGCAACTGCGGCTTTACCGAATTTGAGCGCGAAAACCTGCCCCCCGTTGTCTGGGTGGAGTGCAGCAAGTGCCCCAAGTTCTACCGCTGTGACGAAATCGGCATGATCCGGTCCCTTACGGACTGAGCGCGCCGCGGCCATGCGCCGCCCTATCCCTTTCCCCCTTGTGGCCGTCACGGGCCATCGGAGCACGCACATGAACAGGCTTGCCGGCCGGGATTTTCTCAAGGAAATCGACTTCACCCCCGAGGACCTCGTTTATCTCCTCGACCTTGCGGCGCGCCTCAAGGCCGCCAAGAAGGCCGGGCGCGAGCCGCGCTTCCTTGAGGGCCGCAATATCGCCCTGCTTTTCGAGAAAGACTCCACGCGCACCCGCTGCGCCTTTGAGGTCGGCGCGCATGACCAGGGCGCGCACGTCACCTATCTCGGCCCCACGGGCTCGCAGATGGGCAAGAAGGAATCCCTGCCCGATACGGCAAGGGTGCTCTCGGGCTTTTTCGACGGCATCGAGTACCGGGGCTTCGAGCAGGCCCGTGTGGAGGCCCTCGCCGAATATGCCTCCGTGCCCGTGTGGAACGGCCTGACCAATGAATGGCATCCCACGCAGCTTCTCGCCGACATGCTCACCATGCGCGAGACCTGCCAGAAGCCGCTCGCCCAGCAGCGCCTCGCCTATCTCGGGGACGCCCGCTACAACATGGGCAATTCGCTCATGGTGGGCTCGGCCATGCTCGGCGTGGACTTTTGCTCCGTGGCNCCGCGGGCGCTCTGGACCTCGGACGAGGTTTTCGAGATGGCGCGCCACATCGGCGAGCGCACGGGCGCGCGCATCATCCGCACGGAAAGCGTGGAGGAGGGGGTAAAGGGCTGCGACTTCCTCTATACCGATGTCTGGGTCTCCATGGGCGAGCCGGACGCCGTGTGGAAGGAGCGCATCGAGCTGCTCACGCCCTACCGGGTGACGGAAAAGGTGATGCGGCTCACGGGCAATCCCGAGTGCCGCTTCCTCCATTGCCTGCCAGCCTTCCATGACCGCAAGACCGAGATCGGCGAGGATATTTACCGCCGTTTCGGCATCTCGTGCATGGAAGTGGACGACGCCGTGTTTGAATCCCCGCGCAGCGTGGTCTTTCAGGAGGCGGAAAACCGCCTGCACACCATCAAGGCGGTCATGGTGGCGACGCTCGCGCAAAAGCCCCTGGATTTTCCCGACTGAACCAAAAGCCCGCCGGAGGCCCGATGCCGACCATTCGCAAGAATCTGTTGCAGTTGCTCTTTTCCGGCGCGTACCTTCTGCGCTGGAACGACAAGCTGCGCCCGGTGGAATTGCAGGAGATCGACAAGCAGGCGCACAAGATGCTCGTGGCCTGCGCCCTCTGGCATGAAAATTCGCGGGAGCTGCCCCCTGCGGAACGCACGGCCCTGGGCCTGAAGGTCATCGAGGGCGGTCTTTTCGACTATTTCTACCGCTGCATCATTACCGACATCAAGCCGCCGGTTTTTTACAAAATCAAGGAAAACCCGGAACATTACCGCCAGCTTACGGAATATGTGCTCGGCCGCCTCGAGCCGGTGCTCGCCCCGCTCGGCCCCTTCTGGGAGCGGATGCGCGCCTGGCATCTCGATGGCGGCGCCGAGGACAGCCTTGACCGGCGCATCCTCACGGCGGCCCACCTCTACGCCTCGCAATGGGAGTTCCAGCTTATCCGGCCGCTCAACACCTTTGACGACGAAATGGACTCTATCGCGCAGTCCTTCGTGCAGCGCCTCGGCAAGCTCCGTGACCTCAAGGGCATGGATTCGCTGCTCATTCCCGGCACGGCGCTCGCGCGCTTCGCCAACCTGTGCGGGCAGCTGCGCTTCCAGATACGCTGGACGCAGGCCCCGCGCATCCCCGCCACCTCGGTGCTCGGGCACATGTTCATCGTGGCTTCGCTGGGCTATTTTTTCAGTCTGGCGGTGAATGCCTGCGGGGCGCGCTCGGTCAACAACTTTTTCTGCGGCCTCTTCCATGACCTGCCCGAACTGCTCACCCGCGACATCATTTCCCCGGTCAAGCAGTCCATCTCCAGCCTGCCGCAGCTCATCAAGGAATATGAGGAGCAGGAGCTGGAGCGCCGCATCCTCGGCCCCCTGCGGGAGGAGGGCTTTGCGCCGCTCGCCGAGCGTATCGGCTACTATCTGGGGCTCGAGGTAGGCTCCGAATTTCAGGAATGCCGCCGCGAAGGCGGGGCCGTGGTTCCTGTGGAGGGTTTTGACCTGCTCCACCGCCTCTACAACCGCGACGAGGACGAGCCCAAGGACGGCCAGATGCTCAAGGTCAGCGACTGGCTGGCCGCTTTCCTCGAGGCGCACAGCTCCATCCGCAACGGCGTGTCCTCGCCGCATCTTGTGGAGGCGCAGGCGCGCCTCAAGGGCAAGCTCAACGAAAGCGCGCTGGAGCCCGTGCTGCATCTTGAAGCACTGCTTGCGGATTTCGACTGATGCGGACCCTCGTCTTTCTTGTCCTTGCGCTCGTCGCGCTGGTGCCCGCGCCGTGCCCGGCGGCGGAGATGCAGGTCACCAAGGGCCTCACGCACTATGCGCGGGACATGGAGTATTATTACCAGAAGCCGCGCCCCGAGGTGCTGCCGGGCCTTTTGCGGACGCTGGCAGGCCAGGGCGTTCTCGGCCACGGCGAGAAGCGCCTGGTGACGGCCGCCTTTCTGGGGGAACTGGCGATGGAGCGCAAGGCATCTCTCGAGGCGCTCGCGCAGGGCACGCAGGCGCTTCCGGGCGAAGCCGGGGCGGATGCNAGGCGCACCCTTGCCTGGGCCGCGCACCTGGCGGGNCTGCCCAATGAAGCGCAGTTGCAGGCGAGCCTGCTCACGGAGAAAGACGCCACCCTGCGCGGCCAAATCAGCCGCACAGCGGCTCCGCTCTCTGCGTGGCAGGCCAATGAACCAGCGGTGCCGCGCATGTTCTGGGGGGCCTATATGGCCTCGGGCAATCCCGTGTGGCTGGACAGGCTCCTCAATGAGGCGGAGCGNTATGCCAGGCTCAATGCGGCNGGNCGNCAGGGGGAGCCGGGNTTTGCCGCCAGCGCGGCGGCCGCGGCCCTNCTCTATGACATGGCCCCGCGCCATGCCGCCGTGCAGGAGCGTGTGCGGGCGCGCCTTGGCGCCGCAAGCGGCCCGGAGGCGGACGCGCTGCGCCTTATCCTGCATGAAGGCGGGCGCTGAACAACCCGGAGCGCGAAAAACGGCCTCAGCGCTCAAAACGCTTGGGGCACACGAGGCAGGCGCTATCCGGCGCATTTTTGCCAAGGGCCTCCCGAAAAGCAATAAATTCCGGATTGTTCCATATCTTCCACGGGTTTTCGGTGCGCACGTCGCCAAAGACCCGGCGGCGCCCGTCGCCNCGGGGNGCCTNCNCCNNNCCCGCNTNCCGNCCCGTTATCCGGCACATTGAGGTANACNCAGGGCGAAATTTTCCCGTCCGCATCCACATAGCAGCTCCGGGCCACATTTTCGCGNCAGCCNCCNGCGTCGGCCACGGCCTCGGCCCCCGGCAGGGCGAAGTGGATGATGCGACCACGGGCATCGGCCTCGGCGGCGATGCTCTCCAGTATCTCGCGGGCCGCGGCGATNTTTTCCGTCTCNTGCGGCGCNAAGGCCANATGNTCCTGGCCGGGCAGGGCGAGATAGTCGAGCGTGCTCACCACGGCCATTTCCACNTCCAGCTCGTCCATGAGCGCGGGCAGTCCGCGCGCGGCCTCCATTCTGTCGGCCAGCATGAGATAGGCAAAATGGATNTCCAGCGGCTCGCCCTCNGNGGGGCGCCCCGCTTCCGTGACGGCNGCCCGGAGCGTGCGCACGGTTTCGCACACCCGCGCAAAGGGCACACCCGCGCGCGCNTCNTTGCTGGCCTCGTCCGTGCCCACCAGGGAAAAGGCCAGCAGGTCCATGCCGCTCGTCGCCANNTTTCGCGCCAGCTCCGCATCCATCCNNAGGCCNCAGGAGGTGCTGGANACCGCGCAGCCCGCCTTGCGTGCAAGAGCCACATAGTCGAGAAAGCGAGGGTGGAGCAGGGGNTCCCCCCAGCCCTGGAGGTGCGCCCGCTGCGCCCCGCGCAGGAGCGGCCACAGCGCGGCAAAGACCTCGTCCGGCATGTGGCGGCTTTTCCAGGTGTCGGCTTCCGTGGTGTGCGGGCAATAGGTGCAGCGGCCGCCNCAACGCGAGGTCACTTCCACCTGAAGGCAGTCCANCGGCCTTTGCGCGCCGAGGACGGCATCGCGCAGCCGCTCGAGGAAGCCGGGANCCCGGAAGGCCGGGTCTGCCAGNGGGTCCGGCGCGGCGGCTGCGCCGGGCGCTCCCACCGGTTGCGGNNCGTTTTCTGNTTCGCGCATGGGCCCTCCCGAAAATCAGCGGCCGAGTATTTTGGACAGCCAGCCGCGTTTTTTGGGGGCCTCGGGCGTCCAGCTGGTTTCCACACAGGGAAGAAAGGGCGTTGCACCCCATTTTTTCTTGAAAAAGCTCACCCCGGTGCCCATGCCCAGGCCCAGGTTGAGGAGGGCGTGGCCGCGCTCCGCGCCCTCGGCCGCNAGCGCCGCGAGCAGGGCGTCGGCCGTGCCGGGGGGCGCATCCGGCGCGCGAAAGGCGAACATATAAAAGGCAGTGGTGAATGAGGAAAAATCACCGATGGCGCAGGCGAGGAGCCGCCCGGAGTGATCCCTGGCCGAAAAAAGGCGCGCGTCCGGCGCGGCAGCGAGATAGTCGCCCAGTTTGCGGAAAATATAGACGCTTCCCGCATCCAGCGCCTCGCCCTTTCTTGCGATGAAGGCCTCGGCCAGCACGGCATGGTCCGGCGTCCAGGCGGCCGCGCCGCCCACTTGTTCAATGGTGATGTCCCGTCCGGCACGGCGCACGAGGTTGCGGACTTTCTGGCCGCGTCGTCCGGGCGGCGGCACAAGGGGCAAGGGCAGGGACCAATAGGCATCTTCCGTGCTTTCAGCCGTGGCCGGGGCCGCGGAGGGTCGTCCGGCGGCGATGACCGTGATGCGCTCCAGCCCCGGCAGGGCGAGCGCCTCGGCAAGGGCGGCGTCAACGGCGGCCATGTCATCGGGCTTTCCCGCCGGATAGGCCACGAGCACGGCCTGGCCGCCGCCGTGGTGCAGCGCGCAGCCGCCGCAAAGGCGGCTTTCCAGCCCGGAAACGGCGCCCACATAGGGAAGGAGCTGGTCCGGGGTGATGGCCTGCGCCGTGAGCTCGGCCAGCCGCAAGGCGTTTGCGCCTACCATGCCACATCCTCCCCGCCGCGCCAGCGCCTGAGCCCGAGCTTGAGGCGCGGCAAGAGGCCGAAGGGGGCCTGGCGCACGCTGAAGCCGTCCTCGGCAAGCATGTGCGTAAGATTGACCATGTGCGCCGAGCCCACAAAGACCGCGCACCGCCCTTCTTCGAGATAGGGCCGCATCCGCTCCCTGAAGCGCTGGTCCCGGCGGCTGATGACATATTCCGTACGCGTGGGAAATTCCGCGCTGGAGCCCATCATGCCCTCCAGGTCTCCTGCGAGGTAGGCGCGCATATTCCTGCGCGAGAGCGCCTTCCAGCCCTTGCAGGCGCGGAAGAAGCGCACCACCCGCTCGGATGGCAGCGAGCCCAGGGAGTCGAGCTGTTCCTCAAGGTTCTCCATGCCCACCACCGACTTTCCCATGTCATGGGCCACGCGCCAGGCCTCCATATCCACGGAATCGCGCCAGCCCTGGCGCTCCAGAAAGGCCGTCCAGAGGCTAAAAAAGGCGCACCAGGGGCGCGCGGTGGCGAGCAGATGCCGCACATCCACCCTTGGTTTGTGCTCGAGGCCGAAACTGCGCGCAAGCGCCCCCTGCGGGCCGTAGACCACGCGCTCAAGCCGCCGGATGTCGGCCTCGTCCAGCAGTTCAAGGATGGGAGTCGCTCCGGGCAGGGGCGTGCGGCCCGCGCGGTCCACTTCGGCCATGAAGCCTTCGTCCAGCGGGCCCTCGAAGAGCACGGTATTCACCTTGCGGAACAGGCGGCGGAAGGAGGGCTCGAAGGAGTGGCAGAAAAAGTGCGCGCTGCCGCCCACCCATGAGGTGCGGCCGTTCTTTTCCACCTCCCAGAGCATGGCGAAGGGGCGGCGGCTCGGCCTGTCCTCCACGATGCGCGGGCGCTCGGCCGGGGCGCGCAGGAAGGCGAGGGCCATATCCTGGATGAGCCGGGCATCGTCCCCGGCAGAGGCGTCTTGGCTCTGGGCCTTGCGCCCTGGCGCTTCGGTCCATTCCGCCATGACGTAGGGGAGGCCCGGCTGCGCGCCCCACTTGCGCTTGAAGCGCAGGATGCCCTCGTTGACGCCGAGGCCCAGGTGGATGAAGCGCTTGCCCGCAGCCCGCGCGCGCTCCAGCATGGCGGCGAACAGCAAATCCGTGGCGTGGGGGACGCCATGAACGCGAGAGTGCGCGCCCAGCACATAGCTCACGAAATTTTCGGGCGCATAGTCCAGCAAGAGGCAGGCCACGAGCCTGCCTTCCGCATCACGGGCATCGAGCAGGCGTAGGGAACCGCCCGCTTTCGCGAGCGCCTCGGGCGTGCGCGCGTAGAGGGCGGCCACATGGGGGGCCATGGCCGGAGCTTCGCCGCGCTGGATGCGGCCGAGAAATTCCCCCCAGAGGCGGCGGTGCTCCGGCGTGAACGTCGTGCCTTCCGTCACTGTGAGCGTTTCCGCCACTTTTTTGAGCGGCCCGCGCAGCCGGGAGGGCGGCACTGCGTGGGCCGAAAGCACATAATAGCGGTCCCGGTCCACCATCTGCGGGGCGAGGCGGTCGGGAAGCTCTGGGCCTATGGCCCAGCAGGCCGTGGCGCCCGTGCGGTCCAGGGCTTCTTCAAGTGATGCTTCAAAGGTTGCCTGGTCGTAGCGCCCATCCAGCGGATAGGCCACGGCCATGAGCCAGTCCTCGGCGGCGAGGAAGAAATAGGGCCCGATGCAGAAGGGCTCGCCCTGGGAGAGCGCGGTCATGAGCGGCAGGGAATGCTCGGGCACACGGGCAAGAGCGCCCATGCGGGCGAGTATGTCCGCGGGCATGTCGGCCCTCATGGCGGCAGGTGTTGCCCCCTGCGGAGCGGCAGCCGGTTCCGGCATGGCTCAGGCGGCGTCCATGCCGCGCTCGAGGTCCGCGCGGATGTCGTCCCAGGCTTCCAGCCCCACGGAAAGGCGCACCGTGCCCGGCGTGATGCCCGCGGCCGTGAGCTGCTCGTCCGAGAGCTGGCGATGCGTGGAAGTGGCCGGGTGCAGCACGGAGGTGCGGATGTCCGCCACATGGGTCTCCAGCGAGATGAGCTGGAGCGCGTCGATGAAGCGCGCCCCGGCCTCGCGCCCGCCCTTGAACGAGAAGGACACCACGCCGCTGCACCCGTGGGGGAGATACTTGCCCGCGAGCCTGGCATAGGGGTCCCACGTGAGGCGCGGATAGCGCACCCATTCCACCTTGTCCTGCCCGGCGAGCCAGCGCGCGGCGGTCTCGGCGTTTTCCGAGTGCTTCTGCATCCTGAGCGGCAGGGTCTCCAGCCCCAAGTTGGTGTAAAAGGCCCCTTGGGCGCTCTGGCAGCAGCCGAGGTCGCGCATGAGTTGCACCCGCGCCTTGGCGATATAGGCCCCCCGCCCGAAGGCATCCGCATAGACAAGGCCGTGGTAGGAGGCGTCCGGCTCCGTAAATTCAGGGAAATTCCCGTTTTTCCAGTCAAAATTGCCGCTGTCCACGATGACGCCGCCGAGCTGCACGGCATGTCCGTCCATATACTTGGTGGTGGAGTGAATGACCACGTCAGCACCGAACTCGAAAGGCCGGCAGAGGATGGGCGTCGCAAAAGTGTTGTCAACGAGGAGCGGCAGGCCGTGCTCATGCGCGAGCCTTGCGAAGCGCTCGATGTCGAGCACACTCAGGGCCGGGTTGGCGATGGTCTCGCCATAGACGAAGCGGGTATTGGGCCTGAAGGCGGCGGCGAGATCCTCATCCGTGGCGTCCTGGTCCACAAAGGTGGTTTCGATGCCGAAACGCCGGAAGATGGTGTTAAAGAGGTTGAACGTGCCGCCATAGACATTGGTCGCGCTGATGATGTGGTCGCCCGCGCGCGCCAGGTTGAGCGCGGCGAGCATGACCGCCGCCTGCCCGGAGGAGGTGCAGAGCGCGCCAACGCCGCCCTCGAGCGCGGCGATTTTTTGCTCCACCGCGTCCACGGTGGGGTTGCCGATGCGGGAATAAAAGAAGCCCGATTGCTCAAGGTCGAAAAGCCGGGCCACTTCGGCCGTGGAATCATAAACATAGGTGGTGCTCTGGACGATGGGCACGACGCGCGGCTCGCCGTTTTTGGGGCTGTAGCCTGCGTGGAGGCACTTGGTGGCTTCTTTCATGGCTGTTCTCCTGGATTCGCGGGCAGAGGCGGGCGCCGGGGCAGGGAAGCGCCCCAGAGCTTGCGTTATGATTGTGAAAAATAGCGCGAATACCTCCGCCTTGACAAGCGCTAATCATACCCGGAAATGCCGCGGCCGCAAGGCTGGACTGGCAGGGCATAACGCGGTATATAGCAACGCTTCCGAAACAGCATCGTCACAGGCGGCAACGCGCAGGAAACCTCCATGAGCATCATCCACCACACGGGCGGCAACCGCGCCCTTTCCCTCCAGCATACGGACCAGCCCCGCCTGTTCCGCGAGCTCTTCCCCTATACCAGCATCTGCCGCACCTCCTTTGACGAGGTGCTGCTTTCGCCGCGCCCGGCCGCGCAGATGCGCATCACGGACACCACCTTCCGCGACGGCCAGCAGGCCCGGCCCCCCTATACGGTGCGCCAGGTGGCGCGGATGTTCGACTTCCTTCACCGCCTCGGCGGCAAGACCGGGCTCATCGCTGCCTCGGAATTTTTCCTCTATTCCCCGCGCGACCGCAAATGCGTTGAAGTGTGCCGCGCGCGCGGCTACCGCTTCCCGCGGGTGACGGCGTGGATACGCGCCAACCGGGAGGACCTCAAGCTCGCGCGCGACATGGAGTTTGACGAGACCGGGATGCTGACGAGCGTCTCCGACTACCACATTTTCCTCAAGCTCGGGAAAACGCGCCAGCAGGCCATGGACATGTATACGGACCTCGCCGCACAGGCGCTGGACTGGGGCATCATTCCGCGCTGCCACTTCGAGGACATCACCCGCGCCGATATTTACGGCTTCTGCCTGCCGCTCGCGCAGCGACTCATGGAGCTTTCGCGCCAAAGCGGGATGCCCGTCAAGATTCGCCTCTGCGACACCATGGGCTATGGCGTGCCGTGGCCGGGGGCGGCGCTGCCGCGCTCGGTGCAGCGCATCGTGCGCGCCTTCACGGACGAGGCGGGTGTGCCTGGCGAGTGGCTGGAGTGGCACGGCCATAACGACTTCCACATGGCGCTCGCCAATGGCGTCACCGCCTGGCTCTACGGCTGCGGGGCCGTCAACAGCACCCTTTTCGGCTTCGGCGAGCGCACGGGCAATACGCCGCTGGAGGCGTTGCTCGTCGAATATATCTCTCTGACGGGCGACGACGCGGCGGCGGATACCACGGTGCTCAGCGAAGTGGCGGAGTTTTTCGAGCGCGAGCTCGATTACCGCATCCCGCCCAACTATCCCTTCGTGGGGCGCGACTTCAACGCCACGAGTGCGGGGGTGCACGCCGACGGCCTCGCCAAGAACGAGGAAATCTACAATATTTTCGATACGAAACGCCTGCTCGGGCGTCCGGTGCCCATCATCGTCACGGACAAGACGGGCAGGGCGGGCGTGGCCTACTGGATCAACACCAGCCTCAATCTCCCCAAGGAGCAGCAGGTCTCCAAGAAGCACCCGGCCGTGGGCAGGGTTTACGACGCCATCATGGCGCTCTATGCGGACAGCGGCCGCACCACGAGCCTCTCGCACGAGGAGATGGAATCGCTCGTGCAGCAGCACATGCCCGAGCTCTTCGCCACGGAGTTCGACCGCATGAAGAAGCTCGCCGGGGAGCTGGCCGCCAACCTCATCCTGCGGCTTGCGGCAAGCCCGGCCCTCTGCCGCCTGGACGCCGAGGCCTGCGCTGCGCTGGACGCCTTTGTGGCTGAGTATCCCTTCATCCAGTTCTGCTGCCTCACCGACGCCGAGGGTCGCATGTGCTGCTCCGCCATTGCGGATTCGGAATATGCCGCCAATTACGCGTCGCTGCACCCCGGCTATGACTTCTCCGGGCGTGAGTGGTTCAGGATGCCCATGCAGACGGGTGACCTGCATATCATGGATGTCTACCAGTCGCACTTCACGGCCAAGCTCGTCATCACCGTTTCCTGCGCGGTGACGGACGAGAACGACCGCATCGTGGGCGTGGTCAGCGGTGACATCCAGCTTGAGCAGCTCCTCAAGCGGGCGCGCGCTCTCCGTCGCGAGGTGGACGAGGGCGAGGACGGCGACGACGCCGCGGACGATTAAGAGCAAAGTGCTTTGGTCACCGGAGAAAAACTTCATGCGCAAGACTATCTACTGGATCGAGGGCGACGGCATCGGGCCGGAAATCTGGCGCGCGGCGCGCCCGGTCATCGACGCGGCGCTGGCTGCGGAATCGGATTTGCGGCTTGACTGGCAGGAACTGCTCGCCGGCGAGAAGGCCCGTGAAGCGGAAGGGACGCCGCTGCCCGAAGCCACGCTCCAGGCCTTGCGCGGGGCCGATATCGCCATGAAGGGCCCGCTGGGCACGCCCGTGGGCACGGGTATCCGCAGCCTCAACGTGGCCTTGCGGCAGGGGCTCGACCTCTATGCCTGCATCCGGCCGGTGCGGCATATTCCGGGGCTGGAGACGCCGGTCAAGCACCCGGAGCGGGTGGACATGGTCATCTTTCGGGAAAATACCGAGGATGTCTACGCGGGCGTGGAATTTGCCGCGGGTACGCCCGAGGCGCGCAAGCTGGCGGAATTTTTGCGCGACGAGCTTGGCGTCACGCGCGTGGCCGAAGTGGCGGCCATCGGCATCAAGCCCATGACCGAGGCGGGCTCCAAGCGCCTCGTGCGCCGCGCCCTGCGCTACGCTCTGGAGAATGGCCGCCCGAGCCTCACCCTTGTCCACAAGGGCAATATCATGAAGTTCACGGAGGGGGCCTTCCGCCAGTGGGGCTATGACGTGGCCGCGGAAGAATTTGGTGACGTGACCTGCACGGAAAAAGAGCCTGTTCCCGGCCGTCTTGTGGTCAAGGACCGCATTGCCGACGCCATGTTCCAGGAGGCCCTGCTCCGGCCCGAGGCCTACAGCGTGCTGGCCACGCCCAACCTCAACGGCGACTATATTTCGGACGCGCTGGCCGCGCAGGTGGGCGGCCTCGGCCTTGCGCCGGGCGTCAACATGTCCGACACGCTGGCCTTTTTCGAGGCCACGCACGGCACGGCCCCGGCCATCGCCGGGAAGGACAGGGCCAATCCCGGCAGCATCATCCTCTGTGGGGCATTGCTCATGGAGCATCTGGGCGTGCCGACCGCCGCCAAGCGCATCCGCTCGGCCGTGGCCAAGGCCATTGCGGGCAAGGCCGTCACCGAGGACCTGGCGGCCCAGGTTCCGGGCAGCCGCGTGGTGGGCTGCAAGGAATTCGGCGAGATCATCGGCGAAAATCTTTAAAGCATTACATGAAGGTTTTTGTGGAGGACAAAGCTATGCTGCCGCTGGAAAACCTGCTCCTCTTTGTCCCGGCCATGGCGCTTCTGGTGATGCTGCCCGGGCCCGACTTCGCGCTGGTGAGCCGCGTGTCGTTGCTGGAAGGGACGCGCGCGGGCAAGGCGGCGGCCTGCGGTGTGGCGCTGGGCATCACCGTGCATACGGGCTTTGCCATTGCCGGGATCTCGGCCATCATCGCGGCCTCGGCCCCGCTGTTTCAGTTGCTCAAGTATGCGGGTGCGGTCTATCTGTTCTGGCTCGGCATCCAGTCCTTCCGGCAAAAGCCGCAGCCTCTCCAAGAGGATGCAGTACCCGGAGAAGGCGCTGCTGCGCCTCACGCCGTTCCCTTGCGGCGCGCGTTCCGGCAGGGATTTTTGACCAATGCGCTCAACCCCAAGGCCATCCTCTACTTTCTCGTGCTGTTACCGCAATTCATGGCTGCCGATATGGCAGCAGCCCCGCAGCTTCTGGAAATGGGCGCCATTACTGCCGTCGAGTGCCTTGTCTGGTATCTCTTTCTTGCGCAGATCCTCGGCCGGGTGCGCCGGGTGTTTGCCAGACCGCGTTTTCAGCGCTGGCTCCATCGCGTGACCGGCACGGTTTTTCTTGGCTTTGGCCTCAGGCTTGCCCTGGCGAGGAACGACTGAACCCGAATCTTTATCCCAGGAAAAGGAGTGTCCGCCATGATCACCCTTTCTGCAGAAAAAACCGTCATCAACGAGGGGAAGCTCCAAAGCGCCGCCGAGGCCCAGGCCAAGGGCATCGACCTTGCCAAGGCCGCCCGCAACACGCTCACCGCGCGCATTCTCGCCGCCCACCAGGCCAAGGACGCGCCCGATGACGGCCAGGTGCATGTGCGCTTTGACGCGCTCGCCTCGCACGACATCACCTATGTGGGCATCATCCAGACGGCCAGGGCTTCGGGCCTCAAGGAATTTTCGCTGCCCTACGTTCTCACCAACTGCCACAACAGCCTGTGCGCGGTGGGGGGCACCATCAACGAGGACGACCACCTCTTCGGCCTCGCCGCCGCCAAGAAATACGGCGGCATCTTCGTGCCCCCGCATCTCGCCATCATCCACCAGTATATGCGCGAGATGATGACCCGGTGCGGCGGCATGATCCTGGGCTCGGACAGCCATACCCGCTATGGCGCGCTGGGCGTCATGGGCGTGGGCGAAGGCGGCCCGGAACTCGTCAAGCAGCTCCTCGGCAAGACGTGGGACGTGGCCGCGCCCGAAGTGGTGGCCGTGTGGCTGGAGGGCGAACCGGCCCCCGGCGTGGGCCCGCAGGACGTGGCGCTGGCGCTCATCGGCGCGGTGTTCAAGGACGGCTTTGTCAAGAACAAGGTGCTGGAGTTCATGGGCCCGGGCGTGAGCGCGCTTTCCGTGGACTTCCGCTGCGGCGTGGACGTGATGACCACGGAAACGGCCTGCCTTTCCTCCATCTGGCGCACGGACGAAAAGGTGCGCGAGTGGCTCACCCTGCACGGCAGGGCAGACGATTATACCGAGCTCGACCTGCAGTCCCCCGCCTGTTACGACGCCCTCGTGCGCATCGACCTTTCGGCGGTGGTGCCCATGATCGCGTTGCCCTTCCACCCGAGCAACGTCCACACCATCGCCGAAGTGACGGCCCACGCCGAGGAACTGCTGGGCGAAGTGGAGGAGGAGGCTGTGCGCCTCTTCGGGGATGCGGGCAAGGGACTCAAGCTGCGCGACAAGATCATCAACGGGTCCATCGTGGCCGACCAGGGCATCATTGCCGGGTGCGCAGGCGGCACTTTTGAAAACATCAGCATGGCTTCGGCCATTCTCGGCACCTGGAACACCTCCAACCCGCATTTCACATTCTCCGTGTATCCGGCGAGCGTGCCGCAGTCTGTTGCGCTGGTGAACAACGGCGCCACCGAAAGACTGATGACGCTCGGGGCCAACGTCAAGACGGCCTTTTGCGGGCCCTGCTTCGGCGCGGGTGACACCCCGGCCCACGGCGGCCTCTCTCTGCGGCACACCACGCGCAATTTCCCCAACCGCGAGGGGTCCAAGCCGGGCGAGGGGCAAATCGCGGCCGTCGCACTCATGGACGCGCGCTCCATTGCCGCCACGGCTGCCAATGGCGGGCGCCTCACCCCGGCCACGTCGCTGGACTGGAAGTCGCCCGACCTGCACGTCAACCTCAAGTATCACTTTAACCCTGAAATTTACCAGCGCCGCGTCTATAACGGTTTCGGCCACGCCGACCCACAGATGGAGCTTGTGTTCGGGCCCAATATCGCCGACTGGCCCGAGCTTTCGCCGCTGCCCGAGAACCTGGTCCTCGAGGTGGCGAGCGTCATCACCGACCCCGTGACCACCACGGACGAGCTCATCCCCTCCGGCGAGACGTCCTCCCTGCGCTCCAACCCGCAAAAGCTCGCGGAGTTCACGCTTTCCCGCAAGGACCCCGGCTATGTTGGCCGCGCCAAGGCCGCGCAGGCGCTGGAGAAGAAGCGGCTTGCCAATCCCGATGACGCCGAGGTGCTCGCCAAGGTGCGCGGCCTTGTGGACATCTGTTCGGAGCAGGCTGCGGTAAGCACCATGCTGGACGTGCCGCACCCGCTGCATCGGGTGGGCATCGGCTCGCTTATCTTCGCGTTGAAGCCGGGCGATGGCTCCGCGCGGGAGCAGGCGGCCTCGTGCCAGAAGGTACTCGGCGGCTGGGCCAATCTCGCCGTGGAATATGCCACCAAGCGCTACCGCTCCAACCTTATCAACTGGGGCATCCTGCCCTTCCTGGTGGAGAAGGAGCTTTCGCGCGACCTTAAGCCCGGTGACTGGCTCATCGTCCCCGGCGTCCGCCGGGCCATTGAAGCCGGGAGGCCCACCATTCTCGCCGCACTGGTGCACACCGAGGTGGAGTCCGGCAAGAAGCCCTGGGCCGAGCAGGTGGCCCTGTCCCTGCGCGGCCTCAGCGAGAATGAGCGCCAGATACTCCTGGACGGCAGCCTCATCAACCACTACGCGCGCTCCAAGGGCATGTAAGGCCCTTGCAATGAGCGGCCCCGGTCGGCAAAACGCCGACCGGGGCCGCAGTTCCACCGGGAGCCGGAGCATGACCATGCTCGGTTGGGTCATCGGCGGCGCCATCATGCTGGGCGCGCTGGTTTTCTGCTTCCGCATCATGCGGCGCGGCATAAGCACGCTGGATGATGACCGGCGCAAGTTCCTCACGAAAATCCAGGATGGCGAGCACAAGCTCAAGGAAGAGCAGAAACAGGTGCCCGCATTGGAGCACCTCGCCCTCATGCGGGCGGCGGTGGAGGATTTGCTGCGCCTTGAGGAGGCGCCCTCAAGCTACAGGGTAGAGAGTGCAGGGCGCACCATCCTGCTCCATACGCCCAGGGGGACGTGGCGGCTGGAGCTCGCCATGCGGGAGGCCAGCCTCAAGACGCGCAGGCGCGTCCTGCATGGCCGCCCCCGCTGGTTCCTGAGCGGCATGGGCGAGCAGGAGGAACACGGGGATGCGGCCTCGCTCATGGCGAGCCTCCACGCCCATTTGCGCGCGGAAGAGGGGGTGCCTTCCGAGCCGGCGCACTTCGCGCGCCGCGTGGAGGCAACCAGGGCCGCACCTGCGGCCCGTGCGGCAGGCCCGCGTTCGCAGAGGCACGCCTGAACGTGGATGGTGGCGTCCGGCAGCCGTGTGACTGCCGGCGCCAGTCGTCTCAGGCTTCAAAAAAGGCGCGGTACGCTTCCACCGTGGCATAGAGGTCGGCCGCGCTTGCAAGCTCAAAGGGGCTGTGCATGGAGAGCAGCGCAGGCCCGAGGTCGATGACGCGCATCCCGTAGGCCGCGAGGAAGAGCGCCACCGTGCCGCCGCCTCCCAGGTCCACCTTGCCGAGCTCCGCCGCCTGCCAAGGTATCTTGCGGGCGTTGAGGATGCCCCTGAGCTCCGCGAAAAACTCGGCGTCCGCCTCGCTCGCCCCGTACTTGCCTCGCGAGCCCGTGAACTTGGAAAAGCAGGGCCCGTGCCCGATGAGGGCCGCGTTCTGCTTTTCATGCACCTCCTGAAAATCGGGGTCGAGGGCGGCCTGCACGTCGGCCGAAAGGGCCCGGCTGTTGAGCAGCACATGCGAGGCCGAAGTGCCGGGAGCCCAGGCCGCCGCAATGTCCTCCACGCAATACTGGAAAAAGCGCGAGGCCGCGCCCGTGGCCCCGTCGGAGCCGATTTCCTCCTTGTCCCAAAAAATCACCGCCAGCGGCCGCGTGGCGTCCGCGTCCGCCTCCAGCAGCGCTTCGAGGGCCGCAAAAACGCAAATCCTGTCGTCCTGCCCGTAGCCGCCGATGAGTGCCTTGTCCAGGCCCACAAAACGCGCGGCGCCCGCAGGCACGGCCTCGAGCTCGGCGGTGATGAGGTCCTCCTCGGTTATGGCGTATTTTTTGTGCAGCAGCCTGAGCAGCGCATCCTTGAGGCCGTCCTCCTTCTCCTCCTTGCCGCGGCCGCGCTGGCGGCCCCCGGCCGGCGCATGGCCGAGGATGACGTTGAGCTTTTCCGCCTCAAAGGCCTCGCTGAGTTTCTGGCCGCTCTGTTTCTGCGCCAGGTGCGGCAAAAGGTCGGCAATGCAGAAAACGGGCTCGCCCGGCTTTTCGCCGATGCTCACGTCCACGCGCTCCCCGTTTTCACGGATGATGACACCGTGCAGGGCCAGCGGCCTTGCAAGCCACTGATATTTGCGGATACCGCCGTAATAGTGGGTCTTGGCCTGGACCACGCCAGGCTGCTCAACGAGCGGGTGCTGCTTGAAGTCGAGGCGCGGGCTGTCCGCATGGGCGGCGATGAGCGCAAGGCCATCCGCAAGGGGCCTGGTGCCGCGCCGCGCCGCAAAAAGGGTCTTGCCCCGCAGCGGACGCAGCACGCGCTCCCCGCCAAAATCCTCGCCAAAACCGGCCGCGGCGAGACGCGCCTCGACGTAGGCGATGGTCTCGCGCTCGGTCTTGCAGCGGCTGATAAAGTCGATGTAGCGCCCGGCGAGCGCCTGCACCTCTTTGCGGGCATCGGCATAGCGCTCCCAGGCGGAAGGGGAATGGTAGGCGAGTTCATTTTTCATGGGTGTGACTCCATTGGGGATGGTGGTGCGAGATATTGCGGATAGCGGCCAAAAAATTCGGCCAGCAGGTACAGGGAACCTGTCATGAGCGTCACGGCCTCCGGCGTCGTGCAGAGGGTCGCCGTTGCCGCCAGCGCGCGCCCGAGCGCGTCCTTGCCGCTGAGGGGCGTGGCCGGGGCAGGCGACACTGCCGCAAAAAAGGCGGCGACCTCAGCGGCGTCAGCCGCGCGGGGATTTTCCAACGCCGGGACAAGCACCGGCGTTTGCGGAAAATGGCGCCTGATCATGGCGGCAGAGCTGCGCCAGTCCTTGTCGCTCAAGCAGGAGAAAATGATGGCTGAAGGTTGCGGCAAGGCCCAAGCCCCTACGTCGTCGGAGTGCCGGAAGGCGCTGAGGAGCGACTGCATTCCGTGGGGATTGTGGGCCCCGTCCAGAAGCAGGGCCGGGTGGTCGTCCGTGCGCGGCAGAAACTGAAGGCGCCCCGGAAGGAAGGCCCGTGCGAGGCCCCGCTCCTGGGCGGTGCCATCCTCGGTGCTTCTGCCCAGCAGCGGGGCGAGCTCGTGCCATGCGGCAAGGGCCAAAGCGGCATTGACACGCTGGTGGCTTCCGGCGAGCCCGAGGCGTGGCTGCCAATGGGGCGCAAGCGGCGCGGCAACGGTGATTCCGGCCCCGTGCCGGCCGGCCGCTGCCGTAAGCTCGGTCGCGGCGAGGGGATATTGCGGTGCCGAACACACGGGGGCACGGCTGCGGATGGCCGCCGCCTTGTCCCAGGCGATATGCGTAAATGTTGGCCCGATCACCGCGGCGTGGTCCATGGCTAGAGGCGTAAAGCAGAGCAGGTCCGCGGCGACTGCCGTGGTGGCGTCGTTGCGGCCGCCAAGGCCGGCCTCAAGGATGGCGACCTCCACGCCCGCCTCGCGAAAGGCCAGGAGGGCTAAAGCGGTGAGAAATTCAAAGTAGGTGAGGTGTTCGTCCCCGGCAGCCGCCATGACGGCATTGGCGAGTTCCGGCCACCTGTCACCGGACAGGGGCTCGCCATCAACGCGGATGCGCTCCTCGGGGGAGACGAAATGGGGCGACGTATAAAGGCCCGCGCGCACGCCGTGCGCCGCGCAAAGGCTGGCCAGAAAGGCGCATGTGGAGCCCTTGCCGTTGGTGCCCAGCACCTGGACGACCGTGAAGGGCGGCCGCTCCAGCCCGAGCGCCGCGAGCACGCGCCGGATGCGCCCGAGGCCAAGCTCCATGTGGAACATGCCCAGGGCGTCTAAATGCTCACGCACATCCCGGAAGCTACGAAAGGGCATCAGCCCCTCCGGCGGCATCCGCTTCCAGTTCTTCCAAGTGGGTGCGGGCAAAGTCCAGCGTCGGGTCCAGTTCCAGCGCTGCCGCAAGTTCCTGCCGGGCCGCCTCCACATTGCCGAGCAGCTTGTGGCAGACGCCCAGATTGGCGCGGTCCATGGCCGAGCCCTTATCCAGCCTGAGCACGGCCGCAAAGGCTTCGGCCGCTTCGGCATAGCGCTGCGTCTTGTAGAGGGAGACTCCGAGCAGATTCCCGTATTCCTTCATCTCCGGGCACAGGCCCACCGCCTGCTCAAGCAGGGGCACCGCAGTAGCCCAGCGACCTTGCAGTGTCTCCGCATGGCCGGCATAGAAAGCGGCGAGGCCCGCCGCCTCCGCATCGGGTTGCAGGGGGAGCGCAGCGAGAAAATGGTCGCGCGCCTCCGCGGGCGCATCCCGGCGCAGGGCAAGGATGCCCTGAAAAAAGGGCAGATAATGCGCGCCGGGGCAAAGCTGCGCCAGCTCCGCGAGCCCGCGCGCTGCCGTTTCCGCGTCGCAGGCTTCGGCGAGCTTGCGGCCCACGAACAGGCCGAGGCTTTGATTTTTGTCCCGCTCGCGGAACTGGAGGCCCGGTACAATGGTATAATGCGCCGGGATGCCGAGCTCCGGGTGCGTGGTTTCCACCGCATAGACGTTGAGCGGGGCGAGCCCTTCCATAGCCGCCACCAGCTCATCGCGGATGTCGTCCTTCTCCACCGAGGGGAGGCTTTCGAGCGGGATTTCCGGGCCCTCCAGCAGCCATCCGGCTTGTTCGAGCTCCGTAAATTTGGGCAGTCCCGAGGCCTCGTAGCAGGAATTGGTGCAGAAATCACCGCCCAGCTGGGCCACCTCGGTGACGGCGCGAATGGCCGCCTTGGCGGGCGAGGAGGCCGTGCCTGCCGTAAAGACGATTTCCGAGCGCCCCGGAAAGGTCGCCGAATCCCACGCGAGGGCGCCCACTGTGGGGAGGGACATCCCGAGGGAGAGGTCCTTGAGCACAAGGTGGATGCCCTCGCGCGCGAAGGCGTCCATGAGTCCGCGTAAAGTCGGGTCCGTGCAGCTTTCCGGCGTGATGGTGGGGAGCACGGGGCGCTTTCGGTCGGCAATACAGCAGACATGCCGCTCCATCAATTCGGAGAGGCCCTGCAGGAGGGATTCTTCCGCGCTGTTCCCGGCGGAGGAACCATTGAATTCGCCGAGCATCCGAAACCAGTCCAGCGGCAGCCACACCGTGCGGCCGCTCAAAAGGTGCGTGGCCGGAGTAAACTCCCAGCGGGTGAGGTCCATGATGCGCCGCGCGCGCTCAAGGGGCATGGTGTCGCCGACCGAGCGCAGCACTTCGGCGAGTGGCAAAAGGGCCGCACCGAAGCGCGCCTCGGCCTCGCTCCAGGTGCCGCTGAACGTCTCGTGCGGCCGCTCCCAGAAGCTGAAAAAGGCAAAGCGCTCCATCACTTCCATGAGCGCCGAGGCGAGCGCCTGCTCCTCCGAGGAGCCCTTGCCCATCTGCTTGCGCGTGGGCATGACCGCGCGGGCGTCCTCCCCGCAAATGCCGAGGTAGACCGGGATGCCGAGCCGCCCCACATCCACGCGGCGCGCGCCCGCGACAACATCAAGCCCGGCCCGCGCGAGGCTCGCGCGCACGCGCTCCACGGTGACGGCGGGGCTCACCGCCTTGTCAAGGTCGCGCGTGTAGCCCTTGGGGCAGGCCCTAAGAATGATGCGCGGGCTGCTCATGGCCGCTCCAGGATGCATATGGTGTAGATGCGGCGCTGCTCCGCGCCGTCCTCATCCCGGCTTTTCACGCCGATCTTGCCCTCCTGCACGGAGAAGGATTTTGCCGCCAGCTTGGCAAAGCGGGGCTTGGCGCGGGCGAGGTCCGTGCAGAACAGGGCTTTGCCGCCGGGGGCGAGATGACGGTCGAGAAATTTCAGGAGCGGCCTGTGGAGCTCATCCAGATAGAGCAGCTCCGACGCGGCGATAATGTCGAAACCTTCGGGAAAACGCGCATCCTGCCCGGGCGTGGTCACATCGAGGTGCCGCACCTCGATGCGGTCCTCCAGGCGGTTTTTCAGCACATTGGCCCGCGCGAAGGCGAGTGCGTCCGCCACATTGTCGCTGGCGACGATATGCGCAAAACCGTAGCGCGCGGCAACCATGCTGCAAATGGCACAGCCCGCGCCGATTTCCAGCAGGCGTTTGCCCGCGGGCTCCTGCGTGCGCAGGAAGCGCCCGAGCACGAAGGAGCCGGGCCACACCTTGGCCCAGAGGGGCAGGTCCTTCATGGGATCGTGGATGGCGCCGCGGCGGAGCAGGGCGTCCAGATGCCGGGGCATGTCGCGCACGGTGAGCACGTCGAGGCAGCCATCGTCCACCTCAAGGGGCTCAAAATCGGCGTCAAAGGTCTTGCGGATGTCTGCGAGCAGGCGGTCCAGCTCCGCAGGGGCGGCCGCGTCGGCCGCGGCATCGGGGGGACAGGGCATGGTCAATCCTTGGCGTTGCGAAAGCCGCGGGCGCGGCATCCGGCAAGGAGCCTACAGCGGTCAGGGGCGTAAATCAATGCCTTGCCAATTCCGCCCCGAAGACGCATCCTCAGCCCACAAAAAAGGGAGGAGAGCATGGCGGGGAGAGACACGGCGGCATTGTTCCGGCTGGAAATCGTTGCGGAAGAGGAGGATTTTGACCGCGTGAGCGGTCTGCTCGCCCTGGGCGCGCCATTTGGCTGGGAGGAGGAAAGNCTTGCGGGCGGNGANACGCGCTTTGTCATCCANTGCGAATCCGGNGACCATNTGCGNCNNNTGCGGGATGANNTCCTCGCCGTNGCGCCGCAGGCCCAGNCCACGCTGNAAGCCGTGGAGCGGCAGGACTGGCTGGCGGCNTGGCGGNANTTTTTCACNCCCGTNCTCTGCGGCTCGCGTTTTGTGGTGCTTCCGCCGTGGCTTGCCGGGGAGGACCGCTATCCGGGGCGCATCCCCATCCTCATCGAGCCCAAGAGCGCCTTCGGCACCGGGCATCATGCCACCACGGCNCTTTGCCTCNGNGTNNTNAGNGACCTTTTGGATGCCGGGCGNNTCGGNGNNGGGCAGTCCTTTCTCGACCTCGGNACNGGCTCGGGCATCCTCGGCATCGGTTGCGCCAAAAGCGGGCTCATGGGCCTCGGGCTCGACATCGACCCNCTGGCCGTCGACAATGCTCGGGAAAATCGCGCCCTCAACGCTGTGCCCGCGGCTGCCTTCGAGATTGCGGAAGGGAGCGTGGCCGAGGCTGCCGGCCGCAGTTTCGACCTTGTGCTCGCCAATATNCTTGCGCGGCCGCTCATGGAAATGGCCCCGGAGNTGNNCGCCGCGCTGGCACCCGGCGGCGCACTCGTGCTCTCCGGCATTCTGGAGAGCCAGGCCGATGCAGTGGAGGCCGCCTATCGGGCGCAGGGGTTGCCGGCAGNCCGGCGCACCATTGACGGNGAGTGGTGCGCGCTTCTGTGGGCGTGAGTTGACATGGGCCCGCGGCTGGTGCAGCTTGGAGCNAGCGGCGGCGCGGTGCTGCCGNGAAACCCTCAAGAAAAACTTTAAGTCCTCTCAAGGAGAAAGCATATGGATACCGTGACCTTNCAGGGCACGCCCCTGCACCTCATGGGCGAGCAGCCCAAGGTCGGCGCGCCCGCGCCCGACTTCACACTGACGGCCAATGACCTCACCCCGCGCACCCTCAANGATTTTGCGGGCAAAATTCTCGTGCTCGCCTGCGTGCCCTCGCTGGACACCCCTGTCTGCGACCTTGAGATGCGCCACTTCAACGCCGAGGCCGCCAAGCTCTCCGACAAGGTGCGNATCGTGGCCGTGAGNCGCGACCTGCCCTTTGCCCAGGCCCGCTGGTGCGGCGCGGCCAACGCCAAGGCCGTGGAAACNCTNTCGGACTACAAGGAGGGGGGCTTCGGGCTCGCCTATGGCGTNCTCATCGAGGAATTGCGCCTGCTGGCCCGCGCCGTCTTTGTGGTGGGGCCNGACGGCATCCTCACCTACAGCCAGATAGTGCCCGAAATGACCGACGAGCCCGACTATGCCGCCGTGCTCAACGCCGTGAAGGCGCTTGCCTAGGTTTTTNCGCNTTCCTTATNGCAAAAGGGGCGCGCCGGAGNGAAGTCCGGNGCGCCCCTGCTGTTTTTNTCGCTCTGTGTTGGCCCTTTACACGTCAAAGAGCATTTCCAGGTCCTCGCGCGTGAGGGATTTCCAGGTGTCCTGTCCGGGGATGATGGCCTCGGCCACGCCGCGCTTGGCCTCCTGCANNTTGAGGATNTTTTCCTCCACCGTNTTCTGGCAGATGAGCTTGTAGGAAAAGACCTGCCGNGTCTGGCCGATGCGGTGGGTGCGGTCCGTGGCCTGGCTCTCCACGGCAGGGTTCCACCACGGGTCATAGTGGATGACATAGTCNGCCGAGGTGAGGTTGAGGCCCGTGCCGCCCGCCTTGAGGGAGATGAGGAAGATGGGGATGTCCGGGCTGTTGTTGAACCTGTCCACCTGCTCGAAGCGGTCCTTGCTCGCGCCGTCGAGATAGCAGAAGGGCATCTGCGAAAAGTCCAGCCACTGGCGGATGATGTGCAGCATNTGCACGAACTGCGAAAACACCAGCACNTTGTGGCCGCCCTCCACAATTTCCGTCACCATGTCCTTGAAGGCGTCGAATTTGCCGGAAGGCAGGTTGTTGGAAAAGCCCGGCAAGTCCATCTTGAGCAGCCGCGGGTGGCAGCATATCTGCCTGAGCTTGAGCAGGGCGTCGAGGATGGACATCTGGCTCTTGGCAAGGCCCTTTTCGTCCACATCGGCGAGCACCTGGGCGCGCAGCTTGCGCGCCAGCGCGGAATAGAGCTCGGCCTGGGCCTCCTCCAGCGCGCAGCAGGTGACGCTTTCCACCTTGGGGGGCAGGTCCTTGGCCACTTCGGCCTTGGTGCGCCGGAGGATGAAGGGCCTGACGCGCGTGCGCAGATAGTCGAGGGTCTCGGCGTCGCCGTCCTTGATGGGCTTGACGATGCCCCGCTGAAAAGCGTGCTGCGAGCCNAGAAAACCGGGCATGAGGAACTCGAAGAGCGACCAGAGCTCGAANAGGTTGTTCTCNATGGGCGTGCCCGAGAGGCAGAGNCGCATCCGGGCATTGATGCGNCGCACGGCGCGGGCCGTGATGGTGTTGGGGTTCTTGATGTTCTGCGCCTCGTCGAGGATGACCGTATTGAACTCGTGCTTCTCGATTTCCTCCAAATCCCGGCGGAGCAGGGCATAGGTGGTGATGATGAGGTCCGAGCTCTCGATATGCTTGAACATGCCCTCGCGGCGCGTGCCGTAGATGATGAGCCGCCGGAGATTGGGCACGAATTTTTCCGCCTCGCGCTCCCAGTTGGGGAGGACCGACGTAGGCACCACGATGAGGTTGGGCCCCTTGTGATGGCTCTCCACCATGTACTGGATGAAGGCGAGGGTCTGCACGGTCTTGCCGAGGCCCATCTCGTCCGCGAGGATGCCCCCGAAGCCGTATTCGGAAAGGAAGTTGAGGTAGGAGAGGCCCTGCGTCTGGTAGCCGCGCAGGGAGGCGTTGAGCCCCTTGGGCGGTGCGATGGGCCGGACCTCCCTGAAGGAGCGGATTTTCTCCCTGAGTTTGTTCCAGAACGAGTCCGTGGTTGCGCCGGGCAGGTCTTCCAGCAGGCTGTCGAGCACAGGGGCCTCGAACTGCTTGAACTTCTGCTGCGGCGGTTTGCTCGGGTCAAGCCCCAGCGCCGTGAGCTTGTGCGAGAGCTTTTCCAGCCACGCCTCGGGCAGGCTCGTATAGGAGCCGTCCTTGAGCTGCACATAGCGCTTGCCGCGCGCCCAGGCCTTCCAGATTTTTTCCAGCGGCAGGGATTGCCCCTCGTAATCCACTGTAATGTCGAGCGAGAACCACTTTTCCTTCTCGTTGCTCGTGACCTGCGCTGTGATGGTGGACTTGGCCGTGCGCATCTTGTAGCGCGACAGCGCCTTTTCCCCGAAAACGCGGTAGTTTTTCACAAGGCGCGGATAGCAGTCGAGGAGGAAGGCGATGGCCTCCTCCGGCTCGAGGAACCAGAGCTTGTTGGAGCGCGCCTGAAAGTCCATGCTGGCGAGCTCGTTCATGAGCTGCGCTTCCTCGTCCTGGTGGCGGCGCACAAGGTAGGTCTGGCCCTCGTAGGCATAGCTGCCGGTCTGGAAGTCGGGATTGGGACCCGGAAGCGTGAACTCGCCGTGGCGCGTCTCATAGATATTGTCGATTTCCAGCGTGAGCAGGCTGCCTTCCTCATCGAGAAAGAGCTTGGGATTATAGGTCGCGGGCTGAAAGACCGGCTCCATGAGCTTGAGGAATTCCTGCGGCTCGTAGAGCTCGGACGCGGGGAGGCGCGTCCACACGCGGTCGAGAAATTCGGAAATCTCCTCATGCGGCACCACGGGCCGGTCATGGATGAGGTTATGCACAAGGGAAGGGTAAAGCCCTGTCTGCACGGGATAAAAATTGTGCTGGTAACACACCCAGAGGGGCATTTGCCCGTGAAAGGTGATGGGGCAGTCGTCGTCGGCCTCGCTCTCCTCCTTGCCCGGGCGGATGGGGAGCGGCGCGCGGCCTTCGCGCTTGAGCAGCACCTCGAAATGGAAGCCCGCGTCGTCCAGCCTGGGCTTGAGCTTGAGCGCAAAGGGCGCGCTCTCGATGCGGCAGGGCTTGTCCGTATCCTTCCAGAGCAGGTAGTATTCCTTGCGCACGGCCCAGAAAAACCAGGAGGTGAGGCCGTCGGGGATTTCCACCCGGTGCCCGTAATAGTCGAGATGCTGGCCAATCTGGCGCGCCACATGCGGGAGCTGCGGCGAAAATTCGCTCCAGTCCGGGTTCTGGATGATCTGCTGGAGCGTCACTTCGGAATGGACGCTGGAAAGGCCGGACTTGTTTTGCCGCCCGCGGAAAAAGGACACGAGGAGGCGCCCCGGCTCCGGCTCGAAACGGAAGATGAGATAATGCCGCCCCGGCTCGGGCTCCATCTCTGTGGAGAAAAAGTTGCGGAAGCTCTGCTTCCAGTCGGCGAGCGGCGCGGGCAGGTCCTCGGCCTCGCCCTGCTCCTTGCACAATTCTTCCACCAGGCGCAGCCCGAGGGCCGCCACATGGCGGCAGACNCCGGAAAAGGCNTCGGAACAGTTGCACTGCTGGCGCGCGCTCCTGTCCGTNATGGTGAAGCTCAGGGAAGGGGTATAGACNTGGAGGTCCTCNCCCTGAATGACGCCCTGCACGTCCCAGGTCTCGCCTTCCTGGATATTAATTTTTTGCACCCCGCCCTCGGAGAGGATATANTANGCCGCATCGCGGATATATTCCGGGACACTGTCATGCAGGAAGGTCTGGCACATTTCCCTGACGACATTCTGTTCTGAACGGCTCATTTTCCCCTCGCGGACGCGGCGCTCCCCCANGCGGAACGGGGGGCCGTTCCGCCTCTGCGGGGACACGCGGGCATCTGGTGTTCACGAATTGGGAATCCTTAGCACATGTTCCGCGTCACATGCAACTATCACCTTGCCAATGATGAAAAAATTTTCCCTTTGCCTTTACGGGCTCGTGCTGGGGGCCGTTTTCGGCCTCCTTGTGTGCGGAATTTCACAGGCTGCNCCNGCTTCCGGCGCGCCCTCGGCGGACCTGCCCGTGGAAGACGGCATGCCTACGCCCGAGGACCCCCGNGAAGTTCCCGTGGACGGCGGCAGGATATTTTTCGGGACCATCGGCGAGGCATCCAACCTTATTTCCTACCTCACCACGGATGCGGCCTCGCACGAGGTGGCGGACCTGCTCTTTGTGGCGCCCTTGCGCTACAACAAGGACCTTGAGCCCGAGCCCTGGGCGGCCGAGCGCTGGAGCATGGNGGACGGCGGCAAGCGGATGCGCTTCACCCTGCGCAAGGGAATATTGTGGGAGGACGGCACGGAGCTCACGGCCGAGGACGTGGNCTTCACCGTGCGCGTGGTTACNGACCCGGCCACGGCCAGCCCCTATGCGGAGGATTTTTCGCGCATCCGNGAACTGCGCGTGCTGGACCGCTATACGTTCGAGGCGGTCTATGACGAATTTTTCGCGCGCGCCGTGGCCTCGTGGATGAGCCCCATCCTGCCGAAGCATATCCTCGAGGGCCAGAACCTCAGGCAGACGCCCTTTTCGCGCAAGCCTGTCGGCGCNGGCCCCTACCGCCTCAAGGCCTGGGACGCCGGGAGCAGCATCACGCTNGCGGCCTCGCCCACCTATTTCGACGGCCGCCCCCATATCGACGAGGCGGTCTATCGCATCATCCCGGACGACGCCACCATGTTCATGGAAACGCGCGCCGGGCGCCTGGACGTCATGAACCTGAGCCCGCTCCAGTACCTGCGCCAGACATCAGGCCCCATGTGGGAGCAGGAATTCCACAAATACCGCTATCTTGCCTCGGTTTATGTCTTTCTCGGCTTCAATCTGGAGCATCCCTTTTTCAAGGATGTGCGGGTGCGTCGGGCGCTCTCGCTCGCCATCAATCGCGACGACCTCGTGAAAGGCGTTTTGCTGGGGCAGGGCGTGGCGGCCTTCGGGCCCTACAAGCCCGGCTCCTGGGCGGCGCATCCCACGCTCAGGCCCGTGGCNCAGGATGTGGCCGAGGCCAAGCGCCTGCTCGCCGAGGCGGGCTTCACTCCCGATGCGGACGGGATGCTCNGNCGNGACGGCAGGCCCTTTGCCTTCAGCATNCTCACCAACCAGGGCAATGAGCAGCGNATCCTCACGGCCACGCTCATCCAGAGNCAGTTGCGCGCCATCGGCGTGGACGCGCGCATCCGCACGGTGGAGTGGGCGGCCTTCATCCGCGAATTTGTCAACAAGGGGCGCTTCGACGCCGTCATCCTCGGCTGGACCATCCCGCAGGACCCGGACATTTTCCAGATTTGGCACTCCTCGCAGGCCCATGACGGCGGCCTCAACTTCATCCATTATATGAACCCGCAGGTGGACGCCCTGCTGGAAAAGGCGCGCACCACGCCGGACAGGGAAAAGCGCGCGGACCTCTATGCACGCGTGCAGGAAATCCTGGCCGAGGAGCAGCCCTATTGCTTCCTCTTCGTGCCCTATGCGCTGCCTGTGGTGCAGCGGCGGTTCATGGGCATTGAGCCGGCGCTCGCTGGCATCATGTACAATTTTGAACAGTGGTGGATACCCAAGGCCTTGCAGCGCCCGGCGCTTGCGCCGTAGCGCGGGCGGCCGCTTGGATAAGACCTTGGAATTTCAGGCGTTCTTTTTGCGTTTTTCAAGCAGTTCTTTAAGAAATTTGCCCGTAATGCTTCGCTGCTCGGCTGCGATTTCTTCGGGCGTCCCCGCGGCCACCACCGTGCCCCCGGCCTTGCCGCCGCCGGGTCCCATATCGATGATGTAGTCGGCGTTGAGCATGACGTCCGGGTCATGCTCGATGACCACCACCGTGGCGCCCTGGGCCATAAGCGCCCGAAAGACCGCGAGCAGGCCGCGCACATCCAGCGGGTGCAGCCCGATGGTGGGCTCGTCGAAAATATAGAGCGCGTCCCCCTGGGCGCGGCCCATTTCACTCGCCAGCTTGAGGCGCTGGGCCTCGCCGCCGGAGAGCTCCGGCGTGCCCTCGCCGAGGGTGAGATAGCCGATGCCGAGCCGCTGAAGCGTGCGCAGGCGCTGGCGCACGGTGTTCCATTGGCCGCAGGCCTCGATGGCGCTGTCCACATCCATGGCCATGAGGTCCGGCAGCGAGACGCTCGCGCCTGACGGGAGCTCATGCCGCGCAAGCTGCGCCTCGCGCGCATAGCGGGAGCCCCGGCATTCGGGGCAGGGAATGTCCACATCCGGGAGAAATTGCACATCCAGGCTGATGACGCCCGTGCCGTCGCAGGTGGGGCAGCGCAACTTGCCTGTATTGTAGGAAAAATCTCCAGCCTTCCAGCCGCGCTCACGCGCCTGGGGCGTGCGGGCGAAAATCTTGCGCAAGGCGTCGTGCACATCGGCATAGGTGGCGATGGTCGAGCGCACATTGACGCCGATGGGCGTGGCGTCGATGAGGCGCACACGGCTGATGCCGCAGGCATCGAGGCCGCGCACATGGGCCGGGAGCGCCTTGCCCGCGCAGGCCGCTTCCAGCGCGGGGGCGAGGCTTTCGAGCACAAGCGTGGTCTTGCCGGAGCCGGAAACCCCGGTCACCACAGTGAGCCTGCCCTTGGGAATGTCGACTTCCAGAGGCCGTACGGTATGGATGGCGCCGATGGCGAGATGGATGACGCCCTCGGCGAAAAGCGGCACGCTGTCGCGGGGCTTCGGCTCGGCCACGGGCTCCCCGGCCAGGAAGGGGCCGATGCGCGAGGCCGGGTCCTTCTCGATTTCCGCCACCGTGCCCTGCGCGATGATGTCCCCGCCGGAGGCACCGGCTCCGGGGCCCAGCTCGATGACCCAGTCCGCGCGCTCGAGGAGCTGGACATCATGGTCCACCAGCACCACCGAGTTGCCGTCGGCCACAAGGTCGCGCATGATGCCCGCCACGCCGCCGAGGTTGGCGGGGTGCAGCCCGATGGAGGGCTCGTCCAGCACATAGAGCACGCCCGTGGTGCGGTTGCGCACGGCGCGCGCCAGCTGCATCCTCTGCCGCTCGCCCGTGGAAAGGCTGGATGCGCTTCGCTCCAGCGCGAGATAACCCAGGCCCAGCTCCAGCAGGCGGCGCGCCGCCCCCTGAAAGGCGTCCGCAATGTCGTCCGCCATGCGCCGCATGGGCCCGGGCAGGCTTTGCGCCACGCCATCCACCCAGGGGCCGAGCTCGTCAAGCGCCATGCGGCACACGGCATCCAGCCCGAGCCCGCGCAGCCGCGGGGCCCGCGCGGCCTCCGACAGGCGCGAGCCGCCGCAATCCGGGCATTCCTCCTGCCGGAGGAAGCGCTCCACGCGCTTCATGCCCTTTTCGTCCTTGACCTTGGCGAGGGCGTTTTCCACCGTATAGACGGCATTGTAATAGGTGAAGTCCAGCTCACCGGCCTGGTTGCTGTTTTTCGGCTTGTAGAAAATGTGCTTCTTGACGGCCGGCCCGTTGAAAACGATGTCACGCTCCTCGGGGGTGAGCTCGCGGAAGGGCACATCCGTGCGCACGCCCATGGCCCGGCAGACGTCGGTCATCAAGGACCACATGAGGCTGTTCCACGGGGCCACGGCCCCCTCGTCGATGCTGAGCGACTCGTCGGGCACGAGGCTCTCCATGTCCACGGTATGCACCGTACCGGTGCCCCCGCACTTGCGGCAGGCGCCAAGGCTGTTGAAGGAAAGCTCCTCGGCGGAAGGGGCGAAAAAGCGCGCCCCGCACTCCGGGCAGACAAGCTCGCGCTCCGCGGCCACATCCAGCGTGGGCGCGAGATAGTGCCCGTTGGGGCAGCGATGGCTCGCGAGGCGCGAGAACATGAGGCGCAGGCTGTTGAGAAGCTCGGTCCCTGTGCCGAAGGTGCTTCGCAGGCCGGGAACGCCGGGGCGCTGATGCAGCGCGAGCGCCGCGGGCACATGGAGGACCTCCTCCACCTGGGCGCGCGGGGCCTGGGTCATGCGCCGGCGCGTATAGGTGGAGAGCGCTTCGAGATAGCGCCGGGAGCCCTCGGCATAAAGCACGCCCAGGGCCAGCGAGGACTTGCCGGAGCCGGACACGCCGGCAATGCCCACGATGCGGTTGAGCGGCACATCCACGCTGATATTTTTGAGGTTGTGGACGCGCGCGCCGCGAACCTTGATGCAGTCCGGGACCTGCGCAACTTTGTCGTTCATGGAGAGTTCCTCGTTTTTGCCCCGATACGCCGCCACCTCTTACCCCAGCTCTTTAAAGCCCTCGATTCCTTTTGCTATCAGGCAATCCGCATACGCTATCATGGTCTCGAGAGGTATGGCCTTTCCCGAAAGTATCCACTGGCGGTAAAGCCCGGCCCCGGCATTATAGATAAAGCAGAGCAATATGTCCTGGCGTTCGGCTGAAAGCGCGGTGAACCAGCTGGAAGCGAACCATGTGCCGCGAACAAGGCGCATGATGAGCCGCGCGCCTATCCGCTGGTAGCTGTCACTGCACACGAGATTGTCGTAATATTTTCCCTGACGTGTGGAAAATTCATAGAATTTCCGGGTGATTTCACTAATATTTTCCGGGGCGCTGTAGTCCTTGATGGAGTGGAGATAGTCCCGCGTGATTTCTTCCAGAATCTCTTCAAAGAGACTGTCGAGGGAGGAATAGTAGACATAGAAGGTCTTACGCCCGATTTGCGCCTGAGCACAGAGGGCCGAGACCGTCAGTTCATCATAGCTGGTTTCGGAAACCAGCTTGAGAAAAGCTTCGCGGATGCGCGCCAGCGTTTTGGTGACCCTGAGGTCCCTCTGCTTCCCATCCACGCCCTGCCGCCTTTTTGGTAACACTTTCCGCCGGAATGGCGCATAAGTAACAGTTTGCGCCAGGCTGTTGTTGCCGTCGAAACAGTCTGTGGGTTAAGAAGCATATGTTTCCGAATTTTGTCAAATCCGGGAGGAAAAATGCCAGCTATCTTCATCACTGGGGCGGATATCCTCGTAGATGGCGGCGCGACCGCGGCCATCTTTTATGGGTAACAGTGAAAGGAGCGGGGATAATGGCTGAGAAAGAAATTCTCATCGCGTATTTTTCGCATCCCGGGCTGAACTATGCAGACGGAAAGATTGTTGACCTCCCCGTGGGCAATACGGAAGTGGCCGCAAAGAAGCTGGCGGCCATCACCGGAGCGCGCCTTGTGCGCATCGAACAGGCGCAAAACTATCCCGAGGACTATCACGAGCTCACCGAAGTGGCGAAAAAAGAGCTCAAGGCCGGGGCAAGACCGGCATTGAAAAACGCCCTCCCGGACATGGCGGAGGTGTCGTATCTCTTTTTGGGCTATCCCAACTGGTGGGGGACCATGCCCATGCCCGTCTGGACCTTTCTGGAGGCTCTCGACACGTCGGGCAAAAAAATCGCGCCTTTTTGCACCAATGAGGGCAGCGGCATGGGCCGCAGCGAAAAGGATTTGCGCGCCTTGTGCCCGCAGGCGGAGATCCTTTCCGGGCTCCCCATCACGGGCCACAAGGTGGCGGACTCGGATGAGGCCTTGCGCGCCTGGGCCCGCGGCATCCTCCGCTGACAGCTTGCCCGGAAGTTTCTCTCTCCAACCTTCCACCAACGGAGGCGAACATGCACCGTCGTGAATTTTTAAAAACCGGGGCGCTTCTCGGCCTCATGACTTCGCTCCCCATGCTGCCGCGCCTCACCTTTGCCGCCGAAAGCGAGCCCACGGTCTGGTACTGGAAAGACTGTACGGAGGCGAACCTTATCAAGGCCGTGAACAAGGTGAAAAGCCACCTTCAGGGCAGAACGGCCATCAAGGTCCACACGGGCGAACCGCATGGCCCCAACATCATCCCGCCGCAATGGGTGGAGGCGGTCATGGCCGACCTTCCCGGCTCGGCCATCGTGGAATGCAATGTGCTCTACAAGAGCCCGCGCAAGACCACGGAAGGCCACAGGGAAACGCTTGCCATCAACGGCTGGAAGGCGAAGGTGGACATCCTGGACGAGGCCGGCGACGTGAACCTGCCCGTTGCCAACGGCTTCCACCTCAAGGAAGTGGCTGTGGGCAGGAACCTCCTCAATTATGAATCCCTGCTCATCCTCACGCACTTCAAGGGCCACGGCATGGGCGGCTTCGGCGGCAGCCTCAAGAATATCGCCATCGGCATCGCCTCGGGCAGGTTGGGCAAGGCCCAGGTGCACGGCGTGGCCGGGCCCGGCGAGAGCGAAAGGCCCACTTCAGAATGGCCCAGGGGCGAAGTGTTCATGGAAAACATGGCCGACAGTGGTAAGGCAATTCTTGACCATTTCCTCAATCATTATGCCTGCATCAATGTCATGCGGCGGATGTCGGTGCGCTGCGATTGCGCGGGCGTGAAGGCCGAGCCGCCCACGGCGCCGGACCTCGGCATCATGGCCTCCACCAATATCCTCGCCATCGACCAGGCCTGCGTGGACATGGTGTATGGCCTGCCGGAGGAGCAAAAGAAGGACCTCGTGGAGCGCATCGAGTCGCGCAAGGGCCTGCGCCAGCTTTCCGCCATGGAAGAACTCGGCATGGGCAGCCGCAAGTACCGGCTGGTGGTGGAAGGCTGAGATGCAAAAAATCAGATTCTCGGGAGAAAACTCATGGACAACTTTGTTTTTCAGAACCATACCCGCATCTATTTCGGCAAAGGCGTTGTGGCGGAGTACCTGGCAAAATTGCTGGCGCCCTATGGCAAGAACGTGCTGCTTGCCTATGGCGGCGGCTCCATCAAGCGGACGGGCGTCTATGACGCGGTGACGGCTGAACTGCGCGCGGCCGGAAAGACCGTTTTCGATTTTCCCGGCATCATGGCCAATCCCACCAAGGCGAAGGTCGATGAGGGCATCAGGCTCGTCAAGGAAAAGAACATTGACTTCATTCTCGCCGTTGGCGGCGGTTCGGCCATCGACTGCGCCAAGGCCATCGCCATCGGCAGCCGTTACGAAGGCGACTGGTGGAACGACTTCTGGCTGAACCAGGGCAGCATCGACTTCCAGCAGCTTCCCCTGGGCGTGGTGCTGACCATTTCCGGCACGGGCTCCGAATTTGACGGCGGCGGCGTCATCACCAATACGGAAACCAATATCAAGACCGGGCGCATCTATCCCGAGCTTTCGCCCGATTTCTCCCTGCTGGACCCGGACTACACGCTCACCGTGCCGGAGCGCCAGGTGCGCGCGACAGCCTTTGACACCATGTCGCACCTCATGGAATTTTATTTCTGCAAGCCGGATACGGACAATGTCTCCGACGACCTGCTCGAGGCCCTTTTGCGGGCGCAGATACGCAATTTCCGCTCCTCCATGAAGGACCTGAAAAACTATGACGCCCGCTCCAACATCGAATGGATAAGCTCGCTCGCGCTCTGCGGCATCATGGGCCTTGCCAAGCAGCCGGATTTTGACTGCCACAACCTCGAGCACCAGATTGGGGCCTTTACCGATTGCATCCACGGCGAGGGGCTGGCCGTCATCACGCCCGCCTATTACCGCTGGCTCATGCCGCACGCCGTTGACCGCTTTGTGCGCTTCGCTGTCAATGTGTGGGGCCTTGCTCCGCAGGGGGACGACAGGGCGCTGGCCGCCGCGGGCGTGGAGGCCCTGGCCGATTTCATCCGCTCGGTGGGCCTCCCGACGACCTTGCAGCAACTGGGCGTAAAGGATATGGCGGAAGTGGACAGGATAGCCCGCTCGGTACAGACGGGCCCCGGAAGCTACAAGAAATGCACCGCGGCCGATGTGGAGGCCATTTTCAGGGCCTGCTGGGAATAGGAGGGCCTTCCGGCGCGCCATTTCCGGCTCGCGGGGCTACCCGCAGGGGGGGATATGGAAATTCGGGAACTCGGCAAAACGGGAATCAGGGTGGGCGTCGTGGGCCTTGGCTGCGAGGGGCTGCTCGGCAAGGATTCGGCCTATTACGTTGAAGCCCTCGGCATGATGGAAGCGCACGGGGCCAACTGCATCGACCTCTATTCCCCCAACCCCGACATGCGCTCCCACCTTGGCGCGGCCCTGAAGGGCCGGCGGGAAAGGTTCGTCCTGCAGGCACACTTGTGCAGCGTGTGGGAGGACGGGCAATACAAGTGCACGCGGGACCTTGCAAAGGTGAAGGCTTCCTTTGCGGACCTCTTGGCGCGCCTCGGCACGGATTATGTCGATATCGGCATGATCCACTATGTGGATTCCCCGGCCACCTGGAAGCGCGTCGTCGACGGCGGCATCCTTGACTATGCCCGCGAGCTCAAGAAGGCCGGGACCATCCGCGCCATAGGACTTTCCAGCCACAATCCGATCGTGGCGCTTGCGGCGGTGGAGGCAGGGGACATCGAGGTTTTGATGTTTTCCGTCAATCCCTGCTACGACCTCCAGCCGCCGGACGAGGATGTGGAGCAGCTCTGGAACCGGGAAAAGTACGCAAGCCCCCTCGTCAACATGGATGCCGACCGCGCCCGCCTGTATGAGACCTGCATGGAGCGGGGCGTGGGCATCACCGTGATGAAGGCCTTCGGCGGTGGGGACCTCCTGCACAAGGACCGCTCGCTTGCCGGGGTGGCGCTCACGCCCCACCAGGCCATCAGCTATGCCCTGGACAGGCCGGCCGTGGCCACAGTGCTTGCGGGCGCGCACAACCTCACGGAACTTGAGGAATGCCTGGACTATAGAGGCCCCGGCAGCCCGGATGCGGACTATGCCGAGGTCCTGGCGAGCTTTCCGCGCATCAGCTGGAAAGGGCACTGCATGTATTGCGGGCACTGCGCCCCGTGCACGGAGCATATCGACATCGCCATGGTCATCAAGCTGCTCAACCTTGCGGAAGCGCAGCCGAGCGTGCCGGAAACGGTGCGCGAGCATTACCGGGCCTTGCCCGTCCGCGCCGATGCCTGCAGCCAATGCGGCGTGTGCGAGACGCGCTGCCCCTTTGAGGTCAAGATTCGCGAGCAGATGGCCCGCGCGCAGCAGGTTTTTGCGGAGTAGGGCGCGGCGAAGGCTGCTCCGGCGGCTTCCTGCCGCCACGGCTTGCGCCAGCTTTCCGCCATGCGGGAGAAGCAGATGGGCAACCCGCGGTATGAACTGCTCGTCGTCAACTAGGCGAGTGCCCCGCTTTTGCGGCGGGAACGATTGCGCTCTTCACGGAGCAGTTTCCGCCGCGTTTTTTGTGTTTGCTGGCACAGAAAATTTTGTTTAAAAGAAGTGCGCCGCTTGGCGTCACCCAGGCTCGCGCAGGGTTGCCGCCCTGGCGGAGCGCCTGTGCGGACGTATCCGGCGGTCATTCACCTCAATACCCAGTGGAGTAGCAGCATGGAGTGGTTGGCGCACATCTTCAGGGCCAATCCCGTTATCCCCATCTTTCTGACCCTCAGCATCGGTTTCTGGCTCGGGCAGCTGAAGTACAAGTCCTTCACCCTCGGGCCCGTGGCGGCCACTCTACTCGTGGGCGTCATCATCGGCCAGATGGAGATACAGATACCGGAAATCGTGCGCTCCATCTTTTTCATGCTCTTTCTCTTTTCCATCGGCTACAGCGTGGGGCCGCAGTTCTTCATGGCCTTCAAGGGCCACGGCCTCAAGCAGGTGGCCTTCGCGCTGCTGGAGGCCGTGATTTGCGCCACCATCGTCATTATCGCCGCGCGCCTCATGGGCTATGACATGGGTGTGGCGGCGGGCCTCTTTGCGGGCAGCCAGACGGCCTCCGGCTCCCTCGGCCTCACGAGCGAGACCATCCGCGGCCTGATGATGGATGCGGACCAAAAGGCCTTCCTTTTGTCCATGATCCCCGCAAGTTACGCCGTCACCTATGTTTTCGGCACCATCGGCTCGGCCTGGTTCCTCTCCAATATCGGGCCCATGCTGCTGGGCGGCATGACGAAGGTGCGCAAGGAAATCGAGGAAATCGAAGCCTCCATGGAGGACGGCGAATTCCAGGCCGAGCCCGGCTACATGCTGGCCGAGCGGGCGGTCTCCTTCCGCGCCTACCGCGCGGAGAGCGACTTTTTTGCCCACCCGCGCACCGTGGCGGAAATCGAGAAGGAATTTGCGGACAAGGGCCAGCGCCTCTTTGTGGAGCGCCTGCGCGTCAAGGGCGAGATACGCGACCCCAAGCCCACGCTCCGCGTGCGCAAGGGGGATGTGGTGGTCCTGAGCGGGCGCCGCGAAGTCATCGTGGACGATGGTGCGGCCATCGGCCCCGAAGTGGCGGACCACGAGCTTTTGAGCTTTGGCGTGGAGAACCTTCCCGTCACCATAGCCCAGGGCAAGGTGGCGAAAATGACCTTTGGCGAGCTCAGGCAGCAGCCCTTCATGAAGGGCGTGGTCGTCCGCAGCCTGACGCGCAACGGCGTTTCCCTGCCGGGCCGCTCAAAAACCCGGCTGCAACGCGGGGACGTGCTCACTCTCGTGGGGCTGCCCACGGATGTGGCCGAGGCCGTGGCCGAGATCGGCTATTCGGACCGCCACACCCAGGCCACGGACATGATCTTTCTCGGTTTCGGCGTGGCCCTGGGCTGTTTTGTGGGCGCGCTGAGCGTGAAGATAGGCGGGGTGCCCATCTCCATCAGCACCAGCGGCGGCACGCTCCTCTCGGGCCTCTTCCTGGGCTGGCTGCGCAATCGCAGGCCCTCCTTCGGGCGTATTCCGTCGCCGGTTATCTGGCTTTTCGACAAGCTCGGCCTCAACATGTTCATCGCCGTCATCGGGCTCACCTCCGGCGCTACCTTCATCCATGCCCTGAAGGAATTCGGCCTCGGGCTCTTTGTCACCGGCATCGTCTGCACGCTCGCTGGCCTGACCATCAATATCTTCATTGCCCGCAAGATTTTCCACTTCAACGCACCGGAGACCCTGGGCTGCGTGGCCGGGGCGCGTTGCGGCGTGGCCTCCATCGGGGCCATCCAGGACGCCCTTGACAGCAACCTGCCTGCCATCGGCTACAGCGTCACCTATGCGGTGGCGAACCTGGTGCTGGTGTTTTCGAGCCTCTTGGTGCTGGCCTTCGCCTGATCGAGCGTCAGGCAGCGCGCCTTAACACCGCAACTCTCGTAGAAACCAGAATCCCACGGCGAAGCAGTTTCGTCGTGGGATTCTTTTGCGTGTTCTTCACTGAAGAGTGGGGGACAAGCGGGAACCGGGCGCCCGACCTGCGCGGGGCGCATCGCCCAAGGAGGATCAGGCTTCGGCCTTCTCCTTGGCGGCCTTGATAAAATCCCGGAAGAGGGGATGCGCCTGCATGGGACGCGACTTGAACTCGGGGTGGAACTGACAGCCCAGGAACCAGGGATGGTCGGGGATCTCCACGATTTCCACCAGCGAGTCATCCGGGGCCGTGCCGCTGAAGATCATACCCTTTTCGCCCAGCGCATCCTTGAAGTCATTGTTGAACTCATAGCGATGCCGATGCCGCTCGTCCACCAGGTCCTTTGCGTAGGCGTCATGGGCGCGGCTGCCGGGGAGGAGCTTGCACGGGTAGGAGCCGAGACGCATGGTGCCGCCCTTGTCGCTTTCGTCGTCGCGGCGCTCCACATTATGCGTGCGGAAATCGAACCACTCCTTCATCAGGTAGATGACCTTCTGCGGGGAGAGGGGATTGAACTCCTCGGAATTGGCTTCCACAAGGCCGGCCACATTGCGGGCAAACTCGATGACCGCGCACTGCATCCCGAGGCAGATGCCGAAAAACGGCACCTTGTTCTCGCGCGCATACTGGATGGCCGCGATCTTGCCCTCCACGCCGCGATAGCCGAAGCCGCCCGGCACAAGGATGCCGTCGCAGCCGGCAAAAACCTCGGCGGCGTTTTCCGGCGTCACGTTCTCGCTGTTGACATAGCGCAGCTCCACGGCCACGCGGTTGGCGACGCCGCCGTGCATCAGGGCCTCGTGGAGGCTTTTGTAGGCTTCCTTCAAATCCACATACTTGCCCACGATGGCGATGGTCACCTTGCCGTGGGGATTGTTGCTGTCATGGATGAGGCGCTCCCAAGCCTCAAGATGCGCGTTGCGCGCGGGCAGGCGCAGCATGATGGCGACTTTCTGGTCAAAGCCTTCCTCATAGAACTTGAGCGGCACCTCGTAAATATTGTCCACATCCACGGAGGAGAACACCGCGTCCTCGTCCACATTGCAGAAGAGGGCGATTTTTTTGCGCATTTCCTGCGGGATGCTCTGCTCGCAGCGGCAAAGGATGATGTCCGGCTGGATGCCGATGGAAAGCAGCTCCTTGACGCTGTGCTGGGTGGGCTTGGTCTTGTGCTCGCCCGCGCAGCGCAGGTAGGGGACCAGGGTCAGGTGGATGTTGAGGCAGTTGTCGCGCCCGAGCTCGGAGCGCAACTGGCGGATGGCCTCAAGGAAGGGCAGGCCCTCGATGTCGCCCACCGTGCCGCCAATCTCGATGATGGCAACGTCCGGCGCGTCGGGCCCCTCGGCGAGGGAGAGCACCATGCGCTTGATTTCGTCCGTGATGTGCGGGATGACCTGCACCGTGGCCCCGAGGTAGTCGCCGCGCCGCTCCTTGGCGATGACATGATTGTAAATCGCGCCGGAAGTGGTGTTGTTCTTGCGCGACATGGGCACGTTGAGGTAGCGCTCGTAGTGGCCGAGGTCGAGGTCGGTCTCCGCGCCGTCATCGGTGACGAAAACCTCGCCGTGCTGGAAGGGGTTCATGGTGCCGGGGTCCACATTGATGTAGGGGTCCAGCTTCTGGATGGTGACATCCAGCCCGCGCGCCTTGAGCAGGGCGCCCAGCGACGCGGCCGCCAGCCCCTTGCCCAGTGAGGAAAGTACCCCGCCCGTCACGAAGATGAACTTGGTTTTCATGGCTTCCCCCCTTGCACTGCCGCCGGATGCGGCGAATCGCTCAACCGGAAGAGCATAAACCATGTCGCACGGCTTGGCTAGTCATTATGCAAAGGCCGCGGCTGGCGCGGGTTTGGCGGCAGGGGGGGACATGGGGCTGGGGAGCGGCCGGAAAATTTGCAGGTTTTTTCGTAAGGCTGCTCGAGCAACGCACACCGCATGGAAGGCGTGTCGCTCCTCATGGAACCGGGAAGCGCCGCGGGGATAAGGGATTCAAGCCCTGCACCACCGGGCGCGGAGGGATTTTCCCCCGCGCGCGAGCATTCATGAAACCTGTTCAGGATTTTAGCAGCCGCAAGGGAAATATCCACACCTTCCGGTCCACGCCGTCGCTGCCGGGCTCCTGCCGCTGAAAGGGCGGGGCGGCCGCAACCACCTGTCCCCTGTAGGTGTATTGCCCTTGCGTATAAACTTCAAAATAGTAAATGGGCGTGGATGTCTCAAGTGAAGTGAGCAGCCGTTTATTCGTGCCCTTGTGTATGTCCTGGTCACCGGATTTACCGCTGCCGGTATAATAGAGGATATTTTCCTGCCATTTTCCGCCAATATGCCGCGGGTCAACAAAATTGCTGACCAGCACCAGCACCTGATAAGTGGAGGAATAGCGCACGCCACCCTCGCAGGCGCACTTGAAGGCCGTGTACAGGGTCTTGTTGGTGATGATTTCGCCTGGGGAAAAGGGAACCTTGAAATTGTGAGCTGGACTTGTTTCGGGCATGGCATGTACCTCTTCATTTTTGCCGGAATTGTCCTTTATTTCATGCGGAAGAAGAGGAATTTTGGAGTAACCGCGGCAGAAATACCTCTCCCAGAGCGTTCTTGAATTGTTCAGGAAGCGTCCCCTCGCTCCTATCCTGCCGGAGCTTTGCTGCCAATCTGTATTCTGGATTTTTTTAAAAGCGTGGCTGGAACCGGAATTTCTCATCTCCAAGCCTGCATGTACTCCATCCTGCCCGTTCCTTCTGTCATGCAGGCGCAGCGAGAAAGCCATGGGCAGACGCGCTTTTGGCGAGAAAAATTTCGTTGAGCGCGTCCTTTTTAATCCTTATAAAGGGGTATCGTAAATGGCGGCACACCCCGCAAGCCGAGAGTCCAAGATGAAATTGGCAAAAATCCTCAACTTTTCTGAAGAGTTGAAAGGTAAAGTAAAAAAATATCCTCTGCTTACGCGGCTTGCTGTCTTGTCCCTGGCCGTCATCTATCCCTATCTCTGCTATCTGGGCGGCTTTCCCGCCATGGATGAAGGTGTCTATGCCTGGACCTCTATAACCTATAACCACAATCTCGCTTCCGGCCAGCCTCTCGCGCCGCTGCAGGGCTTTGCCTTGTGGCCCCTGCTTCTTGCCTGGATTCCGGATTTGCCCGGGCTTTCGCTGCTCTGGTTCAGGCTTGCCGACATGCTGGCGGCTCTTTTGGCCGGTTGGCTTCTCTGCGCCATCCTCGAAAAAGAATGCGGCGTCTATGCCAATCTTCTTGCGCTTGTTGTCCTCATCTTTCTTACGAATCATCATGTCATCGACAATGGTTTCAAAAATTCTTTTTTCCCTGCCTGGGCATGTCTTTTTGGAGCTACTTATTTGATATTACATGAAAAATCAGCGGGGGGGGGGGTATGGTTCCTGGCAGGCGCGCTTGTCGCGTCAGGAATCCTGCTCCGTGAAACTTTCTTCCCCTTCGCATTTTTAGGCCTCGTTGCCGCGTGGCATAAAGCTTCCTCCAAAGGTGCCATTTCATACATCCTCGGGGGCCTGCCCCTGGCGCTTTTGGTAATCGCCGGCCTTGAATTGCTGGCCCCCGGCAGTCTTGTTTCCCTTTACAAGGGCTATGCGGACCGCGCTGTGATCTATGGGGCGCAACACTGGCGGATACTCCCTAACCTGATTTCATACGGCCTTCGCTCTCTTCTCCTTTTCTCTCCCGCACTGCTGCTTTTCCTGGTGACGATCCTCTGGTGGACACGTTTTAAAGCTCCGGAAAATGACCGACCGAGCAGATGGCAAATCACCTTCTGGCTCTGCG
Organism: Desulfovibrio sp.; assembly: GCA_014804905.1. Taxonomy (GTDB): domain Bacteria; phylum Desulfobacterota; class Desulfovibrionia; order Desulfovibrionales; family Desulfovibrionaceae; genus Desulfovibrio. The sequence continues at coordinate 6,905 of JAAUYX010000009.1, read as the reverse complement.
TGGCCATTCTCCCCCTCTATGAACCGATTATTAAAATAGGTTTTTATTACCATTTTGCTGCCTGTCTGCCGGGGTGGGCGTTTCTTGCAGCACTGTTTGCAGGTCAGCCCCAGGAAAATTTTCGGGAGGCCTTGCAAAACAGCAAGAAAGTTGCAAGGATGCTCCTCCTGCTGGGTTCTGTGGCCGTGCTGGGCACTCTTGCCAGCCTGCCAAATCCCTCAAACCTTGCGCAGACGGCCGAAGTCCTCGCCAGGTTTCCGGACCGTCAATGGCCGCCATCTCTTGTGCCCCAATCCACAACGCTACAGGTCGTGGACAAGATCAACAAGGCGCTCCCAAATGGCGGCACTGTTTCAACCAATGGCTGCGCTTTCTTTATATTGACAGCAGGCGGCCTCACTCCCCCATTATCGGGCACTTTTGACAGGGACGACAATTATTTTCTGAGCGATCTCGCGCGCTTTTTCCTGAATATCGGCGGGGACAAAAAACGGATGAAAGAGGCGCTGTTGGCCAACCCGCCGGACATTATCGTCCTCATGCAGCCGAGGGGCAGTCATGAACCCTCTTTTACCTCTGAATTGACCGAAGTTCTGAAGGACACCGGCCAATATGAAAAATTCGCAACCGTTGACCCGGATTTTCCGGAAAACCAGGTCACGGACTACACCTGGGTCGGTTATGATTTGTACCGGCATACAGCTCCGACAACTGATGCTTTTACGGATAAATAAAAATTTGTGAGACAGAAAATGCCAAACCAAACGTACCACATTTCCTGCGCTCTTTTAATTCCTGTTTATAACGAGGAGGACGCCATTCCTCTTTTTATTGAACGCCTCGACCACCTTTTTTCACAATGCCCGGATGTGGCGCTGTCCATGATTTTTATTGATGATGGCAGCACGGACAAGACACTGGACGCCTTGCGCAACGTGCAACAATCCGACACGCGGATTATTGTGGTTGAATTGAGCCGCAATTTCGGCAAGGAAGCGGCCCTTACCGCCGGCCTCGCCGTATGCGGAGAAAAGTATGATGTGGCCGTACCCATCGACGTCGATTTGCAGGACCCGCCGGAACTCATCCCGGAAATGATCAAAAAGTGGCGCGAGGGCTTCGACATAGTTCTGGCGCAACGCGTCTCACGGGAAAGCGACAGTTTTTTGAAGCGTTTTACTGCAAAATATTTCTACAGCATCATCAATCATATTTCGTCGGTAAAAATTCCCCCAAATGTCGGAGATTACCGTCTGCTGGACAGGGAAGCCATAAGGGCTATCAATTCCCTGCCGGAATCCTGCCGTTTCATGAAGGGGCTTTTTTCCTATATCGGCTTCAAGACCGCCACCCTCCCCTATGTCCGGCCAGCGCGCTCTGCAGGCCAAAGCAAGTTCGGCTTCTGGAAATTGTGGAATTTCGCGCTTGACGGCATAACCAGCTTCAGTACGATGCCATTGCGTGTCTGGAGTTATGTCGGTGTCCTGATTTCGATTTTTTCTCTCCTGATTTCCATCTTCTTTCTTTTGAGGACGCTCCTGTTCGGCGTCGATGTGCCTGGGTACGCATCATTGATAGTGGCGACCACATTTCTGGGCGGCATTCAGCTTTTGGGCATAGGTGTGCTCGGCGAATATATCGGCCGCATCTTTCTTGAAAGCAAAAAGCGGCCGGTATACTTCATTCGGCGGGTCATATCTTCAAATACAGAGAAAAAAAGGGACTGATCGGCAAAGAGCCGGCCAGGTGGCCGAAAGCTGAAAAAAGAAATCCCGAAAGTCCGCTGAATAGCTTGACTTCCGGGATTCAAATGGCTTTCGCCGGATGAACCGATGGTGGAGGCGGGGGCCACCAACCAGGGACGTCAAGCTATTGAAATAATTACTACCTTATCCGCCAGTTGAGGACATGGTGCCGAAGATGGAACCGTGTGTCAAGGCTCTAATCATTACCTACTAAAATTATTCATTTTGGTTCAGTAGCAGCTATTAAAATTTTAATAAATAATGTAAGATTAGAATAGAGTGAAGTATATGGATATATAATAGTAAATTATTTTAAAATTATTATTGAATCTCACTAATATTTAAAGTTATTACTTTCCATTAATAGTTTTTTAATATAGTTACATAACATTCAAAATAATCAATAATTATCATATATTAAATTTAGTTATATGTACAATTATATAAAATAAAATTTAGATATATAATACGGAAATTTGGTTGAGATATATTAAATTGACAATATTAATATAGAATATTGTATTAACAAATTAAAATTATTTATATAATTGTAATATTCATTATATAAAATTATAAAATAGTGGACCATTAAATGCTATCTGCATTTGTCTTACATTTTATAAAAATTTGTAACATTATAAAAATTCATGAGTATGGATTGTTTCAAAATTTACATAATTATTGCAATAAGTTGATACAATATAGGTTGGGAATAACCCCTAAAAATGACCCCTAAAATTGCTGGATACGAATAGGGATTATTGGACTTTAAAGGACAAAAAAAGGCGACCATTCTTTTCAGAATAACGCCTAAATGTTTAATGGGCTTGATAGCCCACTATCCAATATATATGCGCGGGCATACTCCCATGGCTTGAGTCGAAAATATTTTTATCATCTCCGACATCTTGTTTCTGACGGCTTAATTCCCCTCAATGAAAACTGCTATATCATATTTTTATGAACCTCAAAACCGTTCACTGCAATTGCTGCGATAGGACGGGATGGGCAAACATATTCGCATGCTCCGCAACCAATACATTTTTCCGCATCAACGAAAGGTTGCTTAATGTCGTTCCCAGCATCCGATACGATTTTTAGAGAAATGGCTTCTTGTGGGCATATTCTTTGGCAAGCCGTACAAGGAAGTTTATCTCTATTAATAATACAACGCTCTCGGGTAATTGAAGCCAAGCCCAGACGGATGTCGGGTTTATCTTTCACGCTGAAAGCCTGAATAGCCCCGGCTGGACAAAGTTCGCCGCATTTGTTGCAATTGGGGCGACAATAACCACGTTCAAAGCTCAACACTGGTTGAAGTAATCCGGAACTATACGATTCGCTAATCAACACATTATTAGGGCAGGCGCTTACGCAAAGCTGACAGCCAATGCAATGTCGTGAATAGCGTTCCATAGATACTGAACCTGGAGGGATGACAGGGTTTTGCCTTTGTGGAGGCTCCCTTTTTTCTTCTCGCTGAACAGTCTTCTTTTCTGCGGCTTGTGGTTCAGACGCCATGATGCCGGCGAGTACGACTCCTGGTATTAGGGAGCTTATGAAAGAACGNCTNTGANTGGNGGTGNTTTGANCNNNTTCNTGNANNGGNNGCNTCGAATATNNCANGGCNTNTTTNGGACAAATTGCCACGCACTCAAGGCATGCGACACAACGTTCATTTGTCACCTTCTTTTGATGTATATCAATGCAACCGGTTTTGCAGTTTTTTTGGCAAATACCGCATGAGACGCATTTGGCCTCATCCAGGCGAATCCGAAATAGGGATTTTTGNGCAAAAAAACCCAGAAGAGTTCCGACTGGGCAATAATTGCACCACTCACGNCCATCTTTCAGGACAAACCAGATTANAAGCGCGAGGGACGATACCGCAACCACAAGAACAGCCCAACTGGTAAAAACCTCATCCCGATGAATTGCAATGGGAAAATCTAAAAAATTCGCGCACCTAACAAAAAGTTCGGTCGCAGCAGCAAATAGGGNNGCGAATAAGGCATTNGCTATACGTCCAAACGCGCTATAGGGGTCGATGGCGTTATAGACAACCAGATAGCCGCTTAAAAGCGATNCCGCGAAAATCACCAGAATGCCAAATCGAANAAACCGGTTGGNGGNTCGCGGTTTANAGCCACNTTTTTTTCGGAGAAGGCCAANAATATCCTGGGTAATCCCCANGGGACAAAGCAAGGAGCAATAAACGCGNCCNAAAATGCCCGCAACGAGCGCCTGAATAAGGAGGAAAACGACACTTCCCCCAAGGATGGCTGGCCCTATCTGTATGGCAGCCAGATTTTCCAGCCCGGGGATTGGTACCGAACAAAAGAGAAGGACAAAGGCGATAAACACAATTGTTGCCACAATTTTTCTAGCTTTCCCCAAGGCTTTCATACTCATATGACAACTCCATTGCGCAAACCTTCATCAAGTTTGCCGATTCTGGCCATTTCCGCGGATATATTGATCATATTCGGGCAAAGGGGCAAACATTTGCCGCAGCCGGTGCAGTGCACAGCCTGACTTAAGCGCGGTGTTACGCGGTCATAATTGGCAAGATATTTTTTGGCCTTGGCATCGTATGAGGCTTTATCACTATTACGCGGGAAGTAATCATCGTCCAGTGAGGCGTTGAGATGTGTGAATATAGCGGGAATATTGACACCGTAGGGGCAAGGCATGCAATAACCGCAGGTAGTGCAGGGCACACTGTCCTTATTGAGATAAACGGAGAGTGCCGCTCGCAAGACGTTTTCCTCTTCTTTACCGAAATGTTCGAGTGGAGAAAATGTTTTCCTGTTTTCGCGCAGGTGATCCATATACGTCATGCCGCTAAGAACGGTGAGCACACCGGGGAGATTGGCCACGAAACGAAAAGCCCACGCAGCGGGAGTCAAGTCTGGCCGGGCAGTTTCAAGAACTTGCCTGGCTTTTTTACTTAGACGCGCGAGCCTGCCCCCGAGCAACGGCTCCATGACCACGATAGGAATCCCAGCGTCCCGAACTTTTTCGTACATCCAGTGAGCTGGCGCCGGTTGTTTATCCAGGCCGATAATTTTCGCTCGTCTTTCGGGCATAACCAGTTTATGGAGGAGGTCGTGGTAATTGAGTTGCAGCATGGCATAATCCCATCGAACATCCCGGGAAAGTAGATATTCAAGGGCTTCTACATCTCCATGAAAGGACCAGCCAAGATGTTTAATTACGCCTTTTTCCCTTTGTTCCAGTAAAAAGTCGATAACACCATATTTCTCGTAAATCTTTTGATAATCAGGTACGCCCATCACTGCATGCAGCTGGTAAAAATCGATAGAGTCCGTTTTTAGTTTTGCCAATTGCCCCTTAAAAACTTCTTTCGCGTGGCTTAAGGATTCGATAATACGACCCGGCATTTTGTCGGCCACCAAATAGCTCTCGCGTGGATATCTGGCCAGAGCACGGCCCAATACAGCTTCAGAGGCACCATCATGATAGAAATAAGCCGTGTCAAAATAATTAATCCCTGACTCCAGGGCATAATCCACCAGTTTAAAAGCTGCGCCTTCGTCAATCTCGGGACCACGCGGAGAGGAGGAGCCTGGTTGCATCGGAAAGCGCATGCAGCCCATTCCCAGGGCGGAGACCTCCACCCCACTGACCGGGTGTTTATTTTTGCTGATTGGCGCAGCCGGAACATCTTCAGGCCTCCTTGACACTCCTTGAAATACTCCGGTTCTGTATAACCCATAACCCAATGCGCCTATTCCGAGGGTTGTCGCCGCGCCTTTGAGCAGGGTGCGTCTGCTTAGACCTTTAGTATTTTTCATGTCCAGCCTCCATATAAATATTTTTGTTAAGCTTTTTCTGTTAACGGGGGATTGACTTACACCTGAAAATGATTGCCTGCCGCGAATGAGCGCAAATATCTTAGCTGGGGGAGGCAACTAACGAGTGAGAGTAAGGGGTAAATATTTCAGGAATATGTCAAAAAATGAGAGAAAATATTTCAAAACTGAAATATTTTCAGCTTCAGGAAAAAACCAGAGTGGCTTTCAAACCGGTAGGAGCATTGGGATGCAGGGAAAGTGAGGCAAAACTCAGCAATGCCATGTTATACGCTATGCTTAAACCAAGTCCTGTCCCTCCAAATTTTTTATTTCTTGATTTGTCAAGTTGATAAAAAGGTTTAATCACATTTTTTAATTCATTTGCTGGAATACCTGGTACGAAATCGATTACTTCCAAATATAAAGAACTATGTTCTTCTTTAATAGCTATTTCTGGATTTATGCCATACCGAAAAGAATTGTCTAATAAATTGACTAGGCATCTTCTTAAGCAAATGGGTCTTGTAACAAGATAAATATTCTTGTCAGTATTTTTTGAGAAGGTAATTTCGAGGCCTGTCTCATGATAATCTTCAATTATACTTTCTATAAAAGAGTCTAAATCCAGCTTTACCGGTTTTTCATCGCTATATAAGCTTCGTGCGAGTTCAAGCCCGTACTTTGTGAGTTGCTCAATTTCTTTGCAATCTTTCAGGAAAGCTCGACGCAGGGCCTCATCGTCTATTTCTTCCATGCGGAGTTGTATTCTGGCAAGAGGAGTCCGCAGATCATGCGCCAAAGAAGCAAGCATCTGATTACGCTGTTCAATGTTATCGCAAATTCTTTGCCGCATGACATTAAGGGCATTAGCGGCTTGCCGCAATTCCCGTGATCCTGTTTCTTTCAGCGGATTGGCTAATTCTGGGTTTTGTCCAAAGCTTTCAGCAGTGCCTGAAAGTTTTTTAAGGGGACGGAGAACCAGCCTGATGACAAGATAAAAAAGAAAACAAAAAACTGTAGTATAAGCAACGAGCTGAATATATTGAATATGCGCAAGTTCTGTGAAATCAAATTTCATGGATTGAAAGATCACAAGCCATGAACCATCTTCCAGGCGCGCACCTATTTCCATTATAGGAAATCTTCCCGCATCAACTTTTTCAAGCGTGTTTTTTTGATATGGTTCCAGAAATCTATGAGGTTTTTCAGGGAATATATGGATGCTGGTTTTATCCGAAGTGGAAATGCCCTTGATTGCAAGTCGTGTGCGCAATGCGTCATTGAACTTTTTCTCCTGCGCATTTTCGCTAAATCCGATAGTTGGTGGCTTGTCAAGAAGAAC
>JAAUYX010000008.1 GCA_014804905.1 Desulfovibrio sp. | reverse complement strand
TGCCCACCACCTCAAAGGGCCGGATGCGCGGGGAATAGCCCGCCGCACCCTTCTGCCCGGCCGGGGAGAGCAGGTTGGCGCGGCTNCCCACAAANAGGCCGAGGCGGCGCGCCAGCTCGTCGCCCACGATGATGCCNGGNGTNCCCTCGCGGATAAGGTCGCGGGCCTCGCCCGCGCGCAGCTCGGTGAGCATGGAGAGCACGGAGGGCGCGGTCTCGGGGTCGATGCCGCGNAGCACCACGCCCTTGACGCCGCCCCCGGCNGACAGCATGACCTCGGTATAGATGAAGGGCATGGCCCCGGTGACGCCCTCNGNCNCGCGGATGCGCTCAAGCAGGGCCNGNGTGTCGTGCTCGAAGGCCGAAGGCACATGGGACATGACGATGCCGTGGGCGTTGGCCCCGAGAATCTTGTCGCGCATGTCCGTGGTGAGGCCGTTATAGACCCCGAGCACGAGCACCAGCGCGCCGACGCCGAGAGCCACACCGAGAATGGACATCAGTGAGATGACGTAGATGAAGGTCTGCTTGCGCCGCGAAAACAGGTAGCGCAAGGCCACGAAGAGTTCAAAAGACATTTGCGGTATCTTGGCCCAGCTTCAGGCAAGATTCAAGAGTTTTTTTAGACCGGGGAAAGCGGCTTCCGCCAAAGGTTTTCAAGGTGGCGGAGACGGGCGTCGGTCTCTTCGCGGCGGCGTGTGGCGAGCCTGTCCAGCGTTGCCGTGGCCTCGGCTGCCAGCGCTTCGGGCGCGCCCGTATTGTCCACCGTGAGGTCGCAGGCGGCGAGCTTGCGCGCTTCCGGCCATTGCCAGGCNTCCAGCGTGGCCATTTTCGCCTCGTCCCANTGACGNTGCNCGGCCATGCGCTGCCAGCGNNTCTCGCGCGGGCACGCCACGCCGAGAGTAANCGGCTTCGGCGTAAAGGCAGTATCCCAGCCGCATTCAAAATAGAGCGGCACTTCGGCCACGGCCACGGNNNCNCCGCCGCNTTCCGNANTTTCCCAGAAGCGGTCAAGGTCCCGCCGCACGAGCCCGTGGACCACGCGCTCCAGCTCGGTGCGCAAGGCCNGGTCCCGTTCCAGCGCCCGCATGAGCGCNGCCTTGTCCACGCTGCCGTCGGCGGCGAGAACGGCCTCCCCCTTCATGGAACCGAGCCACGCCGCGGCCTCGCCGCCNCGCGCGTAGAGGNCNGCNACGTCCGNATCCGCGCTGAAGCAGGGGATGCCGAGNTCCGCAAAGGCTTCGCGCANGGCNGATTTTCCGCTGCCGGGATTNCCGGTGATGANGATGCGCTCCATGCGACGGCAGGCGGCGATGACGGCATCGCGGAAATCTTCCGGCGGCGGCGCGGTGAAGGCGAGTTCCTCCCCGCTTGCGGGATGGCGGAAGGCAAGCCGCCAGGCGTGGAGCATCTGCCGCGGCGCGCGGGCGCGCTCTTGCGCCGGGGCATAGAGGGCGTCCCCGAGGAGCGGATGCCCCGCATGGGCCATATGGACCCGAATCTGGTGGGTGCGGCCCGTGAAAATGCGCACGGCGAGCAGGGAGGCGCTGCCGTCCGGCGCGTGCCAGAGACGCCGCCAGCGCGTGTGCGCGGGCTTGCCACCTTTTGCCTCGGGAACCACGGCCATCCTCGTCTTGAGTGTGGGGTGGCGCCCCAGGGGCTCGCGACATTCGCCCGTATCCGGCGCGAGGCCGTCCACCAGCGCGAGGTATTCCTTGTGGACTTCGCGCTGCGCGAAGGCCTCGCTGAGGGCCAGGCGCGCGGGCTCGGTGAGGGCCACCACCATGAGCCCGCTCGTGTCCTTGTCGAGGCGGTGCACGATGCCGGGGCGCTGGCCTTCAAGGCGCGCCAGTTGCGGGAAGCGCCCGAGAAGCCGCTGGACGAGCGTATGCTCCGGGCAGGAGGGGCAGGGATGCACGGTGAGCCCGGCCGCCTTGTTGCAGACGATGAAGTCCCGGTCCTCATGGATGATGCAGAGGTCCCCGGCTTCGGCGGCGAGGCAGTTCTCCGCCTCGGGGAGCTCGAGGCGAAGCGCCTGCCCTGTGCGCGGCCGGAAGTCCGGGCCGGTCACCGGGCGACCGTCCACGAAGGCGCGCCCCTCCCGGATGGCCCGCTGCACGGCGGCGCGGGAAAGGCCGGAGCCGGCCGCGCTCAGGATGCGGTCAAGGCGCTCGCCGTCCTCCTCCGGCGCGACGGTATGCTCAAGGCTCGTCACGGCCGCGGCCCGGCGGGAGTGGTCAGGGTGCGGATGCGGTCCACAAAGGTCACGGGCAGGTAGAGGTTTTTGAGCTCGCTTCCCGGCGTGAGCGAGGTGACCACGGCCCTGCCGATGACGCAGCGCGCGTTGTCGTTGCCGTCCTCCACCACGCGCACGCCCCAGACATTGTGGAAGATGGCCGGCCGCCCCTTCCACACGCCCACATAGAGCATGATGTGCCCGCGCATCCCCACGAGGCTCAGGAAGGGCACGCCGTCCTGAAGGACGCGCGCCTCCTTTTCCTGCGCGGAGAGGCCCTCCAGCGGGATGACCACGCCGCGCCGGGCCTGCGCGACAGAGTTGCGCGGCAGCCAGAGGCCGAAAGGCGTGAAGAGGTCGCGCGTGAGCGCGGAACAGTCCCGCTCGCCCAACATGCCCCCCCAGCCGTAGGGCTGGCCCATCATCACATTGCCGACCCGCGCCACATTGCCGGGCGTGAGCGGCAGGGGCTTGGGCTCGGCCACGCCCGGCGCCAGCGGCACTTCCGCGCTGTCCGCCATACCGGACGGCCCCCGATACGGCACGAGCACATCGCAGCCGCCGTCCGCCCGGACACGGGCGAGGGGAAGGACGGTGCCGATGCCCGCCAGGCCCCCCGAGGCCGCCGGGGCGTCCGGGCCGCCGGGGAGCGCCACCTTGTCGCGTACAAGGGCGGCATGGCGGCCGCCTCGCCAGAGGCGCCTGAAGTCCGCATCCACCGGGGCCACATCCGCGGCGTCCACCCAGCCCCCGGCAATGGGGCATTCCACATAGTGCCAGCGGCCATCCGCGGTGGTGTGCGCGATGAGCAGCGGCGTACCCGGCGCGAGAAGCGAATACTGGAAATAGTCAAAGGGATTGGCGCGCTGGTCCGGCGTGGGCTCGGAAAAACGGGGCTCGTGCGTGGGCAGCTCGCGCAGGTCCGTGGCGCGCAGGGCGATGGCCGGCGTCGCCCGCGAGGGAAAGGCGGCAAGACGGGCGTTCTGTGCCAGCGCGTCCCACTCGGGCTGGCTCCAGCGGCTNCCGTCNGCGCGGAAGCCGCGCGNCTTGCGGAAAAACACCGCCACTTCCCGCCTGCGGATGCTCGTCTTCGTCATGTCCCAAGGGCCGAAGAAGATGCGGTCNAAGGCGGCGTTCATGGCGTCCTGCGTTTCCGCGTCCAGGAGGCGCCGGTCGCTCCCCGCCGCGCGCGCGTAGACCGCGAGGTCCTGCGGNAAGGCGCGNAGGTCCTGCGGGGTCTGCATCCACGAGGGCAAAGTGCCGTCGCGCGTGGGCACTTTTTTGCCCGNGCAGGCCGCGAGCAGGCAGCAGGCGAAGCAGAGAAAAAAGACGATGAGGCGCGTGCGCTGCATGGAGACCGCCTTGGTGAAAGCCGATGCGCCGGGGAGGCGAAACGCAGTTGCCTATAGCACCGGGCGTGGCGGCAGGCAATGGCGGCGGCGCTTGACCGCGCGGGGCAATGCGCTTATGCGTGGACNATGCCCGCCATCCCGGCACTTGTGGCGGAAGGAGGAACCATGCGCAAAGCGCCCAAAGGCTTTTGGCACTATCTGGAAACNTGGCGCGAGCTTTTCCCCCGCAAGCGCGCGGTGCGCTGGCGCGGCACCTGGCTCCAGAACGGCTATTGCCGCGACTGCCGCTATTGCTGCGGCCCGCAGGATTCTTCCGTGCCCTTTCCCATGGCGCTTTTGCCCTCGCAAATCCGTCCGGACCTAGAGAAGGATTTTTACCTCCTCGATGCGGACACCGCCTATATCGGCGCAGAGGGCTGCAAGTCCGACACCGCCCACGGCTGCCGCCTGCCGCTGGCGCTCAGGCCCGTGGCCTGCGGGCTCTTCCCCATCGTGCTCATCAACGGCGGCCTCTATCTCTATACCACCTGCCCGGCCGTTCTCTTCACGCCCCTCATCCGCTTTGCGGACCTGGGTCTCGAGGCGGCGCACTTCCTCCTCGGCTTCAGNCTTGAGGAACTCAGGCACATTTCCCTGAGCCTNCCNTGCGAGACNNTGGCGCGGGACTATATCGACCTGCGNATTTCCCTTTTTGACGCCGAAGGCAAGGCGGAAGTGCTGCGCTGAAGCTCCGGGAGGGCGGCCTCACGGAGCCCGGCGCTTGTTCCAGGACTTTCTCCACGCGCTCGTGCCCGCATCTTGGTCTCCCCGACGCAGAAGCTCATTTCTGCCCCGCTGCGCCATCCGGGGAAGCCGGCGNCGAATACTTGTAGAGCTTTCCCAGTCTGAATTCCGTCATGACGGGCACATACGGGCATGAGCTTGAAAGCCGCTGGTGCCCGGTGAGCAGCAGAAAGTCGTACTTTTCTTCCGGGCAAATTTCCTTTTGGTTTTTGAGGAGTTGTGGCATGGGTGCTGTGACCGTGCCCGCAAGAGGAAAAAATTTTGTGTGCGTCAATGGAGTAAATTCCTTGTGCGGGGGATGGGTCTGGGAAAGAGGATAGATGCTTGAGAACTGGGTCCCGCCCAGGCTCAGCACCCTCGCCCCTGGGTGCAGCCCAACAGTCCGAAAGGATGCGCGCAGGGACTGAAGCTGTGTCATGTCAAAACGCTGCCTGGCGAAAACTGCCGTTTGAACTGCTCCAAGGAGAGCCAGGAGAGTAAGGCAGACGGGCAGCAGGCGCTTCCCGTGTGTGCCGACATGCTGAGAGAGAAAAGTCAGGATTTGCCTGTCCGTGTGCTTTCCCGCAAAAATCAGGCTGAATAAAATAAATGCGGAGGGAGCGACCGCAAGAATGTAGTGCGCATAGGGTCGTCCTGAGATGCACGCAAAAAGATAGGGAACCACAAGAAAAATTCCGGCGCTGGGGAAAGAGGCTTTGTTCTTGCGATAAATAATCAGGAGCATAAGCAGACAGACAAGAAAGAATACCCGATTATCTCTCACCAGCAGGGTGTACGGACGAAGGCTGGAGGTTACCCCCCCCCTATATAGGTAAGATTACACACGATATACGACCAATAAAATTCATGCAGCGCATCATGGCGATAAAAATAGAGGATCATGATGCCGGCAGGGAGCAGAAAACCCAGGGAAGCCTGCAAAATAGAGTTGATAAACTTTTTGCTGTACCACAAATCCACAAGAAAGATGGACAGGCTCAAGGCGGCGAGATTCATTTTCATGAAAACGAGCAACGCCCCGGCAAACCCGTAAAGGACAAAACGCCAGCGCTCGCGTTTGAGCCATGCGAAGGCGGCGAGGCCATTGAACAAAAGGGCGTATTCTTCGGTAGCGTTGCCACCTTCAAGATTTTTTGAAATAAATATCATGTAGATAAAAATAAAGAAGCAAAAATAGATGATGGCGTTGTTTCGATTGACAGCGAGAAACAGCGCCGCAAAAAGAAACAGATTGATGATTTCCACATACACTATTCCGTAAAAATCTCCGGCAAGCCAATACCCCAGCAGGCTCATGAAAAAAATGACAGGGCCCTTGTGGTCAAAAAGGTCCTTGTACGGGAGCAGACCGTCCTGCCAGGCCGCGCCGAAAGTCGCAAACACCGAGGCGTCATAGCCTGTCATTTTCGTCGGGGTGAGGCACGCATCCCTTGTGATAAAGAAGATACAGGCAAGGAAGAGAAAAAAGAGAACGGAGAAGAAGGTCATTCTTTGGGCCGTCCTCATGGCTCCGCTGTGGCTGGGGGATGGATGAAGCGGGAAGATGCAGCCCGAAAGTACCCGGCGTGGGAAGCCCGGCGCTCATCCTCTTGCGCGTGTGATAAAAACTATTCTTAAATCAAGTGCTTGTCATCCCGGCGTCTTGCGGGACCGGCCGATAAGGGCTTTCTCCCCGCAAGAAAAAACGCTATGACGGGGCACGAAGTCTCTGGGAGGTTCGCGTGGACACAACGACACTCTTGCTTGAAAAGGACGAGATGGGCCGCATCCTCGAGCGGCTGGCTGCCGAGGTGCTGGAGCGGCATCCCGGCTGCGAGGGCCTCATGCTCGTGGGCATCCAGCGGCGCGGGGTGGACCTCGCCCGGCGGCTGGCCGCGCTTCTCGAGGCGCGCTCCGGCGCGCGCGTGCCCCTGGGCACGCTGGACATCAATCTTTACAGGGATGACTGGACGAGCCTCGAGGGCAAGCCGCACATCGGCACCTCGCACATCCCTGAAAGCCCCGACGGCCGCGTGGTCCTGCTGGTGGATGACGTGCTCTTCAGCGGTCGCACCGTGCGCGCCGCGCTGGAGGCCATCCTCGATTACGGCCGCCCCCGCGCGGTGGAGCTGGCCGTGCTCGTGGACCGCGGGCATCGGGAACTGCCCATCCATGCCGACTATGTGGGGCGCAAAGTCACCACCGAGCGCAGCTGGCATGTGGATGTGCTGCTCGAGGAACGCGACGGCGAGGACATGGTGCGGCTGGAGATTCGGGATTGAACCTGCGCGCGGAGTGGGCCAGGCGGCGTCAGGCCGCGTTCTGCCTGCGCTTCTGGCGTTGCCGCAAATAGAGCCGCCAGCACCAGGAAATCATCAGCATCGCCACGATGCCGATAAAGGCCCGCAAGGTGCGCGAGGCATTGAAGGGCCGCTCGAAGCCCCAGGTGGTCGCCCTGTCCCATGCCGGATGGTAGAGGAACCAGGCGAGCAGGAAGACCACGCCCAGCGCCGCCAGCGCCCCGAAAATCCAGTACAGGGGGATGGGCTCCTCCCAGAAGAAGGAGCGGCGGTAGAAACGCCTGTGCGCCAGCGAGATGGCGAAGAGGATGACCCCGGCCATGAGCGCCGTCTCCCACGCAAGTCCCTTGAGCAGCGCCCCGACCATGCCTGCGCCCAGCAGGGCCACGGCCAGCCGGAAGGCGCGGGTCTGGCGGCGTTCCAGCCCATAGGCCACGAAGAGCAGGGCCGCGCCCGAGAGCGCGCAGACAAAGTGCCCGGCCCCGATGGCGCTCATGGGGAGCCACTGGGTGAGCAGTGCCACGGTGCGCGGCGCCGTGGGCAGCGTTGCGGAAATGAGGAGGATGAGGCCGCCCACAAAGACGAGATAGGCGCTGATGGAATGGGAAAGCACCGAAAGCCAGCGCCCGGCCTCGCGAAGCATGGAGCGGCGCTGCCTCGCCTCGTAGGCCGCCAGCAGAAGCGCCGCCGCGAGCAGCGGAATTATGTAATAGATGAGCCGGAAGAGCAGCACCGCCGCGAACACGGCCTGGGTGTGGCTCGTGTGCGAGAGCTCGAGGATGACGAGCTCGAAAATGCCCACGCCCCCCGGAATATGGGTGAGCACCACGGCCACCTGCGCCATGAGGTAGCTCGGCAGGAAGTCGAGGAAGCTGATGCCGATGTCCCCCGGCAGGAGCACGAACATGCAGGCCGACGCGGCCACGATGTCCACCCCGGCCACGATGCACTGGGCTACGGCGATGCGCGGCGAGGGAAAGACGAATTCCTTGCCGAAAATATGCACGGGCTTGCGCACCACGAAGCACAGGACAAGGTAGGAGCAGGCGAGAAGGGTGAGGATGAGCCCGAGGATGCGCACATCCTTGATGGGCATGTTGGTGAGCAGTTCTTCGGGGATATAGGGCGGCGCCACAAGAAAGATGATGCCGCAGGTGCCGAGCGCGCCCACCCAGAAGGTCACGGCCAGCATGAGCACAAGGCGCACGATGTCCGTCAGCGAAAAGCCCCAGGCGGAATAAAAGCGGTAGCGCACGCTGGTGCCGCCGAGGAGCGCCCCGAAATTGTAGCTCACGGCCTGCCCCACGAAGGAGACGAGGCCCACGCGCGGCAGCGGCAGTTTTTTGTGGATGGCCTTGAGCGCGAGCCAGTCATAGCCCACGAGGATCATGTAGTTGATGACCATGAGCACGAGCGAGAAGCCGATGCGGCCATAGGATATCTGCTCGATGCTCTGGCGTATCTGGGCGATGCTGTAGGCCTTGAGCTTGTTGTAGAGCAGGTAGACGGCCAGCACAAAGATACCGGTCACGATGACGGGGCCCAGGTAGCGCAGATACTTTTTCATGACAGTCGGGCTTTTCGGGCGCGGCGCCCTTCGCCGCGCACCCCCAAGCATATACGTCCCCCCAGGGCTTCGCAAGCGCAAAAGCCCGCGCGCCCTCCCGCCCGGCGGGGCTTGACGCGGGCGCGCGGGCTGCCTAGTATAAACGCATCGGCAGCCGCGTGCGCTGCCCTCTATCCCGCATATCCACCCGTTCCCGAGCCTGCGCTGCCCGTGCAGCGGAGGTTTTTTTTCGCGTGAGGGCGAACATGACGAATATTCCCATTTCCGTTCAGGGCTACAAGCGGCTTGAGGACGAACTCGCGCGCCTGAAGAGCGAGCGGCCCGCCATCATCCAGGCCATCAAGGAAGCCCGCGAGGAGGGCGACCTGCGCGAAAATGCGGGCTATGACGCCGCGCGCGAGCGCCAGGGCATGGCCGAGGCGCGCATCAAGTATATCGAGTCGCGCCTCGCGCTCTATCAGGTCATCGACCTCGACACACTTTCGGGCGACAAGGTCATCTTCGGGGCCACGGTGGAAGTGGAAGATGCGGACAGCGGCGAATCCCGCACCTATACCATCCTCGGCCCGGACGAGGCCGACCCAGCCAAGGGCTCCATTTCCTTCCTCTCGCCCGTGGGCCAGGCCCTGCTCGGCAAGGAAGTGGGGGACGAGGTCAGCGTGGACATCCCGCGCGGCCGCGTCACCTATGAAGTGGTGGATATTTCCTTCAAGGGCAGCAAGGACCTCTGAGCCCGCCCGGCGTCCGCGTCCTGCGGCTTTCAGCGGGCAGACGCTACGCCGTCCTCCAGCATGAGCCGCCAGCCGTTGTCCGGCGCGGCGCAAAGGTTGGCGTTGCGCAAGGGGTGATGCCGCACGGTCTCGCCCCAGCGCGCGAGAAAGCGCGCCTGCGCTGCCGTGGTTATGGGCTCGTCCGCCGCTTCGGGCGGCAATTCCCACTGCCCCCAGGGCGAAACCAGGGTGGAGCGGCCCCGCGCCTCCTCATGAAGGCTCAAAGCAACGCCCGCAAGCCCGCCCATGCGCGCATCGAGCGCGTCCCCGATATCCGGGGCGAGCAGAAGCTCCCGGCGGCAGGCCATGCACTGCCAGGCAATGCCCAGCGCGTGCCGCGTGAGCAGAAAGTGTCCCCAGCAGTGGTGGCGCAGGTCCACGGGGGCAGCGCCGCGCAAAAGCGGGAAGGGCAGGCCCGTCACATCCGGGGCGTAGCCGCCGTTCCAGAGCCGTCCCCTCATCCACACAAGCCCGCCCACGAGGGCGACGTCCGGCCGCAAGGCCTGGATGACCAGCTGTTCCGGATGGCAGTCCAGCACTGGCCGAAGGCCCGCGTGGAGAAAGAGCAGCACGTCGCCCGTGGCTTCGCGCGCGGCCGCAAGGCACGCATCCGCCCAATGGGGCCCGGCAGGGAGGAGAGTGCGGGGGCGCGGCACGGGGTTGGCCGTCCATTCCTGCGGCCCGGCGGCAGCGGGCGTCAGCGGCTGCCAGAGCACTTCCACCCGCATGGCGGAGGCTAACTCGCCCAGGGCCTTCAGCAGAGCACCGGCCGGGGGGCGCCCGGCTGAGGCCGCATCCGCCAGCAGGACGACGCTGCAGTTCAGCCCCGGCGGCACTCCCAGCATGAGCTTGAAAAAGGTGTTCCGCTCCGAAGCGAGGCCCTCGACCACCTGCCCCCGCCTTTGCACGGCTTCCGTGAGCGCCCTGCGCGAGGCCTCGAGCACATAGGGCTTCGCGCCGAGGCTGCCTGTGGTGCTCCCCTCATGGACGCGCCAGTGGTAGAGCACCCGTGGGATATGTGCCACATGGTGTGGCTCGAGCCACTCGGTGAGGCGCAGCCAGAGGTCGAGGTCCTGCGAGCCCTCGAAACCGGGGCGCAAGCCCCCGGCGGCGCGCACCGCCTCCGTCGGGTAGCTGGTAAGATGCCCGACGCTGAAGAGGTCACAGTCAAAGCCGGGCTTGAAAACGGGGCTGCGGCGTACGCCGTCGCCATCTATCCTGTCCTCGTCGGTATAGACGCAGGCGAGCCCCGGCCGGGCGGCGATGACGGCCGCGGTTTCCTCAAGGGCCGCGGGCGCGAGCATGTCATCGTGGTCGAAAAAGGCCACCCAGGGGGCGTCCGCCACGGCAAGCGCGCTGTTGGTCGCGCGCGAGATATGCCCGTTCTCCTGGCGGAGGACGAGACGGATGCGCGGGTCCCTGCCTGCATAGGCCCGAAGCAGTTCCGGGATGGCCGCGTCCGTGGAGGCGTCGTCCGCGATACAGAGTTGCCAGCGGCCATAGCTTTGTGAGAGCACGGAATCCAGCGCCGCGGCAAGATGTTCGGGCCGCGGGTTCCACACNGGCATGAGCACCGCGATTTCNGGCCATNCCGCGCCCGTCTCCACCCGCATCGGGCGCAACCGGGGCTCGCGCAGTTCCATCCAGGCATCGTANGACGAGGGCGCCGCATCCAGCGAGCACGCCCAGATGCCGGCATCCGCCAGGGCGCGCATTCCGGGNCTGAGCTGCCGGTGGTGGAAACGCGCCTGCCCGCGCAGCCAGCGGGCGGCCTCCTCCCCGAACTGCGCGAGGCCCGTGCCACGGGCGAAGGCCTCCATNCGNCGCGCCTGCGCNNCATACCAGGCGAAGGNNTGNGGCAGCATGGAGGGGAAGGCCCGGCACTGCGCGACAAGGCGCCCCAGNTCCGCAGGGTNNGATTGCGCCAGCAGGCGCAGGAGGTGCGCCGGGTCCGGTGCGTGCCGCCATGCGAGCCAGGCGTCCGTCAGGCTGTCGCCCTGCGGCCCGGCTTCGGGGAGTTCCGGGCCTTCGTCGAGCCAGGGGCTNANGCCGTAGGTGAGCCCGTCGGCAAGCACATGGNNNGGATAGTCGGGGCGCGCCGTCCCGTCGGGGATGCGGCCGCGCTGCATGAGGCTGTTCCAGCAGGCNGCGGTGGCGAGGCCTGCGTGCAGGTCCGAGAGCGTGGCAAGGGCCGCGGGTTCGGTGGAAAAGGCTGCCCGACCCTTGCCGAGGCGGAAGCAGAGGTCGAGCGGCGNNAGGTCGTCAAGGTCGGGCGAAAAGCCGNCGGCGGCGNAAAAATCGGCCACGCGCAGCAGGAGGGCGCTTTCCGGCACGACCTGAAAAAGGCGCCGTTTTTGTGTCAGCGGATGACTGGCCGGGAGGCCCTCGTAGAGGGAGTGGAGCTGGCACCGGCTGTCGAAAACGCTGCCCATATGGCGCACCCGGCGGGGCGGTTCCTCCCCCGGCGGCGAGAGCAGCAGCGGCGAGACGCCCGCAAGCGCGGGTTCGTCAGCAAGCCGCCGGGCCAGCGTGGCGAGGCATGACGCTTCCGGCGTGACCGTGCTTGAGAGCAGCAGGAGAAATTCGGGGCGCGCGAGGCTGCCTTCGCGAGCCACAGTATCAAGAAGCGCATTGGCACGGGCGCGCCAGTCCTCCCCGTGCCCGAGGGTGTGCCAGGCAAAGGCGGCAAGCCTGTGCTCGCCCAGCAGGCGATCGCCGAGGCGGCGGCCATCCTCCGCCACGCAGGCGGGAGCGCCCGCGGGTGCCCACAGCACCACCACCTGCGGGGCTGCGCCGGAATCGCCCAGGGCGGCGAGGCTTACCCGCGGGTCCGGGCCGTGGAGCAGGACGAGAATGCGGGGATGTGCAGGCGCAGGGGAAGATTCGGGCATGGGCGGATGCTATGCCACTTGCGGGCGCCATGCAAGGAAGGCCGCAAAAGGAAAAGGCCGGAGCCGGAAATCCGGCCCCGGCCTCGGGTGAATCGGGGTGGTGCGCTACTTGAAGGCCTTTTCAAAGTTGGGCACGACCTGCTTCTTGCGGCTCATGACGCCGGGCAGCCACACGGTGTCGCCGTCCACCTTGACGCCGAAGGCGGCTTCCACCACGGCGGGGTCGTCGGAAACGATGAGCATTTCCGAGCCTTCCTTCATGATGTCCGTGAGCAGCAGAAAGACGCTGTGGCGGCCTTCGCCCTTGACGCGGGCGATTTCCTCGCGCAGGCCCTGCTTGACCTCGTCGAGGATGGAGAGGTCCACCACCTCGAGCTGGCCGATGCCGACCTTGTTGCCGTTCATGTCAAAGTCCTTGTAGTCGCGGAAGACGAGGTCGCGCATGGGCGTCCCGTCCACGGCGCTCTTGACCTTGAACATTTCCATGCCCAGGGCCACCACATCGTCCACGCCGACGATGGCGGCGAGGTCTTCCACGGCCTTGCGGTCGGCTTCGGTGCAGGTGGGCGACTTGAAGATGACCGTATCGGAAAGAATGGCGCAGAGCAGGCCGCCCGCCACATTGCGGGAAAGTTCCACACCGTAGAAATCATACATGTTTTTGATGACCGTGCCGGTGCAGCCCACGGGCCAGATCCAGGCCTCGATGGGGGTGGCCGTGGTCACGTCGCCGAGCTTGTGGTGGTCGACGATGCCGAGCACCGTGGCCGTGTCCATACCCTGCGGGGCCTGGGCGAGGTCGGAGAAGTCCACGAGGAAGATGTCCTGCCCGGCCACATCGGTGACGATCCTGGGCGCGGGGAGGCCGAACTTCTCGAGCACGAAGGCCGTTTCCGGGGAGGGCGCGCCCTGGGCGGCCGCGGTCACGTCGATGCCGCGTTTCGCGTAGAGGTCGGCCGCGGCGATGGCGGAAATGATGCTGTCGGTGTCGGGGTTCATGTGGCCAATGACAAGTGCGGACATGAAGATGCCTCCTTTGTGCGCCGCGCGGGCGGCAGGCAATGCCAGGGGATGCGGCTCACAAACGCCGCGTTGTTCCCTTTAGCACAAAGTCCCTGCCATGCCAATACCCGTGGGAACATTTCCCCGCTTCCCGCGGGCTCAGTCCTTTTTTGCGCGGGGATGGGCCTGGTCATAGACGCGCATGAGCCGCTCGAGGCTGACCTGGGTATAGCGCTGCGTGGTGGCGAGCCTTTTGTGGCCGAGCAGCTCCTGCACGCTGCGCAGGTCCGCCCCGGCGTCGAGCAAATGGGTCGCGAAGGAATGGCGCAGTGTGTGCGGCGAGACGGTCACGGCAAGCCCGGCCTCGCGGCAGAGGAGGGCGATGCGGCGCGCCGCCTCGCGGCGGTTGAGGCGCGCCCCGCGCGCGCCCACGAAGAGCGCCTGCGTGTCCACGGCGGCGAGATAGGGGCGGTCCTCGAGCCATGCGGCAAGCGCCGCCACCGAGGCGTCGGAGAGCGGGGCCATGCGCTCGCGCCCGCCCTTGCCCATGACGCGCGCCACGCCGCCCGCAAGCGCAATGTCATCCACATTGAGGGAGAGCGCCTCGGAGATGCGCAGGCCCGAGCCGTAGAGCAGTTCCGCGAGGGCCAGGTCGCGCGAGCGCAGGCGCGCGGCCTCGGGGCTTGCGGTGGTGGCCGGCTGCTCCGGCGCGGCGTCCAGCAGGGCGCGGGTTTCCTCCCGGTTGAGGATGCGCGGCTGGCGCTGCTCCTGCCTGGGATTGTGCACCAGCGCCGCCACATTGGCCTCGACGCGGCCCTGGCGCTGAAGATAGCGGAAAAAGCTCCGCGCCGCCGCGAGCTTGCGCGCCATGCTGCTTTTCGCAAGCCCCTCGCGGTAGAGCTGCCCCACCCAGGCCTGGATATGGCGCGTGGTGACGCTGGCCGGGTCCCCCGCATCCACGCCGCGCGCNGCNAGGGCGCGCACGAGCTGGTCGAGGTCCGCGGCGTAGGCGTTGCGCGTGGTTGCGGGCGCGCCGCGTTCCACCGTGAGCCAGCTCACGAAATCTTCCACCAGNCGGGTCGCGGCGNGGGTGGGAAGGGCGTNGGTATCCGATTTCACGGCAACAGGCGCCCGCGGCGCGGAACGCTTCACGACACGGCCTCATAGCGCGCGCCGGGGAGGCGGCGCACAGTGCCCAGAATCTCGAGCCCCACCAGCAGGGCGCTGAGCTGGGCCACGGGCAGCTCCAGCTCCTGCGCCAATGTGTCGATGTGCAGCGCGCCCTGGCACCGGAGGTGCTCGAGCAGCCGCTCCTTGGGGCCCGATGCGGCGAGCGACTCCGCCGCNTCGCAGGCGCGGGGGGAGGGCGGTGGTGCTGGTGCCGGCGGCGGGGATTGCGGAAGCGGGTCCTGCGGATGAGCGTCCGGGGACTGCAGGGNGGCCACGCAGTCGTCCTGCGGATCCGGCTCGGGGGGCAAGTTCGCTTCGCTGATGCTGAAGGGCCGGAGCAATTCGGCCATGTCGCGCAGGATGTCCTCAACGGTAAAGACCGGGCGCGCGCCCTGGCGCACCAGTTCCTGACAGCCCGCGCACTGGGCGTCCAGCGCGGGGCCGGGAACGGCAAAGACCTCGCGGTTTTGCTCAAGGGCCATGCGCGCCGTGATGAGGCTGCCCGAGCGGCTGGCCGCCTCCACNACCACCACGCCGAGCGAGAGGCCGCTGATGATGCGGTTGCGGATGGGNAAATTCTCGGCCAGCGGGGCCGTGCCCGGCGCAAATTCGGAAACGAGCAGCCCCTCCTCGCCCATGCGCCGGAAAAGTTCCACGCCTGAGCGGGGATAGATGCGGTCGATGCCCGTGCCGAGAACGCCGATGCTCCGGCCCACCTGAGTGAGCGCGGCCGCGTGCGCCACGCTGTCGATGCCCTGGGCCATGCCGGAAATGACGGCTATGCCGCAACTGGCGAGGCGGCGCGCCATGTGGGCCGCCACGCGGAGNGCTTGTGGGCCGGCNCGGCGGGAGCCCACCACGGCGATGGCCGGGGCGCGCAGCAGCGAGGCGTCCCCAGAGAGGTAGAGGAGCACGGGCGCGTCGGGAATCTCCCGCAGGAGCGCCGGAAAGGCCGCGTCCTGCCAGAGGAGGATTTCGNGGTCAAGGGCGCGCGCGCCGTCCCATTCCCTGCGGGCCCCGGCGCGCCAGGCTTCGCTCGCGANCTCCGCGGCCTGGCGCCTGTTGAGGCCCGCGCGGGGCCAGTCNGNGNCGGAATGGACCGCCTTGTANGCCGAGCCGAAATAGCGGAGCAGGCGCGCGCGGGAGCGCGCCCCGATGCCCCGGCAATGGCGCAGGGCGAGCGTTGCCCAATATTCGGCGCGCCCGGCCTCGCNCANNGCCGAGAAGCGGNGCGGCCCCGGGCCTTGCNGCTGTTCCTCCCGGTCGTCGCTCAGCGCGCCACCCCCATGGCACGGGCGCGNCGGGCGGCGTCGGAGTTGGGGAACTGCGTCATCAGNGTGCGGTACTTTTCGGCAGCGGCCGTTCTGTCGCCGAGGCGGCTCATGGTCATGCCCGCCTTGAGNAGGGCNTCGGCGTTCTTGTGGTGCTGGGGATAGGCGTCATTCACCTTCTGGAACTGGGCGAGAGCCTCGTGGTACTTGCCCTGGGCGTAAAGGCCCTCGCCAATCCAGTAGTCGGCATTGGCCGCGTAGCGNCCGTGGGGATATTCCTGAAGGAAGTCNTGGAAGAGCCGCAGGCCCTCGTCCGTCTTGCCGGCCAGGGTGGCGTTGAGCGCGGCCTTGTAGGCGGCTTCCTCCCCGCGCGGGGAGGCTGCACGGGCCGCGGGCGCGGGACTGGCGGNCTGCGCCGNGGCCGGGCTTGCCAGAGCCTTTTGNGGCGCGCCGGGCTCGGACGTCAGNGGCTGGCCCACGGGCGGGAGCCCCGGATGCTCGGGNGGCAGNGCGAGGCTGGACGCGGGGATGCTGGGTACGGGCACGGTGCTCGCAGCGCCGGTGACGGCGTTTGCCCTCGGGGCTGCGGTCGGCTGGCTGCCCGCGGTCTGCGCTGCTGGCGCCGAAGCCGTTGCAGGGAGCGTCGTGGGCGGGAGGTCCAGGGGCGGCAGGGCCGCGGGGNTTGCGGCAGGCTGTGCCGCCAGTGTGCCGGAGGGGCCGGCCACCGGACGCCCCACGCTGCCGGAGGCTCCGGCGCTCGCCGTGGCGGCGGGTGCGCGCTGGGTCGGAGCAGCGGCCCGCGGCGTGGGGGCGGGGATGGGTGTCGGCGCGGCGGCGGGGTCGATCATCCGGCCCTTGGGACCGGCAGCGGCGGCAGCCTGCGCGCCCGTGGCGGCAGCGGTCGCCCCCGCTTGCGCTGTGGACGGGGCTGCGCCCTGGGGCGTCGCTTGCGCAGCCTGGTTGCGCTCGGCGGCGGCCCTGCGGGCCTGCGCCAACAGAGCCTCGGCCCGGCTGGTGGGCTGGCTCGCCTGTGCGGCGGTGGCCGGGGCCGGAGCGCCCGACGCGGCGGCTGCCTGAGCCGNGCCGGCGGTAGCTGCCGGGGCCGTCGNGGCCGCGGGGGGCACAATGGGNACCACGGTCATGGAGGTCTTTTTGCCNTTGCGCGTGCGGACCTCGTAGACGCGATTATTGAGCTGCGCCACCTGCGAATTGAGCGAGGCCATGCTCGTCTCAAGCTGGTGCAGCCGGAACTCGTTTTCCCGTAAGAGCTTGGTATTGGTCTCGCTGGTGGATTCCAGCTTGTCCACCTGNCCGGTGGACGCGCAGCCGATGAGGCCCAGGGCCANNGCCAGGGCCGGGATGCTCANGAAGTTTTTCATTGCCGCCCTCCGCCTTNNTTTGTGCCCCAANGTGACGGTTATTTCAAGAAGTCTTGCGGGCCNCGCATTTTTGGGGCAAGAAAGATGCGGTTTCTGCCTTTCGGAGCACGGCGGCTCCGCCAACCCTCAACGCCCCAAGGCGGCACGGGAGCCCTTGCGCATGAACGCCCTCGAACAAATCCTTTCCGCCTGGCCCTGGCTGCGCACGGCCTTTGACGCCCTCTCCGTCATNGTGCCGCTGGCCGCGCTCTTTGTCTTTGCGGGCATGGGCTTCATTTCGGCCACGGCGCGCATCCTCGCCGATACGCGGGGTCGGAGCGCCTTTGAAAAATGCGCGCGCCAGCTCGCCTTCCTCGGCATGATGGTGGGCTGGATACTGCTGGTCGGCGGCCGNGTCTGGCTGCATTTCACGCGCGGCATTTATGTGCCCNGCAGCGTGAGCGCCTATTTTCTTGAAATGAGCTGGCTTTTGCTGAGTCTCGGCGTCATGCTGAGCAGCGTCTATTACACGCTCTGGCGCATTCTCAAAAACCTGCCCATTCTCCACGCCACCATCGGCATGATCAGCGCNGCGCAAAGCTGTTTTTCCGCCGTGGCCGTACTCGGCACGGCGCGCCTGCTGGCNGCACTGGCGCTGCCCGACGCCACCTCCGGCGCGGGCCTGCAAAACCTGCTGCCCGAGAATCTTTCCTCCCCGCTGTGGACNGCCGCCGTCTGCACCGTGCCTCTTTTNATCGCGCTGCCCGCGGCCGCGGGCGCGCTCTGGCTGCCCTTCCGCCGCAAGCGCGACGATTTCGGCCGCGACTACTACAATGCCATGATTCCNTGGTGCGTTGCCTGGGCGCGCAATGCCTGGGCCGTGCTCTGGCTGGTCATCCTGGCCTTCNCGGTCATCCGGGTGTCCCAGGCCCTGGAGGGGCCGGGCATAAGCTCACAGGAGGCCATTCTCGAGAGCACGCGCCTTTTGCTCTGGCTCATCCCGGTCCTGCTCTGGACGCTGGTGCGGCGGAGCGCCGTGGCCCTGCGGCACCGGGTGACATTGGCCGTGGCCCTCGTCCTCGCCATGTGCTTCATGCTGCCCTATTATCTGGACCTCACGGGATTTTAGCGGCCGCTATTTCCGGTACTGTTTGCGCCATTCGTCCAGAAAGAGCAGGCTTGTCTCCAGTTCGTTGAGCGGGCCTGTGCGGTGCCTGAGCCTGTCCATAACGTCCTCGAAGGGCGCATGGGGCGGCAGGCCGAGGCTCGCGGTGAGCCGCGCGAGCTCCTCCCGCAGGGGCGCGTCAAGGATTGGGGGCGCCCCCTCCTCACGCCCGTCCTTCCGCCACGGGCCGAAGGCGTCCTCCATGGCCGCGAGCAGAGTTTTCATGCGCTGCTCATAGGTATGCTCGGCGAGCACGCGCGCCCTGGCGCGGCGGACATAGGCCTCGCGCTCCTCGGGGTGGGCGAGGAAGTGGTCGATTTTGCGGTAAAATTCCTCCGGAGTGTCAAAGGTGGCGAGCTCGTCCGGCGCGAAGAGGCCGTCCATGAGCGAGCGGCGGTCCACCAGCTGGAAGGCGCCCATGGCCGCCAGCTCGAAGGTGCGCGGATTGACGAAATCCCCGTGGCTCACCAGCTCTTTTGCCGACACGCTGGAATGCAGGTTGAGGTTCACCCTGGCGGCATTGTAGACTTTGACGCTCTCCTCCTCGCTGATGCGGCTGCCCCCCCGCTGGATATTGCGCGCGAGCAGGTTTTCCCCTTCCCAGTCCGAGCCCCATATCTTGAAATCGCGCCCGGCCAGCGGCCGGAAGGCCAGCCTGCGGTTGGGATAGCCCGCGCCGAGAAAGGCGATGTCCGAGCCGTATTCCCGCTGCTCGGCCGGACTCAGGGCAAGCGGCCTGTGAAATTCCGGGAGCGCCGCCAGCGGCAGGTAGAGCGCGTGGGGCTGGCCGACGGCCGCGAGCTCGGCAAGGAAAGGCTCCTTCTGGATGACCGCGAACAGGTCATAGAGCGGCGCATAGGCCTGCCAGTAGGTGAAGATGCGGTAATCCTCCACAAACCACATGGCCGTGCGCACCCCGGCGCGGCGCAGCTTCTGGAGCAGCCTGTGGCTCATGGGGGCCTGCGCCAGCGCGAGCACGAACTGCGGCGCGAGCTCCTCCACCTGGGCCCAGATGGCCTTGGCGACCACCTGGAGGAAGTCGGCCTCGAGGGCGCTTTTGCGGGCCGGCGTCAGGTCCAGCCGCGAAAGGCCCGTGAAGGCGGGATGCAGCGCCGGGGCGTCGAACACGCGCACCGTATGCCCGAGCTCCGTGAGGGCGCGCGCGCAATAGCGGCCGATGGGGAGCGAACCGCCATACATGGGAAGCACCACCAGAATACGCAGGGGCTCGGATGTCATGCGTACCTCCCTTGCGGCAACATCCATTCGGCATCGGGCAGCAGGGACTCGCGAAGGCGCCTGAGTTCGTCGCGCTGTTCCCGGCTTTCGGGGTTCGGGGCCGTGACGGCGCCTGGCGCAAGGTCAAGCCAGTCCGCGAGGACGGCGCGCGCGCCCTCACGCAGGAAGGCGTCGGGGTCTTCGCCCGCCACAAGGCGCAACTTCGCGCCAAGGCCGTCGAGACCGCTCAGCCAGCATTGCAGCCCCGCCGGGAGCGGCGTGGCATGTGTGGTGTGGCCTTCGGAGCTTGCGAGCGACCGCGCGAGCAGCCGCGCAAAGGACGCATCCTGAAACAGCTCAAGGCAGGCCACATTATGCGGGCAGGGGGCCGATTCCAGGCAGGGGGCGCAGGGCGTCGCCGCCTGCCAGATGGTATGTCCGAGGCCGTAGGGGCCCGTCTCGTGACACCACGCGGAGGAAAGGAAAAAGGCCAGCACGGGCGTCCCGAGATGCGCCGCCAGGTGCATGAGGCCCGTGTCCGGCGTGACGAGCAGGTCGAGCCCGCTCACGGCCGCCACAAGGCCCTCCCAGTCCGTCTTGCCGCTGAGGTCCTCGGTCTGCGCGGCCAGCTTCGGCGGCAGCTGCCGCAGCAGCTTGTGCGCGGCGGGGCGCTCGGCGCTGCTCCCGAGCAGGAAGATGCGCGGGGCGCCGAACACGCCAGAGACCGTTTTTACCACTTCCGCCAGCAGGGGCACGGGAAGGGAGCGGCGTGCCTCCCGCCCGGAGAGCGCCACGCCGAGGCCGCGGCCGCCCGGCTTTGCCTCGGGGTTGACGCGCTCGGGTGCTATGGGGGCTTGCGCAAACCAGCCCCAGAAGTCCACGAGATTGAGGGGCGAGAGGCGCCGCCTGCGGCTCAACTGGAAGGCGAGCCGCGCCCAGGGGGAGCGCAGAAGCCCCCCGTCGGACACCGGGGCCGGGCGATAGCCAATGACGGTTTCGGGCGGGAAGAGGCGGCAGATCGCCCCTGTCAGGCCGGAAAAATTACAGTTGTAGACCAAATCGGGCGCAAGGGCGCGCAATTCGGCAAAGGCGCCCAGGTTCCGGGCCTCGGCCGCTGCCCCGTCGTGCCCGTGAAAGGCCACACCGTGCACGGCGAGGCCGGGATAGAGCAGGCGCGCCAGCGGGACGAGGCCGCCATCCACGGCAAGATGCACCTCGCCCCGCTCCCGCAGGGTGAGGATGAGCCGCTTGCTCTGGACAAGGTCGCCAAAGCGCGCCGCCTGCACAACAAGGAATTTCGCCATCGGGCACTCGCAACCGCAGGATCGGGCCGGAAGCTCCGGCCATCAGGCCATTACTCAGGCCGTTAAATGACGCCGCAGGCGCATGGTAGTCCATGCGCCCGCGTGAGACAAGCGAAGGAGCGGCGCGGCCGTGGCTTACTGCAGGCGCGTATAGACGCTGGGCTTGAGGCCGCTGCCCGCGGGCATGTTCTCCTGCAGGAGCGGCGCGAGGTCCGGCGTGATGGGGACAGTGCCCATGCCCTTGGCGAGCACCTCGTTGGTGGCCACGGAGATAAGGCTCATGGTGAAGCGCACCTGCCCGCCGCTCACCACATAGGTCCCGGCGAGGATGGCCTGTCCAACGCCGTTGCGGCTGGCGAGCTTGCGCACGTCGCGTGTGAGGATGAATTCCCCGGTGCGCTTGTCGAAGCGGATGTCCTTGCCGCGGCGCAGTTCCTCGTAGCGGTAGCCCATGTTCACGAGGTCGCTGGAGACTTCCTCCAGCATCTGGCGGGCCAGCGGGTTGGCCTGCTCGAGGTTGTTGATATTGGCCGGGGTGGTGCCCATGATGAGGATGCGCGAGCGCGCGAGCGCCTGCAATTCCTTCTTGCTCATGTCCGGGCTTGAGCCGGCATAGCGCATCATGAGCTGCTCATCGAGCTGTTCGGCGATGTCCTCCCCGGCGCGGGGCACATTGCCCGCGGCCGCGGCCAGGGGGAAGAGCANNACGGCGAGAACGAGGATGACGATGACAAGACGGGCCATGAAGATACCTCAGCGCATGGTGCGGATTTCAAGCTCCACACTGGCGAGTTCGCGTTTGATGATGGCGAGGTCCGCATCGTTGCGGCAGGTGGAAAGGGCCAGCGCATAGCTTTGCCTGGCGAGCTCGAAGCGGCCCTGNTCACGGTATTCCCGGCCCTGTTCCACATAGTCCCAACTGATGTTGGGCCCGCGCTCGATGCGGTTGTCGTGCGCGCCGCAGCCCCAGAGAGGGAGTGCGAGCAGCGCCACAAGAAAAGCGGGGAGGAGCTTTCGCATGGCGACTTCCCGAAGTTCTGGCTGGTGTTTGCGTATCACTTGCCCTGGACGATCCTCACGGTGCCGCTCTTCAGCGAATCCGCCGGGGAGGTCAGCGGCCCGTACAGGCCGCCGTTGATGCGCGGGCCCGCGGGCTGGGCCGGNGCNGANGCCACGGGCACGGCCGGCGGGTCGCTTTTGCCCATGCGGACAACCACCGGCGTATTGACGAGCACAAGCTCGCCCGTGCGCAGCACAAGGCCGTCCGAAGCCCGCACCAGGCGCACGTTGACGAAGGTCGCGTCCTTGTCNACATAATAGGTGCCGACCACGAGCGCGGCCCACTTCTGCCCCTCGTAGGGGACCACCTGGTTNGCGACGAGGGCGAGGTCGTCGCGGCCGCCCACCACGGAGATTTTCCCGGTCAGGCGGTATTCCCGCGTGGGAAAGCCGCGCTGGTTGAANTCGTAAAACATGGATTCCGCCATGAGGCGGCCGAGCGGCGAAGACGTGGAGGTGTTGTTTTCATCCACAAAGGAAGTGGGCATGGCCACAAAGCCCTGCAGCGCGTCATTGGGCACGGTGGCGAGCATNTGGTCGGCGAGCTCGCGGCACTTGAGCTTGATTTCCACGGCATCCACATAGCCGGGGTCATTGGCCGTCCCNCTGGTGCTGCAGCCGCCAAGGACGGCGAGCAGGAAAACGCTNANGAGCGCAAGACGTAAAGGATTCTTCATACGGACCTCTCCGTGGCCGGGACAGGCTCATTCGTTCTATCGGCGNCCCGGCGGGAAACTTGAGGCCGTGCGAGGGCCATTCCTGCCGGGAGAANTTCCCGCAAAAACATTTGCAAGATATATTCCAGAAATTGACTTGGCTTGCCCCCGGAAATAGCGTAGATTTCAGCTTTGTCAATGGCCGGCGCAGGATTTTTGACGCGCGNGAGGGNGAGCCGTGAGGCGNCCGACCCGCGGACNNNCCTGCGCTTGCGGCAGGATTTTCCGCTTTGCCGGGATTGAGGGGGCGCTATGGGCGCGAGCAGCCGCCAGNTGCGGCTCGGCAGCTTGCGTATTGGCGGCGGTGCGCCGGTGATGGTGCAAAGCATGACCAATACGGACACCCGCGACGCTGAGGCGACAATCGCCCAGATACGCCGCCTCGTGGNAGCGGGCTGCGAGGCCGTGCGCGTGGCCGTGCCCGACGAGGCGGCGGTGAAGGCGCTCCCCGCCATCCGCGCCGGCTCGCCCGTGCCGCTCATCGCGGACATCCATTTCGACCATCGCCTCGCCGTCGCNGCCCTNGAGGCGGGCCTCGAGGGCCTGCGCATCAATCCCGGCAATATCGGCCCGGCCGCCCATGTGGACCGCGTGGTGGACGCGGCCAAGGCCCACGGGGCNGTGGTGCGCATCGGCGTCAACGGCGGTTCGCTGGAAAAGCCGCTGCTCGAGCGCTTCGGCGGCCCGCNCCCCGAAGCCCTGGTGGAAAGNGCGCTCGGCCATTTGCGCCTTCTCGAGCGCCGNGGNTTTTACGACGTCAAGATTTCGCTCAAGTCCTCCTCGGTGCTGGACACCATCGCCGCCTATCGGCTGATGCGCGCGGCCTGCGACTGTCCCCTGCACATCGGCGTCACCGAGGCGGGCGGNTCCATGCGCGGGACGGTGAAGTCCTCCGTGGGGCTCGGCATCCTCCTCCATGAGGGCATCGGCGACACCCTGCGCGTCTCCCTCACGGCCGACCCGGTGGAGGAAGTGGCCGTGGCCTGGGAGATTTTGCGCTCGCTGGGGCTGCGCTCCCGCGGGCCGGAGCTCATCTCCTGCCCCACCTGCGGCCGCACGGAGATCGACCTTTTCGCCCTTTTGCGCGCCGTGGAGGAACGCCTCGCTACTACCACCGCACCCATCAAGGTCGCCGTCATGGGCTGCGTGGTCAATGGCCCCGGCGAGGCGCGCGAGGCGGACATCGGCCTCGCGGGCGGCCGCGACAAGGGCATCATTTTCCGCAAGGGCGAAGTCGTGCGCGTGGCGCGCGGCCAGGAGGCCCTGCTTGCGGCATTCATGGAAGAGCTCCAGAAGCTCCTCGACGGCGACGACATACCGGCCGGCGCCGGGAGGGCCTGAGCCTTTCCCGTTCGTTCATTCACCCGCCATTTTGCAAAGGACAGCCATGCGTTTCAGCTCCTGCTACATCCCCACGCTCAAGGAAAGCCCGGCCGACGCCGAGGTGATAAGCCACAAGCTCCTGCTGCGCGCCGGCATGGTGCGGCGCCTCACCTCCGGGCTCTATATCTACCTGCCGCTGGGGCTCAAGGTCATCACCAAGATTGCCGACGTCATCCGCGAGGAAATGGCCGCCGCGGGCTTCCAGGAACTGCTGCTGCCCATGGTGCAGCCCGCGGACCTCTGGAAGGAGACCGGCCGCTGGGAGCATTACGGCAAGGAACTCCTCCGCTTCCGCGACCGCAATGACCGCGAATACTGCCTCGGCCCCACGCACGAGGAGGTCATCACCGACCTGGTGCGCGGCGAAGTGCGCTCCTACAGGCAGCTCCCGGTGCGCCTCTACCAAATCCAGACCAAGTTCCGTGACGAGATACGACCGCGCTTCGGCCTCATGCGCGGCCGCGAATTCCTCATGAAGGACGCCTATTCCTTCGATGCGGACATGGAGGGCGCGCAGAAGAGCTACCAGCTCATGTACGACGCCTATGTGCGCATCTTCACGCGCCTCGGCCTGCGCTTCCGCGCCGTGGAGGCGGACACGGGCTCCATCGGCGGCAATTTCTCGCATGAGTTCATGGTGCTCGCCGATACGGGCGAGGACACCATCGCGGTGTGCGATTCCTGCGACTACGCGGCCAACCTCGAGCGCGCAGAGGCCGTGTGGAAAGGCGAGGTCTGCACCGACGCCTGCCCGGACATGAAGCCCGTGCCCACGCCGGGCGCGCATACGGTGGAGGAAGTGACGGCCATGCTCGGCATCTCGCCGAAGCAGCTTGTCAAGACCATGCTCTTCAGCGTGGACGGCGAGACCGTGGCCGTGCTCGTGCGCGGCGACAGGGAGGTCAATCCCGTCAAGCTCAAGAACCTCCTCAAGGCGCAGGAGGTGGAGCTCGCCACTTCCGCGGCCGTGGAGGCCCTCACCCAGGCCCCGCTGGGCTTCGCCGGGCCCGTGGGCCTCAAGCTCCCCATCTATGCGGACCTCGAGCTCCAGGGCGGCACGGATTATGTCACCGGGGCCAACAAGGGCGACACGCACCTGCAGCATGTGGATTTGAACCGTGACGCCAGCGTCACCGCCTGGGCGGACCTGCGCGAGGTTGTGGAGGGGGACGCCTGCCCGCGCTGCGGCGGCCGCCTCACGCTCACCCGGGGCATCGAGGTGGGGCACATCTTCATGCTCGGCCTCAAGTACAGCTCGAGTATGCACGCCGCGTTCCTCGACGAGAACGGCAAGGAAAAGCTCATGATCATGGGCTGCTACGGCATCGGCGTCTCGCGCGTGGCCGCGGCCGCCATCGAGCAGAACCATGATGACGGCGGCATCGTCTTTCCGCCGCCGGTGGCCCCCTTCGATTGCATCCTCCTCAATCTCGACCCGCGCGACGAAAAGGTCACGGCCGAGGCTGAAGCCCTCTATGCCATTCTGGAAAAACAGGGCGTGGATACGCTGCTCGATGACCGGGAGGAGCGGCCGGGCGTCAAGTTCAAGGATGCCGATTTGCTGGGCATCCCGCTCCAGCTCGTGCTGGGCGGCAAGAGCCTCGCCCGTGGCGTGGTGGAGGCCAAGGACCGCAGGAGCGGCGAGAAGGCCGAGCTGCCGCTCGATGGCTTTGCGGAGGCCTTTTCCGCCTGGGCCGCGAGCGTGCGCGAGGGGTGGAAGGCCCGCTCCTGACGCGGACCTTGCGGCGGCTTTCAGGTGCGGCACATGTGGGGCGACGACACGGGACAGGCCGGCAGGGAAGGGTGGGCTCAGCCCTTCCCTGAAGAAGCGCCCGCGGACGGCGTGACGCCCGAGGGCATCCTTACTGTCCGCGCCCTCACCGAGCGCCTGCGCCGCACGCTGGAGACCCGCTATCCCTTTGTCTGGGTGCGCGGCGAGGTGAGCAACCTTTCGCGCCCGGCCTCGGGGCATGTCTATTTCAGCCTCAAGGATGCCGAGGCGCAGCTCCAGTGCGTCTGGTTCAGGAGCCGCCAGCGCGAGGCGCACACCTTTGACCCGCTCACAGGCGAGGTCTTTGATGGTCCGCGGCCTTCGCCGCTGGAAGCGCTTGCAAACGGGCTGGAGCTTCTCTGCGCGGGCCGGGTCAGCGTCTATGCGCCGCGCGGCCAGTACCAGCTGGTGGTGGAGCTCGTGCAGCCCGCCGGGGCCGGCCTGCTGGCCCAGGCCTTTGAGGAGCGCAAGCGCAGGCTCGCCGCGGCGGGCTATTTCGCGCAGGAGCGCAAGCGCGAGCTTCCGTGGAACCCGCGCCGCGTGGCCCTCGTCACGTCGCCGCATGGCGCTGCCATCCACGATTTTCTTGAGCTTGCCGCCATGCGCGGCTGCGCTTCCGAAATCCGGCTTTTCCCGGTCCCCGTGCAGGGGCCGCGGGCCGTGCCGGAAATCGTGGCAGCCCTGCAGGAGGCCAATGCGCAAGGTTGGGCCGAGGTCATCGTCCTCATCCGCGGCGGCGGCTCGCTGGAGGACCTCTGGGCCTTCAACGAGCCGCCCGTGGCCGAGGCCATCTTCCATTCCGGGCTGCCCGTGCTGGCGGGCATCGGACATGAGGTGGACGTGAGCCTCGCCGACCTGACGGCGGACAGGCGGGCTGCCACGCCCTCCCATGCGGCGCAGCTCCTCTGGCCGCTTCGGGCAGAGCTGCTTCAGCGCGTGGACGACCTGGAAATGGCGCTCACACGCGCGCTTGAGCAAAGGCTGGAGCGGGAGGAGCACAGGCTGCGCCTGTTGGAGCGCGGGCTCGCCTGGGCCTCCCCGGCGCGGCGGCTGGAGCGCCTCGGGGAGCGGCTTGGTGGGCTGCTGGCAGCCCTCGATGCGGCCACGCGGCGCTGGCTGGAAGAGAAGGCGCGTATGCTGGATGACCTGGAACGGCGTCGGCGCACCGCCTTTACGGCTAGCGACATGCGCGGGCAGGGGCTTCGGCTGGAAATGCTGGCCGCGGCCTTGCCGCGCCTTGTTTCGCAGCGGCTCGCCGGGTGCGGCGCAAGCCTCGCCAGTCTTGAAGGGCGGCTTGGCCGCGCCGCTTCCGACCTGCTCGCAAGCCGAGCCGCCCGGCTGGAAAAGCTGGAACTCAGGCTCGCCGCGCGCGACCCGCTGGAACCGCTGCAAAGAGGCTATGCCCTGCTCTACGCGGAAAACGGGGCCCTTGCGCGCTCGGTCAGGGACTTCGCGCCCGGCGACGAAGTGCGCGCCCGCCTGTCCGACGGAGCCCTCAGCGCGCGCGTGGAAGCTGTCACGCCTGACGCAGAAAAAGGAAATCGCCCATGACTACACTCCACCAAGGGTTGCCGTGCCGGAGACGCCTGCGGCCGGCCCGTGGCCTCGCTGTCCCTGGCTTTATCCTCGGTCTTGCTCTCCTTCTTTCTGGCCCTGCGGCCGCCTCGCCGGCCGGGGAGGCTCTGCGTCTCACCGCGCCGGAAAGCGTGGCCCGTGGCGACGCCTTCGTGGCCCGGCTCAATTGCGACGCGCCCGTGGACACGGTGAGCTTTTTCTGGCGCGGCAAGCGCCATGTGGTGTCCGCCCGCGAAGTGGAGGAGGGGCCGCAGGGCCGCACCTGGCAGGCGGAGATACTGCTCCCCGCGCCGCTGGAGGAAAAGGCGCAGGCCCTCAGCCTCGGCGTGTGCGCGGGCAAAAAATGTCCGAAGCCCGAAAGCTCGCGCGAGGTGCGCCTTTTTGACCGCAAGCGCCCGGTGCAGCGCCTCACCGTGGACAGAAAATATGTGGCCCCGCCGCCGGAACAGACCGCGCGCATCAAGCGCGACCGCCAAAAGGTCGCCGCGGCCCTGGCCCAGCCCCTCGACGAGCAGCTGTGGGCGCTGCCGCTGGACCGCCCCGTGCCCGGCTCGGTCTCGAGCCTGTTCGGCCTGAAGCGCGTGTTCAACGGCCAGCCGCGCGGGATGCATCGCGGCCTTGACCTGCGCGGCGCGGAGGGTTCGCCCATCCGCGCCTGCGCCGACGGCGTGGTCGCCCTGGTGGACAACCTGTATTTTTCCGGCAATGCGGTCTATATCAATCACGGCAACGGCGTGTTCAGCTCCTACCTGCATATGTCGAAGCCGCTGGTCCAGCCCGGCGAGCATGTGGAGCGCGGCCAGGTCATCGGCCTTGTGGGCGCCACCGGGCGCGTGACCGGGCCGCACCTGCACCTCGGCCTTGTGGTGCAGGGGGAATCGGTGGACCCGCAACCCCTGCTCGCGCCCGCGGAACAGGGGAAACAGGGGGCCGCGCCCGCAGGAGGCGAGAAGCGATGAAGGGCAAGAAAGCGCTGCGCTTTGAGGAGGCCATGACGCGCCTCCAGGAAATCGTCGCGGCCCTGGAGGAAGGCGAACAGCCGCTCGAAAAGGGCATCGCCCTCTACAAGGAAGGGGCAGGCCTTGCGCGTTTTTGCCGCGAGCAGCTCGAAAAGGCGCGCCACGAAATTTCCGTCTGGCAGGAGGGGGAGGCCGCGCCCTTCACCGACGCGGAAGCTGACGAAGAGGAGGAAGGCGCATGACAGCCCCCGAACACAGACCGCACATGCCGGAGGTCATGGACCTGGCGTCCATGAAGGAACTGCTCAAGCGCCGCGGCGTGGCCGTGGAGCTCTGGCTCGCCACCTGCCTCGATGACCGCGAAATGCCCCCGAGGTTGCGCGAGGCCATGCTCTACAGCCTCCAGGCCGGTGGCAAGCGCATCCGGCCCGTGCTCTGTATCAGCTGCGCGGAGCTCTGCGGCCTTGAGGAAGTGCGGATGCTGCCCTTCGCCGGGGCCATCGAGATGATCCACACCTATTCGCTCATCCATGACGATCTTCCGGCCATGGACGATGACGATTTGCGCCGCGGCAAACCCTCCAACCACAAGGCCTTTGACGAGGCCACGGCCATCCTTGCGGGCGACGGCCTGCTCACCGACGCCTTCGGCTGCATGTGCCGTGCGCGCGTACCGGCGCAGCCGCTGCTCGCCGCCATTGCGGAGATCGCCATGGCCGCGGGCTCGTCCGGCATGGTGGGCGGCCAGGAATGGGACATGATTCACACCGGCCGTCCCTCCATCAGCCTTGAGGAGCTCCAGACCATGCACGCCATGAAAACCGGGGCGCTCCTGCGGGCGTCCTGCGTGTGCGGGGCGCTGCTCGCCGGGGCGGATACGGTGGTCATCGACGCCATCGGCGAATATGGCGCGGCGCTGGGCATGGCCTTCCAGATAGCGGACGACATCCTCGATGTCACCGCGGATACCGCCGTGCTCGGTAAGCCCGCGGGGAGCGACGCGGCGCAGGGCAAGAACACCTATCCCTCCATGGTGGGCCTTGAGCAAAGCCGGGAACTGGCGCAGGCCCAGGCCGCGCGGGCCAAGGCGGCGCTCGCGCCCTTCACCGGGCAGGAGGCCGCCTTCCTGCGCGCCCTCGCCGACTACACCGTGAGCCGGGCCTGCTGACATGGCCAAGGACGCTCCGGCCCGTGGTCTCCGGCTTGGGGATATCAGCGACCCCGCCCAGCTGGTGGGCCTTCCCGACGCCGAGCTTGCGCGCCTCGCCTCGGAAGTGCGCGAGCGCATCATCGCCACGGTGGCGGCCAACGGCGGCCATCTTGCGCCGTCTCTGGGCGTGGTGGAGCTGACGCTGGCCCTGCTCTCGGAGTTTGACCTCAACCGCGACAAGCTCATCTGGGACGTGGGCCATCAGGCCTATGCCCACAAGCTGCTCACGGGGCGCGCCGCCGAGTTCGGGAGCCTCAGGCGCCTCGGCGGCATTTCCGGTTTTCCGCGCCCCGGCGAAAGCCCCTATGACCATTTCGGGGTGGGGCACTCCTCCACCTCCATTTCCGCGGCGCTCGGCATGGCGCAGGCGCGCGACCTCGCGGGGCTTAGGCACCATGTCATCGCGGTCATCGGCGACGGCTCGCTCACGGGCGGCGAGGCCTTCGAGGGGCTCAATCTCGCGGGGCACATGGGGCGCCGGCTCATCGTGGTGCTCAACGACAATGAAATGTCCATTTCGCCCAATGTGGGCGCGCTCTCGCTCTTTTTGAGCCGTACCCTGTCGAGCCGCTGGGTGCGTCAGACACGGCGCGAGGTGCTCCGCTTTTTGCGCAGCATCCCGCGTATCGGCCAGAAGCTCGCCATTTACGCCATGCGCGGCGAGTGGAGCTTCAAATCCTTCTTCACACCGGGAATGCTGTTCGAGGCCTTCCGCTTCACCTATATCGGGCCCGTGGACGGCCACGACATCCCGGCCTTGCGCCGTCACCTGCAAATGGCCGCGGCCGTGGAGGACGGCCCGGTGCTCCTCCATGTGCGCACCCGCAAGGGCAAGGGCTATGCCCCGGCCGAAAGCGACCCCACGCGCTTCCACGGCGTGGGCCTGTTCAGCCCGGAGACAGGCGAGGCCCTGGCCCCGGCCGGGAAAAAAGCCCCGCCGGCCTTTACCAGCGTTTTCGGCGACACGCTGGTGGAGCTCGCGGCGGAGGATGAGCGCATCATCGCCATCACGGCCGCCATGCCCGAGGGCACGGGCACGGACAAGTTCCGCGCGCGCTTTCCCGACCGCTTTGTGGATACCGGCATCTGCGAGCAGCACGCCGTCACCTTCGCCGCCGGGCTTGCGAGCCAGGGCTTCCGGCCGGTGCTCGCCATTTATTCCACCTTTCTCCAGCGCGGTTATGACCAGGTGGTGCACGATGTCTGCCTCCAGAACCTGCCCGTCACCTTCTGCATCGACCGGGCGGGCCTTGTGGGCGCGGACGGCGCCACGCATCACGGAGCCTTTGACATCGCCTATCTGCGGCATGTGCCCAATATGCGGCTTCTGGCCCCGCGTGACGAGGACATGCTGCGGCACGCGCTGAAAACCGCGCTTGCCGTGGAAGGCCCCTGCGCGGTGCGCTATCCGCGGGGCGCGGGCGTGGGGGTGGAGCGGCAGGGACCCCCGCGCCTGCTCCCCGAAGGCCGGGGCGAAGTGCTGTGCGAAGGCGAGGGGCTCGCCATCATTGCGGCGGGGCCCTGCGCGCACACGGCGCTTGAAGCCGCGGCCCGCATCGAGGCCGAGACGGGCACGCGCCCGCTGGTTTTTGACCCGGTGTGGCTCAAGCCGCTCCCCGAGGAGCAGCTGGCGGAGCTGGCGCGCAACTTCGACCGCCTGCTCTTTGTGGAGGAAGGCGCGCGGGCCGGGGGCTTTGCCTCGGCCGCGCTGGAATTTCTCAGCGATGCCGGGCTTCTGCGCGGCCAGCGCATCCGCCGCCTTGGGCTTGACGACGCCTTTGTGGAGCACGGAACGCAGGCCGAGCTGCGCGGGCTTCAGGGCCTGGATGTGGAGGGCGTGACCGAGGCCGGTCTCGCCCTGCTGCGCGGGGAGTGAGCGGATTTTTTGAAAGTGATGCTCCCGCGCCGGAGCGTGGCCTCCATTCCGCCCGGAAGCTGAAAGT
The DNA here is from genome assembly GCA_014804905.1 of Desulfovibrio sp. Classification (GTDB taxonomy): domain Bacteria; phylum Desulfobacterota; class Desulfovibrionia; order Desulfovibrionales; family Desulfovibrionaceae; genus Desulfovibrio. The sequence goes on along the minus strand of JAAUYX010000008.1, from coordinate 14,888 downwards.
ATGTATTGGCCCGGCCCTCGCGCAAGGCTTCATCCAGCGCAAGCAGGGTTGCGCCGCGTGCCTGGCCCTGCGCCCCTGACGCCTGCCCCAGCGCGCGCAGGGCCCGCACATAGAGGCGCAGCCTCGCCGCCGGATGCAGGCCCCGCAGGAGAGCCCGCGGCAGCAGCAGGCCAGGTCCATCGTCGCCCTCCACTTCCTGCCAGGGATGAGCGTCGAGCGCCGCGTCCAGCAACTCTTCCCAGAAATCGCCGTCCAGCTCCCCCAGCTGGTGCAGGGTGACGATGCTCCTGTCCAGCGCCGGATTTTCCCGCCGCAGCTGGGGCAGCACCGCATGGCGCAGGCGGTTGCGGCGGAAGGTGCGGTCCTGATTGCTCGCATCCTCCCGCCAGAGGATACCGAGCGCGCGCAAAAGGCCGCGCAGGGCTTCGGGCTCCGTAAAGAGCAGGGGCCGAAGCAGGCGCCTCCCCTCATCCTTTGCGGCCATGCCCGCGAGGCCGGGCCACCCCGCCCCGCGCGTGAGCCTAAGCAGCACGTCCTCGGCAAGGTCTCCGGCATGGTGGCCGAGCACGATCCAGTCTGCGTTCACGGCCTTGCGTTCCTCTTCCAGAAGCGCGTAGCGCACCTTCCGTCCCGCATCTTCGAGGCCGCAGCCCCAGCCCCTCGCGCAGGCGGCCACGTCCTTCCCCCGCACGCGGCAGGGGATGCCGAGCCAGCGGCAAAGCGCCGCCACATGGCGGGCATCCGCCGCGCTTTCCGGCCGAAGCTGGTGGTCCACGCTGAGGGCAAAGAGCGAGAGTGTGAGCCGCGGCGCCAGCAGGCGCATCAGGAGGGCGAGCGCGGTGGAATCCGCTCCGCCGGAGAGCGCGAGCACAAGGCGGGAGCCGGGCGCAAGGCCGAGCGCGCCACGGCAGAAGCGCTCAATGCCAAGGCACAGGCGGGCATGCGCCGGGCTGAGTTGCTGAAGTGTCGGCAGGGAAGGGGGAAAGGGCGCCCCGGACTCGGCGCACATGTCTCAGGCTCCGCGGCCGTGGCGTCCCGGAGGGGCGTCGAGGGCAAAGACACGGCGCACCAGATTGACGCGGGCGGGCGCGCCCTCGCGGGCCATGCCGTCCTCCTTGAGGAACATGATGGGCGCGTGGTTGAGCTTGTGCGCGATGGCGTGGGCCATGGCCGTGAGGGCGGCGCGCTGGTTCTCGTCCAGCGGCCCCAGGCGCTTGAGGGTCCGCGCCAGTTCCTCCTCGGCCACGCGCTCGCCGCGGCGCACGAGCTCCACGATGGTGGGCTGGCTCTCGAGGCTTTCCAGCCAGCGGGAAAAGAGCGTCACTTCCTCGTCGAGGATGGCGCCGGCCTTGGCGGCCTCCTCGCGGCGGCCGGCGAGGTTTTCCTCCACCACTTCGCGTAAATCGTCGATGTCGTAGAGATACACGTTATCAAGGCCGTTGACGTCCGGGTCAATGTCGCGCGGCACGGCGATGTCGATGAAGAACATGGGCCGGTTCTTGCGTGACTTGAGCACGGCGCGCAGGTCGCGCGCGCGAAGGATGGGTTCCGGCGAGCCCGTGGAGGTGATGACGATGTCGGCCTCGGCAATGCGCGCGGGAAGCTCCTCAAAGCCCGCGGCCCGTCCGTGGAAGCGGCCGGCAAGCTCCACGGCGCGCTCGCGGGTGCGGTTGACGACGACGATTTCGTCGATGCCTGCCTGGAGCAGGTGCATGGCCGCCAGTTCCGCCATTTCGCCCGCGCCCACGAGGAGCGCCCGGTGGCTCGGCATGTCGCCGAAAATGCGCCGCGCGAGCTCCACGGCGGCATAGCTGATGGAAACGGCGTTGGCGGCCACCGCGGTCTCGGTGCGGACGCGCTTGGCCACGGAAAAGGCCTTGTGCAGCAGGCGGTTGAGGATGACGCCCGTGGCGCGGCTCTCCACGGAGCGGCGGTAGGCCTGCTTGAGCTGCCCCAGTATCTGCGGCTCGCCGAGCACCATGGAATCGAGGCTGGAGGCCACGGCAAAGAGGTGCCGCACGGCCTCGTTGCCCGTGTATTCATAGAGGTAGGGCGCGAGGTCCTCGGGCTCGGCATCGCGCGCCCCCGCCCAGGAGCGCAAGAGGTGGTCGCGCACGGTGGCGCTGTCCGCGCCCACGCCCACAAGCTCCACGCGGTTACAGGTGGAGAGGATAAGCGCCTCGCTGAGTGCGTCGGCCGTGGGCACGGCCCAGGTGTCGGGCGCGCAGTGCTCGGCCAGCGCGAAGCGCTCGCGCACGTCCACGCCGGCTGTGCGGTGGTTCAGGCCCACAAGAACGATATCGTGCCGCATACGCCCTGCCTATCCGCGCAAAAAGGCGTGCTGCGTTTCCATGAACACATTGACCACCACGAGCGAAAAGACCGAGAGCAGAAAGATGAATACGGCGAGGCGCGCGGGCTTGCGGCCCTTCCAGCCGCTGGCGAGGCGGTTGTGGAAGAGCACGGCCAGAAGCAGCCATACGAGGAGGCTCACCACTTCCTTGGGGTCGCCCGTGAGCGTGCCCCCGAAGACCGGGCGCGCCCAGAACAGCCCGGCCACGATGCCGAGGGTATAGAGCGGAAAGGCCGTGAGCGCGCAGATGGCGTTGATTTTGTCGAGAATGGCGAGCGCGGGCATATCCTGCCAGATGCCGCCCATGCGCTGCTTGCTCTTGATGCGCCGCTCAAGGAACAGGAAGAGCGCGCCCGCGGCGAAAGCCAGCGCGAGCAGCCCGAGGCTCAGGAAGAGCGCGCCGATATGCAGGGCGAAAAAGGGCCCGCGCAGCGATGGCGGCAGGGGCACCGCATCCTCCAGCCACGGCGTTGACATGAGAAAGAGGATGAGCCCCAAAAGCGCGGCGAAAATGAGCGGCGCCTCCTGCCGGAAGCGCGCCCAGAGCCCGATACCGCAGAGGAGCACGAACCAGGCGAGCATCTGGAGATACGCGCCCAGCGTCAGGCCCTCGGGATGGCCGGCGTGCGCGCCCAGCGCGAGCAGCAGGGTCTGGCAGGCGAAGGCCGCCACGTCGAGCCAGCAGGCGGCGCGGCGAAGGCTCGCGCGGCGGCTGAGCATCCCCCCAAGGCCCACCGCGCCCGCGAGCGCATAGGCCGCCAGGGTGAGGGCCGTGGAGGCTTGGGGCGCGAGAAGGTCAGCAAGACTCATGTGTTTCTCCGTCGGGGACGGTGCGGAGGCGGCTCTCCAGCAGGGGGATGGCGCGGGCCGCCAACGCGGGCGCAAGCTCCCGCTCAAGCCAGCGGCGGCAGCGGTCAAGCTCGCCCGCGGCGAGCCAGTCTCCCAAAGGCGAGGTCGCCACCTTGCGGAACAGTTGAGTATTGTGCCGCGTATCCAGTTTCATGGCAAGGACAAGGGGCCGCAGCCGACCGAGAAAGTGCGCCAGCGCCGCCCTGGGCTCAAGCCAGCCTTCCAGTTCCCGGCGCAGGTTGCGCGCGAGCGCCGGGCTCGCCCCGCCCGTGGAAAGCGCGGCGCAAAGCTCCCCTGAGCGCGCCACGGCGGGCACGGCAAACTGGCCCAGTGCCGGGTCGCTCGCGCAGTTGCAGAGCACCCGCGCCTCGCGGCACAGGGCGGCAATGCGCGCATTTTCGCAGGCATCACTGGTGGCGGCAAAAACCAGGCGGCAGGGTGCAATGTCCGCCTCCGTGCAGGGTCTGCGCTCTACGCGCACGCGCGGGTCCGCCAGCAGGCGCGCGGCTTCGGGGTCCGGCGCGCTTTCGGGCGCTGCTTCCGCCTGTCCCGCGTCCAGCGAGAGCACCGAGCCCACGCCTGCGGCGAGCAGCCCGGCGAGCTTGCGCAGGCCCACCTCGCCAAGGCCCACCACCAGGCAATGTTCCCCCTCAAGGGAAAGAAAGAGCGGATAGGCAAAAGGCATGGACACATCCTTCCAGCGCCGGGCTTTCCCGGAGCGTCCCCAGCATACCCGAGGCCGCGCCGATTGCAAGCGCGCTGCTGCCGCGGCTACGGGCCGGCGCTCCTTCCGCGCGTCCCCGACATTGACAGGGGGGGATTCTTTCCCTAACCAAGGGGCCGGAAACGCAAGCAGCCACAGGAGTCGTCATGGCACTGAGCATCGGTATCGTCGGCCTGCCCAATGTGGGCAAATCCACGCTTTTCAACGCGCTGACGCGGGCCCAGAACGCGCAGGCGGCCAACTATCCCTTCTGCACCATCGAGCCCAACAAGGCGACCGTGGCCGTGCCGGACGCGCGGGTGGACGCGCTTTCGCGCAAGGTCACGCCCGAGCGCACCATTCACGCGCAGGTGGACTTCATCGACATTGCGGGCCTCGTGCGCGGGGCCAGCAAGGGCGAGGGCCTGGGCAACCAGTTCCTCGGCAATATCCGCGAGTGCGCGGCCATCGTGCAGGTGGCGCGCTGCTTCGAGGACGAGAACATCGTCCATGTGGACGGCAGCGTGGACCCGCTGCGCGACGTGGAGACCATCGAGACCGAACTTCTCCTGGCGGACCTCGAAACCGTGGAAAAGCGCCTCGAGCGCCAGCGCAAGGCCGCCAAGGGCAGCAAGGAGGCCAAGGCGCAGGTGGAGATGCTGGAAGCCTTGCTCGCGCACCTCAATGCCGGAAAACCTGCCTCCACCTTTCCCCTGCCTGAAGCGGGCGACCCCTTCCTCGGCACCTGGCGCGAGCTCGGCCTGCTCACGGCCAAGCCCGTCATCTACTGCGCCAATGTAGATGAGGAGAGCATGGCCGAGGGCAACGAGCACTCCGAAAAGCTGCGCGAGCTCGCCGAGGCCCGGGGCGCGGGCTTTGCCCGCATCTGCGCGCGCCTTGAGGAGGAACTGCAGGGCCTCCCCGAGGAGGAGCAGGCGGAACTTCTGGCCTCCTATGGCGTCCCGGAGAACGGCCTCGGCCGCATCATCCGCACGGGCTATGCCACGCTCGGCCTCTCGAGCTACTTCACCGCCGGGCCCGACGAGGTGCGCGCCTGGACCATCCACAAGGGCTGGAAGGCCCCGCAGGCCGCGGGCGTCATCCATACGGACTTCGAGCGGGGCTTCATCCGCGCCGAGGTCATTTCCTACGACGACTACATGAGCCACGCGAGCGAGGCCGCCTGCCGCGCGGACGGCGTCCTGCGCGTGGAGGGGAAGGACTATGTGGTGCAGGACGGCGACGTCATGCACTTCCTGTTCAATGTCTGAGCCAATGTCCGGGGGGGGTGGCGCGTAGGGAAGGCGGCGCCCCGCGCTAATCGCCCGACTCTTTTCGGCCGAGCTTGTTGCGCACCTGGCGGCAAAGGCCCATGAGCGCGTCATATTCATGCCGCCGCAGGCCCGCGCGCCCGAAAAGCCTGCGCCACGGCAGGAGAAAATAGTCCGGGTTGTCGCCGTGCAGCACGTCCAGCGTGAGCAGCATGGCCTTGAAGGCTTCGAGCAGGCGCTCCTGCTCGGCGCCGGTGATACGGCGGGCGCCGCTTCCGGCTTTTTGCGCGGGTTCCGGCGCTTCCGCGCAGTCCGTACAGTTGCGGGCGCTTGCGCCGCGAAGCGCGCGGCTGCATTCATACAGGAGGATGAGCACGGCCTGCGCCAGGTTGAGCGAGCTTGCCTCCCCGGCCGTGGGAATGGTGACAAGCCGCTGGCACAGGAGCAGTTCCTCATTGGAAAGGCCCCTGTCCTCGGAGCCGAATACCAGCGAGACGCGCTCCCCGGCGCGCAGGGCCCCGGCCGCGACGGCCCCCGCCTGATCGGCGGCGAGGACGCTCCTGCGCCAGCCGCCGAGGCGCGCGGTGGTTCCCATGACGAGGCTGCTCCCGGCCACGGCCTCCGCCAGGCTCGGGGCCACGCGGACGCTTTCCAGCACGGGCAGCCCCTTGGGCGTGGCCAGCGGCCGCGCCTTTTCCCTTTCCCAGCGCTCGGGCGCCACCAGGCAGAGGCGCCCGCAGCCCATGTTGGCGCAGGCCCGCGCCGCCATGCCGATATTTTCAGGAAAGCGCGTCCGCACGAGGACAACTTCAAGGGCATCCAGCAGCACGGGCGGCCTCAGCAACAGGTGGCAAGGGCGTGGAGGAAGACCCCCACGACCTCGGCGGGGGATTCAGGCTCCGCCACCTCGGGCCAGATGTGGTGCGCGGTGAGGGCAATCATGGCCGTACCCGTGCCGCATTTGCAGACAGTGCCGAGAAAGCGGCCCATCATGGCGCCCATGGCCGCGTTCATGGCCTCGGCGGTGGGCCGTCCCTTGGCGACCTCCATGATATAGCAGCCCAGCCACGCGCCGAGGAGCGCCCCGAGCAAGGCCCCGAGCCCCCAGAACAGCGGGGCCAGCAGGATGGCCCCGATAAAGGCCCCCACCATGCCCGCGAAGGTCCCCGAGGAGCTGGAGCCGTAGTGCCGCGCCTTGATGACCTGCACCCCCAGTTCCAGCGCCTCGCCGAGCAGCGCGAAGGCGACCATGCCCGCCCAGAACCAGGCGTCGAGCTGGCCCTGGCCGGGAAGCGCCAGCTTCCAGAGGGCCACCAGCCCGAGGATGATCCAGTTGGCGGGCAGCCCGAAAATATTGAGGAACAGCACGAAGCAGAGCAGGGTGAGAAAGGCCCCGGCCAGCAGGGAGGCGAAAGGAAAGACCTCCATGTCCTATTTCTTCTCGCGCAGGTCGCGCACNCGCACNGCCTTGCCCTCNGTGCGCGGNAGGCTGTTGCTCTCCACNAGNTCCACGCTNGGCGTGACCAGNATNTCNTCGCGCAGGCGCTGGGCGATGACCTTTTGCAGGTTGTGGAGCACGCGCATGTCCTCCACAAAATATTCGTCCCGTATCTCCACCTGCACGCGCANGACATCGCCGAAGCCGTCGTTCTCGAGCAGGATGAGGTAGCTTTGCCCCACTTCGGGGAAGGTCATGATGACTTCCTCGATCTGCATGGGGTAGATGTTGACGCCCTTGACGATGAACATGTCGTCGGCGCGGCCGAGNATGCGGTCCATGCGGCGGTGNNTGCGGCCGCAGGCGCAGCTTCCGGGGAGGAAGCGGGTGAGGTCGCGCGTGCGGTAGCGGAGGATGGGCATCCCCTGGCGGCAGAGGCTCGTCATGACGAGCTCNCCCACNTGGCCGTCCGGCACGGGCTCGCCCGTGGCCGGGTCAACAATTTCGGGGATATAGGCGTCCTCCCAGATGTGGAGNCCNTCCTGCGCGAGNCACTCNAAGCCNACGCCGGGGCCGTTCATCTCNGAAAGGCCGTAGGAATTGTAGGCCTTCATGGCGAAAAGGTCCTCNATGCGGCGGCGGAACTCCTCGGTATAGGGCTCCGCGCCGACGAGGGCGATGCGCAGGGGAAAGTCGCGNGGGTCNTCNCCCATGCTNCGCAAATGCTCGCCNAGGATGAGCGCGTAGGANGGCAGGATGTGCGCNACCGTGGTNCNGAAATCCTTGGCGAGCTTGATCTGGCGGCGNGAATTGCCCGCGCCNGCNGGGATGGTCATGCAGCCGAGCCGCTCGGCCCCGAAATGGATGCCCAGGCCGCCCGTGAAGAGCCCGTAGCCCGACATGTTCTGGAACACATCCTCCCGGCGCACGCCCACCATATACATGCAGCGGGCCATGAGGTCGGCCCAGGAATTGATGTCGTTCTGGGTATGGCAGATGGCGACCGGCGAGCCCGTGGTGCCGCTCGAGCAGTGCATCCGCACGATGTCGCCCTGCGGCACGCACAAAAGGCCCGTGGGATACTGGGCGCGCANGTCGTCCTTGGTGGTGAAGGGGATGCGCGCGAGGTCGTCGAGGCTTGTGATGGTGNCNGCGTCGATGCCCGCCTCGTCCAGCCGCTGCCGNTAAAAGTCGCAATGCCGGGCCTGGGCCACGGTGCTGCGCAGGCGCGTGAGCTGNGTGGCGGCGATATGGTCACGGGTCCAGAGNTCTGCAGGNTCAAAAACGTCCATCGGTCATCCTTTGGGGCGGGCCGCGCTGGCGGCCGGGCCTGTCACGAGTGGGGGCGCGTCTGCGNCCAACCGTGGAGAAGTCCAAAACACCCCGNATGGGGCATGTCCCCGTGCGGCGCGATGTCGCGGCCGTGCCCGGCCAGGAGACCACGGCGCGCCCCGAGGAGGAAGGTGGGCGCAAAACNGCCCGCGGCCTCGCAGACCTCGCCAAAGGCCGTGCCGTGGCCGCCGCNGGCCTGGACCTCCNCGCTGGGGAGCCAGCGCAGNCGCAANTGNCNGAGGTCCTCCAGAAGGTGCGGAAGCTCGCGGCGGTCCGTATGNTGCTCGTAGAGGGCGCAGACCCGGCCCCGGTAGACGAGCGCCGCAAGGGTGTGCTCGTTGCCCGCGTTGACGATGGTGATGCCCTCGCGGAAGCTGCGCTCGAGCACGGCAGCATCGCACAGGGCGCCAAGCACGGCCGCTGTGGTGGTGTCCGCCACGGGACCGCCCGTTTTTTCCTGAATCGCNTGGAGGCGNGGCAGGGATGCNGGCGCCTCGGCGTAAATCCAGCGGGCCGGGTCNGGANTGGCGGCGAGCACGGCGTGCCAGCCCTTCATNCGGGTATCGCCGTGGGCCTGGGGGCGGCTGCCGTGGTCCTGCGCGGCGGCAAGGACCATGTGGGGCTGCGGCAGCCCGGAAAGNCGGAGCATACTCTCCCAGAATTCGGGCGAAAAATCCGCAAGATGCACGGGCACGCAGTTNGCGGGGCAGGTCTCGGTGANGCTGACGCCAAGAGCGCGCACGGCTTCCACATCATCATCGATGGNCAGAGCGGCCGCCGGCGNGGCGCAGGTGGGGAGCCCGGCGGCAAGATGCCCGCGCANNGCCTCGCGNAAGCCGTNGCCCATGATGCCCCCGTAGAGCCACAGNCCNCACTTGAGCAGGGTGAGCTCNCGGATNCGCTGGCCCACGAGCCGCGCGGGCGAGGGGAGCACCCAGCGNGGCCAGTTGGCACATTCCTGCCCGGAACGCGCCAGCAGGGCCNNCTGTGTGTCGCACCCGATTTCGAGGCACAGCACAGGCCCGGATTCGCGCAGAAAATGGCGTACTCGCTCGTTCATGGCCGAAATCAGCTCCCGCACGGAAAAGCGCCGTCCGAGTGTGATACCCGCAAATCGTGCCTCTGCGCAAGCCCGGAGCACCGCGCGATGCTGTGTAGAGGAGGGCGGACTGGAGGGCGGCTGGTAGGCATGGGGAAATTTTTCTTGGTCGAGGAGTGTGCACGGCTCGGCCTGACAAGGGAGTCTATGCGGCGGCACGGGCGGCGTACTCGTCGTCGCGGCCCTACATCCATGCGGCCATGACGTGGATTTTCACGGGTGTGTCCGCGTTGCGCACGTTGCGATGGGGCTGAATGAGAAAATCTGCTTGACAGCTTACGGCAATTTGCCTAGAGTCACCTCCTGCAAACACTGGGTTGTCGTTCAATTGGCAGGACGGCGGATTCTGGCTCCGCTAATCAAGGTTCGAGTCCTTGCAACCCAGCCATCAGGTCCCCATCGTCTAGTCGGCCCAGGACAACGGCCTTTCACGCCGTCAACAGGGGTTCAAATCCCCTTGGGGACGCCAAATTTAGGTACAAATATGGATGCCAAGGTGTAAAAAGCCTTGGCATTCTTTATTTTTTCTCTCCAGTTGTGTTTCCCGAAGTGTACCTAAGTCCAGTTGCATCCACACTTTTTGTGGGTATATTTGTGGGCATCGCTGTGCTATGCTGATTTGCGATACCCACACAGTCAACTTGCTGAAATAGCAATATTTTTGTCCATGTGGGTATCATACCGTCCAACAACGTGGAGGTACCCAAGATGCCCTTGACCGATACCCACATCCGCAGCCTGAAACCGGAAGCGAAGCCAAGGAAGTATTTTGATGGAGGAGGCCTCTTCCTCTATGTGCCCCCGACCGGCAGCAAGCTCTGGCGCATGGCTTACCGATTCGAGGGCAAGTCAAAACTGCTCAGTTTTGGCGATTATCCTGCGGTCTCCCTGAAAGACGCGCGAGGGCGGCGCGAGGAGGCCAAAGGGTTGCTCGCCAAGGGTATCGACCCGTCGGCACAGAAAAAAGCCGCCAAGCAGGAACAGGTTACGGCTGAACGCGACAGTTTTGAAAATATCGCCTTGGACTGGCATCGGACACGCCTTGCCGGATTTTCGGAAAAACATCAGGGAACAGCCCTGTATCGGTTAAATACCTACATTCTCCCCATCATCGGGAAAAAACATATTGCCAGGCTTGAAGCACCGGAGATTCTCGCCCTCGTCAAGAGCATCGAAGACAAAGGAAATCACGAAACCGCGCGCAGGGTACTTCAAATTATCGGCCAGGTATTTCGTTTCGCCATTGCCATGGGCAAAATTAAGCACAATATCGTGGCGGATCTGCATGGCGCATTGAGGCCCCGCAAAGTTACCCATCGCGCCGCTGTCCTGGAAAAAGAGAAAGTTGCCCAGCTCCTCATGGCCATTGATGACTATGCCGGTTACTTCCCACTTGTCTGCGCCCTGAAACTAGCTCCGATGCTTTTTGTGCGCCCGACCGAATTGCGCTGCGCCACCTGGCAGGAGTTCGATCTGGACACGGCCGAATGGCGCATCCCTGCCGAGCGAATGAAGATGCGGCGCACTCATATCGTTCCCTTGTCCCGCCAGGCTCTCACCATCTTGAAAGAATTGATAAAGTTTTCGGGGGAAGGCCAATACCTCTTTCCATCCACGCGGACGGAAACACGGCCCATCTCGGATGCGACCATGCTCAACGCCCTCCGGCGNATGGGCTANCAGAAGCATGAAATGAGNGTNCANGGCTTTCGCTCNATNGCTTCNACTCTNCTCAANGAACTNGGCTATAACCGCGACTGGATTGAACGNCAGCTTGCGCATGGAGACAGTAATGGNGTCCGNGCNGCCTATAANTATGCNGANTATCTNCCAGAGCGAAAAAAGATGATGCAGGAATGGAGCGATTNNTTGGATGGCCTNCGCTATAAGGTAGNNCATANATAAAAATAANCCATAAANAATNAAGNTCGCAAAAGGGTATTTCTGTCTCCACAGGNATACCCTTTTGGTAAGTTGTNTAACCCGCTTCTCAAAACAGATTGGTGGAGGAGCTTAGCGGCCTGCTGGCCGTCAAGNAACTNAATTTTAGAAAATTATTCCAATAGATTATATTCACATACCAAATCTGGTTACATATGAATGTCTTTTTCTTTCNTTTTAACTATGCGTCATTATAGAATAATTTTGTAGATGAATGAATTTTGNTTACNAATGGTCAAANTACAAATTTTTTTGGANCATACATTCCCCTACNNAGCAGACTTGTCGTAGAAGTAACNTGCTATTTTTNTTACATATNCCATGAGAGGAGAAGAACGTNTTTTTCAGGTTAAAAATTTTTTTCAAAAATTAAGACCTGTTGGCCGCCAAGACGGCCTAAATTTTCATAAGTATTTATGGACACCTGAGTCACCTGAACTGCATCTACGCGCATCTGGATACATTTTGGTTACATACTGAAATATATGGATAAATTAACAAAATACAGGCTATAACCCTCCGTAAACCATTTTTGAACGGAGGAAGGGTTATGGCAACGCAAATACCCGCCACAGGTTTTCTCAGGCTCCATCAGATTCTGGAATTCTTCCCCATCAGCAAGAGCGCGTGGTGGAAAGGCTGCGCGACAGGGCGCTATCCCAAGCCGCTCAAGCTCGGCCCGCGCACCACGGTCTGGCGCGCTGAAGACATCAGGGCATTCATCGAGAACGCCGGACAGACGGAGGCACACCATGAATGACCTGTTGCAGACCTTTCAGGAAGTACTCGTTCAGCACGGCCTCGTTCCAGAGCAACTCGTGGCAGATGGTGAACTGCATCGGTGCCCCACAGAAAACAGGCCACACAAGCGAAACGGCGCGTACATAGCGCATCCTGATACTCCGGCAACCCTCTGGTGGTGCAATTGGGAAACCGACGACCAGGGCACGTTCTGCGCCGAGGAGAAACCTACGCTTTCCCCGGCCGAACTTTCGGCGTGGCAGCAACGCCAGCAAGCCATGCGCAGCCAGCGAGAAGAAGAATGCGCCAAGCGCCATGCGGAAGCTGCAATGCGTGCCAAGCAGGAGTGGGAAGCTGCGCCTTCCTGTGACAGGGAGCATCCGTATCTGCTTCGCAAGGGTATCTCCCCACTCCCAGGCATCCGGCAATCACGGGATGGCGCGCTGCTTATCCCGGTTCTGGATGCTGCAAGCAGGCTGCAAAGCCTGCAACGCATCTATCCTGATGGCGCAAAGCGCTTCCTCGTGGGGGGCAAGGTGCAAGGGGGACGATTTACCATCCCCGGCTTGCAGGGAAAGCCAATCTGCATTTGCGAGGGCTTCGCCACCGGCGCGAGCATTCATATGGCCACGGGCTGGGCGGTCGATGTGGCTTTTTCCGCGCATAACCTTTCAACACTCGCCAGGATGGTAAAAGAGCGGTTCCCCGACCGGGCCATCCTCATTTGCGGAGATGCAGATGAAGCAGGTCAAAAGAAAGGCGAGGACGCCGCGAGAGCCACAAACCTCCCGCTCGTGATTCCCAACTTCACCACTGGCTCGGGCACTGATTTCAATGACCTGCACCAGAGCGAAGGGATTGAAGCCGTCCGCTCCCAACTGGAAGCGGCCCTCGTCAAGCGGCAAGGNCTGGTGGCTCTCGACATGAGTGAGTTCCTGTCCATGAAGATACCCGACCGAGGTTATCTTCTATCGCCCATCNTGCCGGTTCAAGGGATAGGCATCCTCTACGCGCCGCGNGGCGTCGGCAAAACNTTCGCGGCCCTGAGCGTTGCCGTGGCNGTCGCCTCCGGCGGCGCNGTNTTCAACTGGCGNGCNCCNNTGCCCAAGAAAACGCTCTATGTGGATGGCGAAATGCCGGCCACGTCCATGCAGAGCCGCTTGTCCTCTCTTGTCGGTGGTATGNCCATTCCGCCTCAGGCTCTGAAGAACCTTTCGCTCATTACGCCAGATTTGCAACCCTGCGCCATGCCCGATTTGTCCACNCCCAACGGCCAATCCATGATTGAACCGCTGCTGAAAGGGGTGGATATGGTTGTCCTCGACAATATCGCCACTCTNTGCCGCACAGGCAAGGAGAACGAATCACAATCCTGGCAGGCCATGCAGGCGTGGCTTCTGGATCTGCGGCGGAGGGGCATCACGGTTCTCTTGGTTCACCATGCTGGCAAATCCGGCGACCAGCGTGGTACCAGCGCCAAGGAGGACATCATGGATACGGTNATCAGCCTTCGCAGGCCCAAGGAATACGCGATGGCCGAGGGNGCGAGATTTGAGGTTCANCTNACCAAGGCNANNGGCATTCTCGGAGATGACGCCAAGCCNTTTGAGGCCAACCTGATTACCGAGGGGANCGCCCTGCATTGGCAAGTCCGGGAAATCGAGGATGTGGAGATGGAGGAACTGAAAAGACTCTTGGAATACGGCTACAGCATCCGTGACTGCGCCGAGGAAATGGGCAAGTCCAAGGGGGCGATTCAGCGCCTGAAGAAGCGTCTTGACGCCAGTTCAAAATAGACCGATTTCAGGTGTACCGCTGTACCGCTGCTTAAGTGCCGGTACAGCGGTACACCTTTTTAATATAGAGTAAAGATGTTTTCTTATGTCCACCCTCGTCCTGCATATGAATAAGCACAAAAAAAGAGGCAATTCGTGGCGTCCAGTCGCATAATCGATACGAACGAGGGGAGTACTCAAATACGAATATGTGACGACGCCCTGTTTGCACTAAATTATTAACTTCGCATGGACACTTTCAAAATACGCCAGACCATCAAGGATCATATCGATGATCTGCTCAGGGGCATGACCGTAGGGAAGAACCCAAGATATGTGGTTTCATTGTACCGTGCCTCAGGTTTCATCTCCCACGTCCTGGTCACCTCTTAAATCTGTCCCGATACTTCCTGTTCTCTCATCACGCGAGCCAGCGGCGTGAATACGCCCAGTAATCTTGCCGGGGAGATCGACGTTTCTCTGCCGCCATAGTCCAGCGGAACATAATACCGTGCATTTGTTTTTTTCGCTGGTCATACGCTGATTTCTCTGAGTATGCTTGCGCAAAATTTTGGAGAAGGAGTCATTTTATGCCGATCAGGAAATTTTGTTTTGTGGAGGCAGTAAAAATTTACAGGTTGGTAGCTGGCTGCCGCCAGCCACTTCAACCTGCCAAAGGACTTCGCCCTCTGGACTCCCTGCGCGCGCTCGGCGCTTCGCTTCTCGCACGACAGAGGCAAAAGAAATGAAGAAAAGAATCACCAAATACCCGTGCCGACGCACGGTAAGAATCACCCAGGCCGAGGACGAAAAGCTGCAAACTCAGGCAGCGATAGCGCGCATCTCGGTGGCCGAATACATGCGGAGAAAATTTTTCGGAGGACGACCAATCATCGCCCGAACCGATGACCTTGCCATCAGGGAATTACGGCGGCTCGGCGGCTTGCTCAAGCATAATATTCAGCTGGCAAGCAACGCGAATCAGCCAAAAGCATGGCACGAGATGCGGGAGACCTTAAAGAAAATCCAAGCGGCCATTGATTTCCTGGGGCAGGAAAATGATCCTTAAGAAATTCAAGCGTACCAATCTCACGCGGACAAAGCGGGCCATGATTGGTGGCCTGTTCGACTATGTGTTGGCCGAGAAAGACGAGGACGGCAAGGATAAGTGCGTCTGGTCATCCGCACTCAATTTTATCGCCGCCACAAGGAAAGGCCAGAGGGCGGAAATGATTTCTCTGGCGGAAGAATCCATCAAAAGCCGGATGCCTGTCGCCCACTGGATGTTAAGCTGGAACGAGAATGAAATCCCCACTGAAGCGCAAGCCACAGAAGCCGTGCAGATGTTTCTCCAAGGCATGGGGCTGGAGGGGCATCAGACGCTTG
>JAAUYX010000007.1 GCA_014804905.1 Desulfovibrio sp. | reverse complement strand
TTCACGGCCATGAAGCCCGTGGCGTTGGGCTCGGCACGGGCGATGCCCGCAGCGGCATAGGCGGCCAGCGCCACGGGGGGCGTCAGGTCCGCGAGGATGCCGAAGTACATGATGAAGAGGTGCGCGGCGAGCTGGGGCACGCCGAAGCTCTGGATGGCGGGCGCGGCGATGGTGGCGAGCACGATATATTTCGCCGTGGTGGGCAACCCCATGCCGAGGATGATGGACGAGAACATGGTCAGCACCAGGGTGAGCGCGAAGCTCCCCGCCGAGAGCGCCAGGATGGCGTTGGCGAGCTTGAGGCCCACACCGGTGAGCGTGACCACGCCGATGACAAAGCCCGTACAGGCGCAGGCGGCGGAAACGCCCAGCGCGAGGCGCCCGCCGTTCTCCATGGCCATGAGCACGTCCTTCAGGGCCAGCCTGTTGCACTGGGCGAGGCTGCTCCGCACGGTCATGCCGCTGGGGCCCGCGCCTGCCCAGGCCTTCCAGTTGTTGGCCACGAGGGAGATGACCACGGTGGTCACGATGCAGTAATAGGCCGACTTGAGCGGCGTGTAACCCTGCATGAGCAGGTAGACGAGCACGATGATGGGCACGAGCAAATAGCCGCCCTGCCTGAGCACATGCCAGGGCTTGGGCAGCCTGTCCTTGGGGATGCCCTTGAGGCCGAGGCGCTTGGCCTCCATGTGCACCATGAAGCCCACGGCGAGATAGTAGAGCAAGGCCGGGATGAGGGCCGCCTTGGCGATCTCCACATAGCCCACGCCGAGGAACTGCGCCATGATGAAGGCGGCGGCCCCCATGATGGGCGGCATGATCTGGCCGCCCGTGGAGGAGGCGGCCTCCACCGCGCCGGCAAAGGCGCCGCGATAGCCCACGCTCTTCATGAGCGGGATGGTGAAGGTGCCCGTGGACACGGTATTGGCAACGGACGAGCCCGAAATGGTGCCGAAAAAGCCGCTGGCGAGCACGGCCACCTTGGCCGGGCCGCCCACGAACCTACCCGCCGCGCCGAGCGCGAGGTCGATGAAGAACTTGCCAAGGCCCGTGCTGTGCAGGAAGGCCCCGAACAGGATGAAGAGAAACACAAAGGACGCGGCCACGCCGAGCGGCATCCCGAAAAGCCCCTCGGTGGTCAGGTACATGTGGCCCACGATGCGCTTGAGCGAGAAGCCCGGATGGCCCATCATGCCCGGCAGCAGGTTCCCGAACTTGGCGTAGAGCAGGAACACGATGGCCACGAGGGTGATGGGCAGGCCCACGATGCGCCGGGTGGCCTCCAGCACCAGCAGGATGGCCGCGCAGCCGAAGATGAAGTCCAACTCCGTCGGCGGCCCGGCGTCCAGCACGATGGTGTCGTAATTCCAGATGATATAGCCGCACACCGCCGCCCCGGCCGCAGCCAGCACCACGTCGTACCAGTTGAGGCGGTGCTTGTTGCCGTCGGCGCGCGCCGGATAGAGCAGGTAAATGAGGACGAGCACGAAACCGAGATGGATGGAGCGCTGTATCTGGGGGGGATACAGTCCCGTGGCCGCCGTGAAGAGCTGGAAGCCGGAAAAGACGATGCAGACGCAACTGATAAAAATCTTGAGCCAGCCCCGGAAGGTGCGGAAGGTGGCTTCCTTGTCGTACTTGGCGACGATTTCCGAAACGTCCAGCGTGTCCTGGATTTTTTCGGCGGCGTCGGAATCCAGGCGGCTCCCCTCCTCGAGGGCGAAACCGCCGGAACCTTCCTGCCCGATGACCTGCATCCGCTCTTTATGACTCATGGCTGCCTCTGGAATGGCTCATGGGCGTTTCGCCCGGCTTCCGCATCCGTGCGGGGCATAGGTAAAGGTGAGGGCGCTGCCCGCTGGGGCCAGCTTCGCGAGCGGAGTTTCCGCCTGCCCAGCGCCCGTGGGCAGCAACAGGGTGTGCCGGGCCACGCGCCCCACGCGCACGTCGAACCTCTCGAGCGGGCGCGCAAAGCCGCTGATGACGAGTCGCCCGTCGGCTGCGCTCATGCTCTGCCCCGGTCCGGGCGCGGTGGGGAGGCCCGCGCCGAAATCCTGGTAGACGGTCCTGTCCAGATGGATGATGCCGTCCCTGATGACGAAATGGTCTTCCACCGGCGTGAGCGCCACGGAATGGGTATAGCGGATGGCGAAGCCCTCCCCCTCAGCCAGGGGCCACGCGCCCGCGAGAGCCCCCGCGGCGTCGAGGACGCAGAGCTCGCCCGTCGTCCCGTCGGCTGCGGCCGCCGATGGGAGCAACAAGGCCGCGCCCAGAAAAATCGCGCCCAGCAGCCGGGCAAGGCCCTTCCCCGCCCCGGCGCCGGACCGGGGCGAAAAACCGCGCCGGGCGGGAGTCTGTCCCGCCCGGTCGCCGCTGCAAAGCCAGTAATCAGGAGACGTGTTCAAGGCCTACTTCAGGATGCCCTTTTCCTTGAGGTACTTTTCGGCACCCGGATGGAAGGGGATGGTCACGCCGTCGGCGGCCTTCTCCAGCAGGATTTCCGAGCCCTTGTTATGCCCCTTGGCCACATCGCCGAGATTCTCGAAGAGCGTCTTGGTGAGGTTGTAGGCCACATCGTCGGGCATGTCCTTGTTGGCCACGAGGATGGCCTGGACGGAAAGGGTGGGCACGGCGTTTTCCTGGCCCTTGTAGGTCTTGGCCGGGATGGCATCCTTCACGAGATAGGGGAACTTGGCGATGACCTCGTCCGCCTTGGCGCCCTCAAGCGGCACAAAGACCACGTCCTGCGTGGTGGTGATGTCCTGGATGGCCGGGGCCGGGGTGCCGATGGAGAAGACGAAGCCGTCGACCTGGCGGTCCTTGAACTGGTCGGCGGTCTCGCCGTAGGGGAGGAAGATGGGCTCCAGGTTCTTGTAGTCGAGCCCGTAGAAATCGAAAATCTGGCGGCAGTTCACCTCATTGCCGCTACCGCGCGCGCCCACGGAGACCTTCTTGCCCTTGAAGTCCTCGAGGTTCTTCACACCGCTGTCCTTGCTGGCGACGACATGGATGTATTCGGGATACAGGCGGGCGATGGCGCGCACGTCGCCGAGCTTGCCCTTGAAGGGGGCGTTGCCGTTGAAGGCCGCGTCGGCCACGTCATTCTGGACGATGGCGAAATCCACGTCGCCCGCTTCCACAAGGCGCATGTTCTCGCCGGAAGCGCCCGTGGCCTGGGCCGTGACGGAAAGCGCGCCGTCGCTCTTGTTGCTCAGCACCTGGCCGATGGCCCCGCCCAGGGGATAATAGACGCCGGAGGTGCCACCCGTGGCCAGGGTGAGGCGCTTGCCGTCAGCGGCGAAGGCCGCGCCGGAGGCAAGGATCAGGGCGCCAGCGAGAAGAAGGCCCAGGAGTTTTTTCATCAGTGGTTCTCCTTAAAAAAGATGTTTCTCCGGCAGATGCCCGCAAGCTGTGCCGCGCACCGAGGGGAGTGTTGTGAGAAGCGTTTTGCATAAACCAAAATTCCAGAGATGGCAAATGAGCATCCCGTGCCCCGCGCGCAAAAGGCTTGAAGAGCGGGCGCGCCTCCTGCTATGCTTGCGGGCACTTTCTCCCTGACTCTTTCCCTGGAACTGCCATGCGCGCCACACTGCTCCCCGATCCGCACCGAGGCCCCGGCTACTCCATCATTGAAATTTTCGGAGCGCCCCCGCTTGCATCCCCTGTCCTCCTGCTCAGGCGCGCTTCCGACGGCGCGTGGCTTTCCGGCTCCGGCTGGGGGCAGGAGGAGACCTCGCTCACGCCTGACAGCTGGGACAGCGGCCGGGACGACATTGAAAGCGGCGACGGCTGCCAGCGGCTCATGCTCGGCCCCGGCGTGGTGGACAACCTGGACCCCGGCGACGCCTATACGCTCACCATCCCCGGCGCGGGCTCCTGCGCGCTCATGCTGGCGGGCGTGGATCAGTCGCACATCATCGGCGGCGAGCCCGTGGGCGTGACGCCGCCGCCCGTGCCCGGCTTCACCCTGGACGGACCGGACATCCCGGAGGCATCCCCGGAAAGCGCCATCAACGAAGGCGTGGAAGCCACGCCCGAAGTCACGGGCGACGAGGATGCAGGCCTTCCCTCGGGCGTTGTGGCCGCCCCGGCTGGCGAGGCCGAGCCCCAGCGCAAAAAGCGCCTCGGCTGCGCGCTTTTGGGCGCGGTCATCTTCGTGGGCTGGCTCGGGGCAGGAATCGCCCTCTGGCACGGAGCCATGCGGACGCCGGCCGCGCCGGCCGTAGCCGCGGAAAACAACGAGACAGCCGAGGAATCGTCCTTCTCGCTTTTCCCGCGCACCGACCCGGACGGCGAACCCACCTATGAGGATGAGGAAAAGCCCAAGTCTTGAAAAAAAACCGCAACTGGGAAATACTCCTGACAGGCGGCCGGTTGCGGCACGCCACAACGGACGGACAACGAGCGAGGGGACGGTCATGACGGCAGACGGCAGGCATGAGGGCAAAAGGCTGCGCATTGGCTGGATCGGCACCGGCGTCATGGGCCTCTCCATGGCCGGGCATCTGCTGGATGCGGGCTGGCCGCTCACCGTCTATACGCGCACGAAGTCCAAGGCCGAGCCCCTGCTCGCCCGCGGTGCGGCCTGGGCGGAGAGCCCGGCTGCCGTGGCCGCCGCGTCCGACGCCGTTTTTTCCATCGTGGGCTATCCGGCCGATGTGGAGGCCGTCATGCTCGGCCCCGACGGCGCCCTGAGCGGCCTCGCGGCCGGCGGCATCCTCTGCGACATGACCACCTCGAGCCCGGAGCTCGCCCGGCGCATCGCCGCCGAAGCCATAGCCAAAGGCTGCGCCAGCCTTGACGCGCCGGTGACGGGCGGGGATGTGGGCGCGCGCGAAGCCACGCTTTCCATCTTCGTGGGCGGCGATGCCGCGGCCCTAGACACCTTGCGCCCCTGCTTCGAGGCCATGGGCAAGCGCCTCATGCACTGCGGGGGCCCCGGTTCCGGCCAGCAGGCCAAGCTCGCCAACCAGATTGCCGTGGCGGGCGTCATGTTCAGCGTGTGCGAATCCCTGCTTTTCGCGCAGGAGGCCGGGCTCGATGTCGCCCAGTGGCTCGAGCTGGTCGTGCCCGGCGCCGGAGGCAGCACGGCCATGAACACGCTGGGGCGCCGCCTGCTTCGGCGCGACTATGCGCCCGGTTTCTTCATCGACCATTTCATCAAGGACCTCGGCCTCTGCCTTGAGGAGTGCCGCCGGATGCGCCTGGTGCTTCCGGGAACGACCCTCGCCGAGGAATTTTACCGGATGATGCAGGCCAGGGGCCGCGGCAAGGACGGCACCCAGGCGCTCATCCTCTGCCTCGCCGACCTCTCCGGCAAGGAGTGGCGCGGGCAGCCCTAAACGCCGCGTTACGCGCGCGCACCCTGCGTGGCAGCCGACGCGCGGCATGACCGCCGTGTGCGGGAGGTCTCGCCATGTCGTACACGCCGCCCCAAAACCCGCTGCAAGACCCGGCGCTTGCGCCCTATCACGAATTCCTGCTCCGTCGCAGCCGCGATTTTACCGCCGAAATGGAGCGCATCACCGCGGCTTATGGCTCGTTGCGCGCCTATGCCGACCTTTACAAGACCTTCGGGCTGCACCTCGTCCATGACGCCAGCGGCACAAGCCACTGGCGCTGGCGCGAGTATATGCCCCATGCCGAGGAGGTGTGGCTCACCACAGACCGCCTCAACTTCCAGCGGCGCGCCAGCCACCGCTTCGAGCGCAAGGAGGGCGGCGTCTTTGAGCTGACGCTGCCCGCCGAAGCCCTCGAACACGGGGAATATGTGGAATTGCGCGTGCAGCCTCAGGGAAGCCTCGCCGCGGGCCTCGGCAAGACCCCGCCGCCCCTGCGCCGCGTGCCCGCCTTCGCCGACTGGGTGGAGCAGGACAAGGCCGTGCCCGAACAGTGGTGCGCCCGCGTGTGGCATCCGGCCGAGCCTTACCAGTTCAGGCACCGCCGTCCGGGGCCGCTGGTCTTTCCCCGCATTTACGAGGCCCATGTGGGCATGGCCCAGTCCTCCCTGGACCACAAGGGCGACAGCGTGGGCACCTACGACTACTTCATCAGCTCGGTCCTGCCGCGCATCAAGGCCGACGGCTATACGGCCGTGCAGCTCATGGGCATTCTCGAGCATCCGCTCTACCGCTCCTTCGGCTACCAGGTGAGCAGCTATTTCGCGCCCAGCTCCCGCTACGGCACGCCCGACGGCTTCAAGGCGCTGGTGGATGCGGCGCACGGCCTCGGGCTCGCGGTCATCCTCGACATCACCCACAGCCACGCCGCCTCCAACACCGAGCAGGGCCTCGCCGCCTATGACGGCAGCCATTACTTCTTCAGCAGCAAGGTCAACCAGTGGGGCACGCCCTCCTTCGACTACAGCCAGGAGATGACGCGGCGCTTCCTGCTCTCCAACTGCCGCTACTGGCTNGAGGANTACCGNCTGGACGGCTTCCGCTTCGACGCCGTGGGCAACATGCTCTANNTNGACCANGGCCGCGACGACGACTTCTCNCATGTGGGGCGCTGTTTCTTCGGCAAGGACGGGAGCCCGCGCGAGGACGCGGCGGGCGAGCTCTATCTCTGCCTCGCCAATGCCCTCGTGCATGAGGAAGTGCCGCANGGNGTGACCATCGCCGAGGANTTTTCCGGGATGCCGGGCCTCACCTGCCCNCCNTCCGAGGGCGGCCTNGGNTTTGANTACCGNTTNGCCATGGGCATCCCNGACTATTGGGCCAAGGCCGTGGAAAACCCGCGCGACATGGGCAGCCTCTGGTACGAGATGACCAATCACCGCCCNTATGACCGCACCATCAGCTATGTGGAATGCCACGACCAGTGCATCAATGGCGACGACGCNATGATCTGGCGCCTGCTCGGCGACGCCATGTACACCGGCATGGGCAAGGACACGGAAAGCTGGAACATCTCGCGCGGGCTNGCCTTNTACCGCCTCATGCGNCTCATCACCCTGGCNACGGCCGACGCAGGCTANCTCAACTTCATGGGCAACGAGTTCGGGCATCCCGAATGGCTGGACGCCGAGGAACACGCCCACCGCCAGTGGTATCTCGCCGACCGGCCGGATCTCAAGTATTCCGGCCTCGCCGCCTGGGACAAGGCCGAGCTNGTGGGCCTTGTGGCCGACCATATAAAGGATTTCTGCAAGCAGCCCGTCTTNCGCTACATCCATGAGGAGGACCGCCTCCTCGCCTTCGAACGCGGCAGGCTGCTCTTCGCCTTCAATTTCAATGAGACCAATGCCCGCGAGGGCCTGCTCTTCGCCGTCACGCCCGGCAAGTATGTGGAACTNNTGTCGTCGGACGAGCCGCGCTTCGGCGGCCACGGCAACCTCGTGGTGACGAAGCCGCCGCTGGAGCATTTCACAAAGCCGCTGGCGGACAGGCCCGAGCAGGATATCGAGCTNTANCTGCCGCCCATGGTGGCGCTGGTGCTTCACNGGGAGGATTGATGACCGCAGCCGGGCGCCCCACATCGGAGCCGGAGAAAGAGCCCGCATCCCCGGCCACGCAGCCGGCCGGCGCCGCGCCGGACGAANGCCCGGCCGGGACTGCGGCCGAGCGCGTGGATGTGGCCGTCAACATTTTCGCCAAGCCCTACCAGACCGCGCTCTCCGTGCTGTCGCTCCTGAAAGAGAGCCNCGCGCATGTGGGGACCATCTGGCTCCAGTATGAGCCCATGGGCTCCCGCTACGACCGCGTGAGCCCCTATGTGGTNGCGCGGTACCTCAAGGANGTGCTTGACTGGCCCTGCCGCGTCTCCCAGCCGGAGCACTGGCTGGCGCTCGAGGCCCCGGACATGGCGCGCCTGGACGATGCGGCCTACCGCCTNTCCATCCGCTATCAGGACGCCTTCGAGCACAGCGAGAGCCGCAAGCTGCTGCTCATGCACAACGACATTTATGTGTTCGGGGATGCGCTGGGGGAGATGCTGGCGGCCATGGGCGACGCCTTCGTCATCGGCCAGCTNGGGCAATGCTGGCGNTGCCCGGCCCATGCGGCAAAGGTGGCGAAGGACGTCATGGGCGGNCCCCCCTGCTCATCGGAGCGCTATGAGGAGTTCCGNCCGGATGCCGCCACGCTGCNCCGCCTGTATGCCCGCGCNCGTGAGCTGGGCGCGCCNGTGCGCCCCTATGAGGAATGTTTCACGGAATTTTTTGACCCGCAGCCGTGGCCCTTGCCCGAGTGNCGCGTCAACGAATGGTTTTGCCTGCTGGATTTGGAAAGGACACGGCCGCACTGCGTGCCCTTNGGCCCGGCTTTGCCGCCCGGAGCCTTCGGCGCATGCGGCCGCTACAACCTGGACACGTCGGTGCCCTGGTTCCGGGCCATGCACGCCCTGGGNTTCCGCGCCAGGCACTTTGACCACACGCGCTACCTGCGCCACTGGATAGGCACGGGTAAAATGTCCGCCAGCCGCTACACCATGGCGGAGGATAACGCGCGCAAGCTGCTTGAAAAACAGTTCCCCGATTACATGGCCTGGCTTCGCGGCATCACCTGCAAGANCGCCTGACGCTCCCCCACGCTCAGGCAAAGGTGNGACACTCGGAAAGCGTGAGGCCGCGGGCGTCCTTTTCCGAAAGGATGGGGCCACCCTCGGGAATGGGCCAGTCGATGTGAAGCGCGGGGTCGTCCCACTTGAGNCAGCACTCGTCGTCCGGCGCATAGTANGTGGTGCACTTGTAGACGAATTCCGCNCCCTCGCCGAGCACGAGAAAGCCATGGGCAAAGCCCGGCGGAACCCAGAACATGCGGTGTTCCACCGTATCNAGCACCATGGAATAGCTCTTGCCGAAATTGGGGGAGGATCGGCGCAGGTCCACGGCCACATCGAACACCCTGCCGCTGATGACCCGCAGGAGCTTGCCCTGGGGCTGGCGCAACTGGTAGTGCAGCCCGCGCAGGACGCCCCCGCGCGAGCGGCTCTGGTTGTCCTGCACAAAGACATGCTCGCCGCAGTGGCGCGCAAATTCGTTCTGCCGAAAGGTCTCCATGAAGAAGCCGCGCGCATCGCCATGCACAAGCGGCGTCATCACCACCGGCCCCCCTGGGGCAAGGGTCTGAAATTCCATCTGCCCAGGTTCTCCCTTTTTTCCACCATAGACGCCCGTGCCCGGTCACGGCGCGAGGGCCCTATGCGTCCTCTTCCGGGCGCCGCGCCGAATCCAGCAGGCGCAGCAGGTATTGCCCGTATTCCGTCTTGCCGAAAAACTCGCCCGCGCGGCGCATCTCGGCATCGCTGATCCAGCCGTTCTGCCAGGCAATTTCCTCAAGGCAGGCCACCTTGAGGCCCTGACGCGCCTCGATGGTCTCCACATACAAGGAGGCCTCGAGCAGGCTCGAATGCGTACCCGTGTCGAGCCACGCAAAGCCCCGCCCCAGGCGCACCACATGAAGCTCGCCGCGCTCGAGATAGGTCTGGTTGATATTCGTGATCTCAAGCTCGCCGCGGGCCGAGGGCTTAAGGCCGCGCGCGATGTCCACCACCGTGGAATCATAGAAATAGAGGCCCGTCACCGCAAAACGCGAGCGCGGCCGCGCGGGTTTTTCCACGATGCGGATGGCGTTGCCGTCCGCATCGAATTCCACCACGCCGAAGCGCTCCGGGTCGCTCACCTGGTAGCCGAAAATGGTGGCCCCCCTGGTGCGCGCCACGGCCCGGTTCAGCTTTTCCGTAAAATGCTCGCCGTGAAAGACATTGTCGCCCAGGATGAGGCAGACGGGCGAGCCCGCGAGAAAGTCCTCGCCGATGAGGAAGGCCTGGGCGATGCCCTTGGGCTCCGGCTGCACGGCATAGCTGANGCGCACGCCGAAGCGGGAGCCGTCGCCCAGAAGGCGCTGGTATTGTGGCAGGTCCGCGGGCGTGGAAATGACGAGTATCTCCCGGATACCACCCAGCATGAGCACCGAGAGCGGATAATAGATCATGGGCTTGTCATAGACGGGCAGAAGCTGCTTGGAAACGCCCAGAGTGATGGGGTAAAGGCGCGTGCCGCTGCCCCCGGCGAGAACGATGCCCTTGTATGCGCTCATTTGCCCTCCATGCCGGTGGCGAGGCCGAGGCGCTCGCAACGGTAGGTGCCGTCCAGGATGGGCCGCCACCAGTCCTCATTGTCGAGATACCACTGCACCGTGCTGCCCAGCCCCTCCTCAAAGGACACGCGGGGCCGCCAGCCGAGNTCGCGGCGAATCTTGCCCGCGTCGATGGCATAGCGGCCGTCGTGGCCCGGCCTGTCGGTCACGAAGGTGATGAGGTCCTCATAGCGNGCCACGCCCGCGGGCTTTTCCGGTGCCAGCTTTTCCAGATGGCCGCAGATGGCGCGGACCACGTCGATATTCTTCCGCTCGTTGTTGCCGCCCACGGTGTAGGTCTCGCCCNCCCGGCCGCGCGCGAGCACCGTGAGCAGGGCGCGGACATGGTCCTCCACATGGAGCCAGTCNCGNATNTGGCCGCCCGTGCCATAAACCGGCAGCGGCCGCCCGGCCAGGGCATTGATGATGGTGAGNGGNATGAGCTTTTCCGGGAACTGGCGCGGNCCGTAATTATTGGAACAGTTGGTGATGAGCGTGGGCAGCCCGTAGGTGCGCTGCCAGGCGCGCACGAGGTGGTCGCTCGCGGCCTTGCTCGCCGAATAGGGGGAGCTCGGCGCATAGGGGGTGGATTCGCTGAAGCGCGTGTCGGTGGCGCCGTCGGCGAGGTCGCCGAACACCTCGTCGGTCGAGATATGGAGAAAGCGGAAGTCAGCGGCCTTTTGCGGCTCGCGGGCCTTCAGTCCCTGCCAGTAGCGGCGNGCTTCCTCCAGCAGGACAAAGGTCCCGCGGATATTGGTGTCCAGAAAGGGGGCCGGGCTGTCGATGGAGCGGTCCACATGGCTTTCGGCGGCGAGGTGCATGACCGCGTCGGGCTNGAACACCTCAAAGGCCGCGCGCATGGCCGCCGCNTCGGCAATATCCGCCNGGATGAAGCTGTAGCGCGGGTGGTCCTCCACCTCGGTGAGGGAAGCGAGGTTGCCGGAATAGGTGAGCTTGTCGATATTGACAACGCGCCAGTCATCACGGGCAAGCGCCGCGCGCACGGCCGNTGAGCCGATAAAGCCCGCGCCGCCGGTGATCAGAAGCGTATGCGCCATGGTGCGACCTCCCTCCGCNNGGAGCATACTGCATATGNCGTTATCATGCAAAACCCCTGTTTCTCCTGCACAACGGGTTCAGATGCGCATGATGGCGTCGCTCACNCCGAGTTCGCGCAGGCGNGCGTAGATNCGGGCGCAGCCNTCGGCATCGGAGGCGGCATTGTGGTGGTTGAGCGGGATGCCGAAATACGCGCACACATGGTTGAGGCTGCGGGANCGCAGNCCGAGCGGGGCCGCTCGCGCCCCGCGGAGAGTGCAGAGAAAGGGCTGCGGCGGGGGCTCAAGGCCCGCCACGCGNCAGCAGGCATAGAGCACCCGTCTGTCGAACTGGGCGCTGTGCGCCAGAAGNTAGCGCGCCCCCTGAAGGATNCCNNNGGCCAGCGGCCAGACCTCNGCAAAAGTGGGCTGGTCTTTCAGGTCGCGCCAGCGAAGGCCGTGGATATGGGTGAACCACACCTGNGACGAGGGCGGCCTGATGAGGCTCTCAAAGCGCGCCGTCACCCGGCCGTCTTCGATGCGCACGAGGCCCACGGCGCAGGCGAAATGCGCCGNCCGCCCCGACGTNTCAAAGTCGATGGCTACGCAGGGGAAGGGCAGTTCAGCTTGCGGCATTGCGGGCGGCCTCGGCCAGGCGCGCCGCGATATAATCCCGCATTTCGGGCGAATCCTCGTCGAGGTTGAAGCACATGGCGTCCTCGCCCATGAGNCCCTGNGGCACAAAATCGCCCTTCTCGTCCGGGTCGTTCACCATGTCGGCATAAAAGCAGACCGAAAGCCAGCGGCTTTCCGGCTCGTCATCCACCACATCCACCAGCACGAAAAGCTCGCGTGCCTTCTGCGCGGCGTGACGCGCCCGCAGGGAATAGCTGATGCCGGGCCGCGCCTTGAAATCGAGGCTCACGTCGTCAAGGTCCGCAAGAAAATCACCCCAGGCCTCAAAGGCCGGCTTGACGTGGAGCGGGTCCGCCTTCCAGTCCGCCGTAAACTGCGACACTTCCTGCATGACAGGTCCCTTCATGGCTATTTCCCGTCGGGCAGCGTCTTTGCCGTCGCGCCCGTATTGCCGCCCCACTGCCAGGGCGGGCTTGACATGTTGAGGCTCCAGATGCCGCGCCTGTCCTTGATGGCGCTGTGCTCCTCGATATGCCAACGGCGGCAGAGCATGGCCTTGCAGGTGGACCTGTCCACCCAGGCGAGGCCCTCGTCCACCAGAAGATTGTTCACCGAGCGCCCGTCCACCTGCACGAGCCCGTGCACCACGCCACCCTCGCCCTCGCCGACGATGCTGACGATGACGCGCGCGCCGGGCCTGAGCAGCCGCAGCAGCGTTGCCCGCGCCTCCTTGCCGAAGGGCTGGTCCTCGGTGGGGATGCCGATGCCGTAGAGGCTGATGATATAGTCCGCGCTTTTCTTGCCCCAGCGGCTAGCCACGGAAATGAGGTTGCCGTCTTCCACGGCCACCACATAGGCCGTGGCCTTGCGCGGCGTGAAGGCCTCCCACGCATGGGCCGCCTGCGCCCAGAAAAGCGCGGCCAGAAAGGCCAGAAGCACGGCCGGCCGCATGTGACCTCCCGCAGTAAAAAATGCCTGCCCAAGTTACGAAGATGCCCGCCCTCCCCCGGCCTTGTCAAGCCGGGGAAAGACGGGCGGAGGGAAATGCGGGGAACGCCCCGTCAGCCCCAGAGGGCGCGCCCCGACTGATAGACGATGACCGCCACCGCATAGGCGAGCGCGGTATTGAACACGATGCTGAACACCATCCAGCCCCAGCTTCCGGCCTCCTGGCGGATGACCACAAGGGCCACGAAGCACGGCGAATAGAGCAGCACAAAGAGCATGAGCGCAAGCGCCGTGGCCTTGGACCAGCCCGGATCGCTCGCCAGGCGCTCGGCCAGGGTCTCGGGCTCGTCCGGGTCCTGCTCGCCCAGGGCCCAGGCGGTGCCCATGGTGGAGACCACGGCCTCCTTGGCTGCCACGCCCGCGATGAGAGCGATGTCCGTGCGCCAGTCAAAGCCCGCGGGCCGCGTGAAGGGCTCCACCCACTTGCCGAGGCGTCCGGCCACGGAATAGGCGAGCTTTTCCTCCTCAAAGGTATTGTTCGCTTCGGAAAGCTCCTCCTGCACCGCTTCCCGCTCCTCCGCGTCCTTGGGCAAGGCCTCCAGGCGTTCTTCAAGGGAGGCGATGCGCGCCTCGTGCGGGGCCGCGGCCTCATCCGGCAGCATGGGGAAGGTCATGGCCGCCCAGATGACCACGGAAATGGCCAGAAGCACGGTCCCCGCCTTCTTGATATACATCCAGGCCCGCTCCCAGCAGTGCAAAAGCACGCTCAAAAGCGTGGGCATCCGGTAGGGGGGGAGTTCCATGACAAAGGGGGTCGCCTCGCCCTTGACGAGGGAGGAGCGCAGAAGCCGCGCCACCAGAAGGGCGAAAAACCAGCCGGCCAGCATGATGCAGAACATGACCGTGGCCGCATTTTCCGGGAAAAAGGCCCCGGCCAGCAGCAAAAAGACGGGCAGCTTGGCCCCGCAGGTCATGTAGGGCAGCGTGAGCAGGGTCGCCAGCTTTTCCTTGGGGCTGCGCAGGGTGCGCGTGGCCATGGCCCCGGGGATGGCGCAGCCGCCGGCGATACCGCCGGAGATGACATAGGGCATCACCGAGGCGCCGTGCAACCCGAAGAAGCGGAACACGCGGTCCATCATGTAGGCCATGCGCGCCATGTAGCCGCTGTCCTCCAGAAAGGAGATGAGCGCGAACATGATCATGATGAGCGGCACGAAACTCAGCACGCCGCCCACGCCGGCGATGATGCCGTCCACGAGAAGCGACTGCACGAGGCCCTCGGGGAGGATGTCGGTGAGAAAGTCCCCCAGAAGGTCGAAGCCGTCCTCCACCCATTCCTGGGGATAGGCTCCGAGCTCAAAGGTGATCTGGTACATGAGGTAGAGCACGCCCAGCATGATGAGCGGCCCGAAAAAGGCGTTGGTGAGCACCCTGTCGATCTTGTCGGAAAGGGCGAGCCGGTCCCGGCCCGGGTCCCTGTCCAGCACGCCGTCGCGCAGGATACTGTGGATGAAGCCGTAGCGGTGGTCCGTGATGATGGACTCGGTGCTGGCGTTGAAGGTGTCGTGGATATGGGCGGCCGTCTTGCGGCAGATGGTCTCCAGGCGTTCCGTGGCGGCGGCGTCGGCGGCGCGGGCCTCGCGCAGGATTACCTCGTCGTTTTCCAGCAGTTTGAGGGCCAGCCAGCGCGGCGCGTACACGCCCTTGAGGAGCCCCGAGGACTCGATGATGCGCTCCATCTCCAGAAGGGCCGTGTCGAGGTCCGGCCCGTAGGAGAGGCGCAGGGGCTCGCGCGGGCCACCGTCGGCCAGCCTGATGGCCTCCTGCATGGTCTCGCGCAGGCCCTCGCCCTCGCGGGCAATCATGGGAAGCACGGGCGTGTGGAGGAGCTTGCCGAGTCGCTCCATATCGATGTGGATGCCCGCCTCGCGGGCCTCGTCCATCATGTTGCAGGCGAGCACCACGGGCATCCCCATTTCGAGCAGCTGCACCGTGAGCAGGAGGTTGCGCTCCAGCGCCGAGGCGTCCGCCACGTCGATGACCGACTGCACATGGCTCGCGGAAAGCTCGCCGCGCGCCACCAGCTCCTCCTGTGAAAAGGCGGTGAGACTGTAGGTGCCTGGCAGGTCCACCAGAGTGATGTGGCGCCCGTCGACATCCAGTGTGCCCTCTTTCCGGTCCACCGTCACGCCGGGGTAATTGCCCACATGCTGCCGCGCCCCGGTATAGGCGTTGAAAACCGTCGTCTTGCCGCAGTTGGGGTTGCCCGCCAGCGCAATACGCAAGGGGGCGCCCGCCTGGGCCGTGCTTTTCTCCGTTCCGTCGCTCATCACTCCTCCATATCCCGGTGATTAAGCATCTCTGAAGCAATGGAAAAAATGAAATTCATTTCCGAAATAACGGCACCTGCCGCCCATGTCAAGCCGCTCAGGCAAGCTGGAGACATTCGCGCAGGGTGGAGACGCCGCAGGAATGGACGAAACGTATGGGGATATTGCGCGAGCGGGCGAGCTGCTGGGCCTTGCGCTTGGCCTCGTGCGAAATCTTGTTGGTAAAGACGATGAGCGCGTCGGGATTGCCGATCTTGGCAAGGAAGTTGCGCTCGTTGCGGCTGATGCACTTGAGTTCATGACCAAGGGCCTCGGCCGTGGACACATACTCGGGCTTCAGGCGGTCCATGCCGCCGATAAGGGTAACACTCATTTCTCTCCCTCCTCCTGGATAGGCAGCAAATTTTGCCGCGCTTCTCTGTACGGAGGGAGACTAATTGAAAATGAATTTCATTGTCAAGAGAAGATGCGGTATTTTCTGAGCCGATAAAAAAGGAAAAAATCCTAATTGGTTGTCAACATCCGGCGCGGAAGGCGCGTCAGAAGGAGAGGCCGTGGGTCATAATGACGCAGCGGGCTGCCGCTCCGGGCGTGAGGCCGCGCGGCAGCTCGCCCTTGAGTGCCACGCGCACGGGCACATAGGCCACCGGACGGCGCAGGGCGGCCGTACTATCCCCGCCGCTCGCGCCGCCTTCCCCGGACGCGCCCGCGAGGCCTTCGGGCAGGGGCTGCGGCGGCAGTACCTCGGCCACCGTGCCGGAAAGGCTCTCGTCGCCCACGCTGACGCTGCAACGCTGGCCCGTGCGGATGCTGTCCGCATCGCCCGCGGGAAACCAGGCGTCCACCCAGAAGGCGGCGTCCGCGGCCTGTCCGGAAGGCGCAATGAGCAGCGCCGGCTCCCCGGCCTGGAGCAGTTGGCCGGGCTCGGCCATGCGGCGCAATACCGTGCCCGCCACCGGCGCAAACAGCGCGCCATCGGCCGAGAGCCGCTCCGGCGCGGCAACCTGCGCGCCCCGCTGCCGCTGCTGCGAGGCATGGTTGCGCGCCGCCATGACCTCCTGGCGGATGCGCTCCAGCTCCTGCTCCAGGGCCGCGCGCATGAGGCTTGCGCGCTCAAAGTCCGCGGTCGCGGCCTCCTTGCGGTCGCGGGCAGTGGCCTCGGCGGCGCGCGCGGCGGCATACTTCTCCGCTCCCGCGGTGCGCTCGCCGCCCTGGCTGTCGAGCCCGCGCAGGGCAAGCTGTGCGCGCACATGCTCCGTCACGCGCTCCTCACGCAAGAGGCGCAGGCGGTCCTCCTCGTTGCGGGCCTGGGCCATGCGCACGGCGAAATCCCGCTCCGCCTCCTGTGCCTGGCGCAGGCGCGCGGCGCTTTCCACCATGTCCGGGCCCTGCGCAGGGCGCAAGGCCGCGGCCTCGGCGGCGGCCTGGGCGAGGTGCCGGTCAAAGGCGCCCGCTTCCATGCTGCCCACATGCTGGCCAGCGGTCACGCTGTCCCCCTCGCGGACATCGAGGCTGGCGAGATTGCCCGAAAAACGGGGCGCCACGATGTGCACCATGCCGTCAAGGCGCGCGGCCACGCTGGTCACGCGGCCGGAATAGACCCACCAGCCGAGCGCGCCCCCGGCCACGAGCACGAGGGCGACGAGGATGACCACCATACGGCGCAAAGGCCGCTTGCTGTTGTATCCGGGGGCAGGCAGTTCTAGGGAAAAGGCTTCGGGCATGACGTACTCCGGCCAAGGGGACAGAGGGGAGCAATTTTCCCCTCACAGCTTGTGCTTTTGCCCATGCAGATAGCGTACCAGCGTCAGAAGGCCGGGGGAACGGGGCCTCCGTCAACGGCCGCCGCATCTTTGGCGTAGGCCGCTTCCAGAGGAAGCCCCGCCAGCCTGCGCCGCACAAGGTCCAGCGCATGGCTTGCCGCGCGCTGCCGCGTCCAGCTCCGGCCCAGATAGCGGCCCTGGGGGCGCATGACGCGCAGCCAGACGCCGTCGGGCGCGCTGAGGGCGATATAGACGAGGCCCACGGGCTTTTCCGGCGTGCCGCCGTCCGGCCCGGCGATGCCGGTGATGCCGAGGCCGAGGTCCCCGCCCTGGCGCAGCCGCGCGCCCTCGGCCATGAAGGCGGCTGTTTGCGGGCTCACCGCGCCGTGGGCGGCGAGCACGGCCTCCGGCACGCCGAGCAGGCGCACCTTGCTTGCATTGGCATAGGTCACAAGCCCGGTCTCAAACACCGCTGAAGAACCGGGCTGGTCCGTGATGCGCTTGGCGAGCAGGCCCCCGGTGCAGGATTCGGCGGTGACAAGATGCAGCCCCGCGACCGCAAGGCCGCGCACCACCACCGCCTCGAGGCTCGGCACATCCACGCCGTAGACCACATCGCCAAGGCGCTCGCACACCGCGCGCACCAGGGGTTCGGCGAGGGCCCGCGCGGCCGCTTCATCCGCCGCCTTGGCCGTCACGCGCACGAACATCTCGCCTTCCGTGGCATAGGTGGCCGCNGTGGGATTGCCGCCCTGCGTGAGGTCGCGGATGCGCTCGGCGGCAGCGCCCTCGCCGATGCCGAAGGTGCGNATCATGGCCGACACGATGACCGCGCCCGTGCGCCGCGCAAGAAAGGGCCGCACGCTCTGCTCCAGCATGGGCAAAAGCTCGGAGGGCGGNCCCGGCAGGAGGAGGNCGAACTTGTCCCCCTCCACGGGCACCGCGCAGCCCGGCGCTGTGCCCACGCTGTTGGGAAAGGCCTCGGCCCCGNNCGGCAGCAGCGCCTGCTTGAACTGATTCTNCCCAATGGGGCGCGTGCCGAAATATTCCCNCAGCCGGGCGAGGCTTTCCGCATCTTCCACGAGTGGCCGCCCGGACACGCGGGCCACGGTCTCCTTGGTGAGGTCGTCCTCNGTGGGNCCGAGCCCGCCCGTNCAGATGACGAGCGAACTGCGCGCAAGGGCCTCGCGCAGGGCGGCCTCCAGGCGTCCGGCATTGTCGCCCACTGTCTGCACATGNTCGAGGTCGATGCCGAAAGCCGCGAGCTCCCGCGCCACATGGGCCGCGTCGGTATTGACCGTATGGCCGAGCAAAAGTTCCGTTCCCACCGANATGATTTCCGCTTTCACGCTGGCTCCTTGCAGGTAGGGGCGGACCGGATAGGCGCCCACCTTGCCGGCTCATTTGTAGCCTGCGCGTATCCCCGGCGCAAGGGCGNAGCGGCACCCCGGCCGCCTCGCGCGCCNTCCCCGCTTGACAATGAGGCCCAAAAGCGTTTGAGTTTCATCAGTCCGACGCTGCCGCTACGGCGCTGGCCGTCGATTGGGGAATCGTTCGCGGTTGCCGTCATGCCATCAATCAGGAGGAAACGCTGATGACCAAGGCCGAACTCGTCGAAAAAATCGCCGCCAAGGGCAATCTCACNAAGGCTGGGGCCGAGCGCGCGCTCAATGCCTTTCTCGCCGCNGTTGAGGAAGCCCTGTGCAAGGACGCCAAGGTGACCCTCACCGGCTTCGGCACCTTTGTGGTGGAAAACCGCAAGGCGCGCCAGGGGCGTAACCCCCGCACCAACGAGACCCTGACCATCCCCGCCTGCAAGATGGTGCGCTTCCGCGCAGGGAAGACCCTCAAGGATTCCCTCAACTGANCGCATTTCCGCGCTGCGGCAGCCGGGACCTGCGTGGTTGGGCTGCCGCGGCGTTGTGCCCGCCCGACCGGCGCGGCCGTTCCCGTGCCCGCGGTTTGGCGTTTTTTCTCTGGTACGCCCATATTTTCGCTTGAACTTCCGCGCCATATGGTGTAGGGAGACCTCTCGNATTTTAGCGCCTTTTTGGCGCCCTAAAGGGGGTGAGGCAGTTGCCCGGTGTTTTTCTTAATGATGACGAGTATAATTTCGACATTGCCCTGCGCCGTTTCAAGAAGCAGGTGGAGAAGGCCGGCATTCTTTCTGAAATGAAGAAGCGCCAGCACTACGAAAAGCCCAGCGTCATGCGCAAAAAGAAAAAGGCCGCCGCCCGCAAGCGGCTGATGAAGAAGATGCGCAAGATGAACATGGCCTAGCNCCATCGCATCTCTGCTCAAGCGGCGCTGCGGGAAATTTTCGGATTTCCCGCAGCGTTTGCGTCTTTTACGCAAATCCCCCTCCCCCTCCAGCAAGCACGAGGATCGTCATGAGCCTGACGGAACAGATCGACAATGACTATGTTGANGCNTACAAGGCCAAGGACGCGCTCCGCGTAAGCGTGCTGCGCATGGTCAAGACCGCCGCGAAAAACCGCCTTGTGGANCTGCGCCGCCCCGGNGGCACGCTGGACGATGACGAATTGCTGGACGTGTTCATCAAGGAGGCCAAGCAGAGGCAGGACTCCATAGAGCAGTACACCACTGCCGGACGCCCGGACCTCGCCGAAAAAGAGGCGCAGGAACTGNCCATCCTCACGCACTATCTGCCGAAAAAGCTCTCCCCGGAGGAACTGGACGCCGCCGTCAATGCCGCCGTGGAGGACCTGGGCGCCACCGGCCCGCGCGACATGGGCCGCGTCATTTCCGCCATCACGACTGCCTTCAAGGGCCGCGCCGACGGCAAGGAAGTGGCCGCCGCCGTCAAGAAGCGCCTTTCCTGAGCATATCCCGTCCGTCGGGCCCCGGCGCAAAGCGNGGCCCGGCGGGCGTCTCCGCGATTTTCTCACGCGCGGCCATTGCCACCGCAGTGGTCGGCCTTATCTTGTGCGGCATCAGCACCTAAGCCCGTGATGCAGGACATGATCCATCCCCGCACGCTCCAGGCACTGGAATTTGACAAAGTCGTCGCCGCGCTGGCGCAGCGCTGCATCTCCGCGCCGGGCCGCGCGNTGGCGCAGGCACTGAAGCCCCNCCCCGATGCCGAANCGGCGCACAGGGCGCTCCAGCTCTATGAGCAGGCCGCCCTCTGGGCCGCCACGCCCGAACCGGGAAGCAGCAGGCCCTTTGCCCTCGGGAGCTTCCCGGATGTATCGGGGCTCCTCGCATCCGCCGGAGGGGATTCCGCCGGAACGCGCCGGGCCGCGCCGGATACCGAGGCTTTTTGGGCCCTGCGGGAACTTTTGCGCCTCGCCGCCCGCGCGCACGCCTCCATCACCACGCCCGACGCCCCGCGCCAGTGGCCGCTCCTGCTGGAGCTGGCCGAGGCCACGCCGCTCCCCGCGCAGCTTACGGCGGCGCTCAACCGCTGCATCTCGGACGACGCGCTCCTCAAAGATGAAAGCTCGCCCGAGCTCTACCGGCTGCGCAACGAAGTGCGGCGGCTGCACCAGAGCTGCCTCAAGCGGGTCAAGGATTTCGCGCGCCAGTACAATCTCGTCCCCTACCTTCAGGACGACTTCATGACCCTCTCGTCGGACAGGTATGTGCTGCCGCTCAAGGCCAATTTCAAGGGCCGCGTGCAAGGCATCATCCACGACTGGTCGCAAACGGGCGAGACCTGCTATTTTGAGCCGCTCTTTCTGGTGGAGATCAATAACCGCCTGCAGGAACTCAAGCACGAGGAGCGCGAGGAGGAGCGCCGGGTGCTCGCCTACCTGGCCGACCTGCTCTCGACGGAGCAGGACGGCGCGCGCGGGGCGCTCGCCCTGCTCGCGGAGCTGGACCTGCTCCAGGCCAAGCGCCGCCTCGCCGAGGTGCTGGACGCCCGCCCGGTGCCGCTCACGCCCGCCGAGGAGGGCATCGCGCTTGCGGCCGCGCGCCATCCCCTGCTCGTGCTGGCGCGCAAGGGACACGAGGGGGCCGAGACGGCCGCGCCAGCGGGCAAAACGCACAACGCAGCCCAGCCCGTGCGCCCGCTGGACATTATCCTGCGGCCCGGCGAGCGCGTGCTCGTCATCACCGGCGCCAATGCGGGCGGCAAAACCGTCTGCCTCAAGACCCTTGGCCTCGTGGCGGCCATGACCATGAGCGGCCTTCCGGCGCCGGTGGCGAGCGGTTCGCACCTGCCGTGGTTCGGCCGCCTCGACGCCTTCATCGGCGACGAGCAGAGCCTTGACGGGAATGTCTCCACCTTCACGGCCCAAATCGACCACCTCGCCAAGGCCTGGAAGCATCTCGACGCCCAGGGCCTTGTGCTGCTCGACGAATTCGGCGCCGGCACGGACCCGGCCCAGGGCGCGGCGCTGGCCCAGGCTGTGCTCGACGGCCTGTTGGACAAGCGCTGCTTTGCGCTTTCGGCCACACATTTTCCCGCGCTCAAGTCCTATGCGCTCACGCGCGAAGGCGTGCGGGCCGCCTCCATGCTTTTCGACCCGGCCACGCGCAAGCCGCTCTATGCCCTCGCCTATGACCAGGTGGGCGCAAGCCAGGCGCTGGACGCCGCGCACGAGCACGGCCTGCCGGAAGAGATTTTACGCCGCGCCGAGCACTACCTGCTTCAGGACGGCGAGGACACCACAGCCCTGCTCGGCCGCCTCAACGCGCTGGCCGCAGAGCGCGAGGAGGAGCTCACGGCCCTGAAGAAGGAGCGCGAAAGCGCCCGCGCCGCCGCGGCCCAGGCCAAGGACCGGCTGGAAAAGGAGCGCGGCCGCCTGCATGAGGAAACACGCCGCCATGCCGCCGAGCTCATGCGCGCCTGGAAGGAAGGCCGCGCCACGGCCAAGCAGTCCCTCAAGGAGATGTCGCGCCTGCGCGCGTCGCTCGCCCCCGCGGCGGACGATTCGGCCGATTCCGTGCTGCCCGAGGCGCGGGAGCTCGCCATCGGCCAGGAAGTGTTCCACACCACCTTCAACAAGCGCGGCGTGGTGACGGATGTGGACGAACGCCGCGGCCGCGTGCGGCTGGACATGGACGGCGTGAGCCTCTGGGCGGAACGGCGCGACCTGCGCGAAGCCGCGGCTGCCGGAACGCCGAAAGCCGCCCGCATGGGGCGCGCCACTCCGCCTTCCGGCCGTTCGGCCGCGTCCCCGCAGGTGGAGGCTGCGGCCATGCGCCTCGATGTGCGCGGTCAGCGCGCGCCGGACGCCATTGCCGCCACGGAGCGCTTTCTGGACAAGGCCCTGCGCGCGGGCTTTTCCGAGCTGGAAATCGTTCACGGCCGCGGCACCGGGGCCCTGCGGCGAGAGTTGCAGGCCTTTCTGCGTGCCCATCCCGCTGTCGCCAGCGCGAACCTCGCCCCCGAGGACCGCGGCGGCGACGGCATGACCATCGTGGTGTTGCGGTAGCCGCGGGCTGCCGCTTTTTCGTGGCAAGCGCGCCGAGGCCGCCATGCAGTCCAGAGATGCCATCCGGGTCATCAAGGAACGACTGAATATCGTGGACGTGGTGCGCCGCTATGTGGAGCTGAAGCGCAACGGCCCGCGCTGGGTGGCGCCCTGCCCCTTCCATCAGGAGACCAAGCCCTCCTTCTCCGTCAATGAGGAAAAGGGCCTCTTCTACTGTTTCGGCTGCCAGGCTTCCGGGGATTTGTTCGACTTTTACGGCCGCATCAACGGCCTCGATTTTCGCGACACGCTGGAGCAACTGGCGGCGGAGCTCGGTATCGACATCGAGCGCGGGGGGCGTTTCTCCGGCGGCGAGTCGCGCCAGCGGGAGCGCCAGTCCGAGCGCCAGGCCATGCTGCGGATGCACGAGCTGGCGGCGGCCCATTTTGCCGAGGCCCTGCGCGGGCCCGACGGCGGGGAATGTCGCGCCTATATCGAAAAGCGCGGCCTGAGCGACGAAATCGTGGCGCGCTTCGGCCTCGGCTGGGCCGGGCGCGGCTGGCAGTCGCTCACCGACAGTCTGCGCCGCGCGGGCTTCAACCTCGGCCAGGCGGCCCAGGCGGGCCTTCTCGGCACATCGGGCAGCGGCAGGGCCTATGACCGCTTCCGGGGCAGGCTCATCTTTCCCATCCGCAGCCTGTCCAACCAGATTATCGCTTTCGGCGGCCGTATCATCGGCGGGGAGGACGAAGCCAAGTACATCAACAGCGCGGACACGCCCATCTATAAAAAGGGCGAGCATCTTTACGGCCTCGCCCAGGCCCGGCGCGCCATTGCGGCGAGCGGCGAGGCCATGCTCACCGAGGGCTANATGGATGTGCTNACNCTNCACCAGTTCGGCTATGCCAACGCNGTGGGGGTNCTCGGCACGGCNCTCACGCCNGANCAGGTGAAGCGGCTCTCCGGCTTTGCCTCGCGGCTGCTCCTGCTCTTTGACGGCGACCGCGCGGGCCGCAAGGCGGCCTTGCGCTCCTGCGAGATGCTGCTCACGCGCGGGCTCTCGTGCCGGGTGGTGCTCATGCCCGAAGGCGAGGACATCGACAGCCTCCTGCGCGGCCAGGGCAAGGAGGCCTTTGAGGCGCTTCAGGCCAAAGCGCAGGAGGGCCTGCGCTTCTGCGTGGACGCCCTGCGCGCGCTGGCCCCGCGCGAGAGCGTGGAATGGGCGCGGGACTTTCTCGGCCATGTGGAAGTGCCGGAACTGGTGAGCCCCTATGCCTCGTCGCTCTCGCGGCAGCTCCAGATTTCGGAGGAAGAGCTGCGCCGCGGCGCGGCGGTGCGTCTGGACGCGCGCGGCGGTCGGCAAGGCCCGGCCCCGGCGGCNACGCAGGCCCTGAGGGCGCGCCAGAACATGCGCGACGTGCAGATCATGATCTACGCCGTGCGCTACCCGGAGCGCCTCGCCGACCTGCGCGAGCTCGGCGCGGACCTGGCCCTGCGCTCGGCCGGGGCGCGCCGCTTCTGGGATATNATTGAGGAATGGGGCGCCGAGGAGACNCCCTACCACCTCGACGAGCGGCAGAAAAAATTCTGGTTCGCGCAGCGCGGGCCCGACAAGCCCCCNCTCGAAACGGGCGACTGGGAGCTGGAATGCCTGCGCCGGGACCTTGAAACCTATTACGACAGGACAAAAAAATCCTCTATTTCCGCAGCNTTGCGCGAGAATACCGGAAATAGTGACTTTGCGGCCGATTTGGAATATCTTCGAGCTCTTAAGGAAACTCTGGAGAACGGGCATGAGCAATCTTAAAGAAGTCCAGCAGATTCAGGTGCTTATCGCCAAGGGCAAAGGCGCCGGTTTTCTCACCTTTGACGAGGTGAGCAAGGCCCTGCCGGTGGAGATGAACACCCAGGAGCAGTTCGAGGAGATCATCGGCATCTTCGAGCAGCTGGAAATCCTCATCGTGGATTCGGAAAAGGACGGCAAGAAGATCTCCGCCGCCNCCGACGGCGACGAGGANATGGCCGAGGGCAACCTCGACCTTGCCGAGGACGAGGACTCCGGCGACTATTCCTCCCGCAGCACGGACCCTGTGCGCATGTACCTGCGCGAGATGGGNGCCGTGCCCCTGCTCGACCGCGACGGCGAGGTGGTCATCGCCAAGAAGATCGAGATGGGCGAGCAGGACGTGCTCTACGCCCTCGTGGAAGTGCCCGTGGCCGTGGAAGAGCTCATCAACGTGGGCGAGGACCTTAGGCAGAACCGCATCAAGCTCAAGGACGTGGTCAAGACCATCGAGGAGGACGACCCCAGCGAGGACGAGATGAACCAGCGCCAGCGCGTCATCCTCCTCCTCGACGAAATCCGCCAGGTCTTCAAGAAAAAGCGCAACTACTACCGCCGCCTCGACGAGTGCTGCACGCTCGAGCGCCGCGTGGCCGACCTCCAGAAAAAAATCATCGCCTTCAAGGAGGACATCGTCACGCGCCTGCGCGACATCAAGCTGGAAAAAACNCTCATCGACCGCATCATCGAGACCGTCGAGGACTATGTGCGCCAGATGCACAACTGCCAGCGCGACCTCACGGCCTATATCCTCGCCACGGGCCGTACCCAGGCGGAGATCCAGCAGCTCTTCGCCGGTCTGGAACGGCGCGAGGTCAACCCCGTGGAGGCCGCCCGCGACCTGCACCTCAGCGTGGACGAGCTCTTTTCCTTCAAGGAAATGATCATGGGCAAGATCGAGATACTGAACCGCCTGCAGGAAAAGTGCTGCCACAATGTGGGCGACCTCGAGGAGGTGCTCTGGCGCATCAAGCGCGGCAATTCGGCCGCCATGCGCGCCAAGCAGGAGCTCATCCGCTCCAACCTGCGCCTTGTGGTCTCCATCGCCAAGAAATACACCAATCGCGGGCTCCAGTTCCTCGACCTCATCCAGGAGGGCAACATCGGCCTCATGAAGGCCGTGGACAAGTTCGAGTACCAGCGCGGCTACAAGTTCTCCACCTACGCCACCTGGTGGATCCGCCAGGCCATCACCCGCGCCATCGCGGACCAGGCCCGCACCATCCGCATCCCGGTGCACATGATCGAGACCATCAACAAGCTCATCCGCACNTCGCGCTACCTNGTGCAGGANCTGGGGCGCGACCCCACGCCCGAGGAAATCGCCGAGCGCATGGAATACCCGGTGGAAAAGGTCAAGAAGGTGCTCAAGATAGCGAAAGAGCCCATTTCGCTGGAAACGCCCATCGGCGACGAGGAGGACTCCAGCCTCGGCGACTTCATCGAGGACAAGAAGGCCGTGGCCCCNGCGGANGANGTCATCAANACNAAGCTNTCNGANCAGCTNGCCGCCGTGCTCGCGGACCTGACGCCGCGCGAGGAGCAGGTCNTGCGCAAGCGCTTCGGCATTGCCGAAAAGAGCGACCATACCCTCGAGGAAGTGGGCAAGCTCTTCAACGTGACGCGNGAGCGCATCCGCCAGATCGAGGCNAAGGCGCTCCGCAAGCTGCGCCATCCGGTGCGCAGCCAGCCCTTGCGGTCGTANTATGAGAACTGACGTGAAATCACGGGNNGCNAAGCCGTGGCGCAGCCTTTGCGCCGCGGCGGCCCTNCTGGGGCTTCTGCTCTGCGCCTATNCNGNCCTGCGCGCGGAAGANCAGCCCATGGCGCAGCCGGACGGCATGGTGGCNCACTGTTTTGACGGNGANACCCTCAAGCTCAGGGACAGGCGCGTGGTNCGNCTTGCGGGNATCGACTCGCCNGAGCTCGGCCGCGGCGAGACCATACCNCAATATTATGCCCGCGAGGCCAAGGCGGAGCTGGAACGCCTCACCCGGGGGCAGCAGGTCTCCCTCTATTCCGCCGGCGTGAGCGACAGGGACCGCCACGGGCGCCTCGTGGCCGACGTGCGCCTGGCGGACGGCCGCTCGCTCAACGACCTCATGGTCGCGTCCGGCGCGGCCTTTTTCTATCCGCACCGCGATTTGGGGCCGGAATTCCAGGAACGCCTGCGCGAGCTCCAGGCCGAGGCCATCCACGAGCGGCGCGGCCTCTGGGCGCACCTGCTCGAGCTTCCCCTCGCGCAGGAGACCTATGTGGGCAATCGCGGCTCCTTGCGCTTTTTCCCGGTGAACTGCCCGGAGGCGCGGCACATCAAGCCGCGCAACCGCGTCCACTTCGGCACGCTCATGGACGCCTTCCTCGCCGGGTACGCGCCCGCGCGCGTCTGCCTGTTCTGGCCGGACGCGCGGTAGCGGACCGGGGCGCGACCCTTAAGGACTTCCCGGCGATCGGCGGCCGGCTCAGAAGTCAAAAGCCCAGTGCAGGATGCGCTTGTGGACGCGCAGGCGGTATTCCGCCTGGCGCACCAGAAGCGAAGCCTTGCTGGAAAGCACGGCCGGGGAAACGGGGATGGCGCGCACCGGCGAAGCGCAGAGCAAAAGCCGCGCCTCGGGGAGCGCCCTCGCCATGAGCTCCGGCGTGATGGCCCACTCCGCCTGCTGCAGGGCATCCAGCTCCCCGCGGTATCCCGCGAACACAAAGTTCACGTCCTTCACCGCCTCTTCGGACGACTCCACAAAGGTGACGGGGCTCCCGATACGTGCGGCCTTGGCTTCCAGCCCTGATATGTCGAACTGTTTCGGCACTGCCACGCGC
Organism: Desulfovibrio sp.; assembly: GCA_014804905.1. Lineage (GTDB taxonomy): Bacteria > Desulfobacterota > Desulfovibrionia > Desulfovibrionales > Desulfovibrionaceae > Desulfovibrio. The sequence continues at coordinate 46,729 of JAAUYX010000007.1, read as the reverse complement.
AGGGCGAAGGGGAACCAGGCCGTCGCCTCGATGAGCGAGTGCAGGGTGCCGTTGGCGCAGCCCACCCAGGCCGCGGTGACGCCCTGAAGGTCGCGCGCGATGCGCAACATGCAGGCGATGTCGGCGAGCGCGTGCGCGGGGTGCGCCTCCGGGCTGCCGGCATTGATGATGGGGAAGTGACTGTCGACTTCCGAGACCTTCCATGTGGTCACGGGCAGCGCATAGGTGTAGAGGCAATCCAGATAGTAGCCGAAGATGGGCATCAGGTGCTTCTGGAAGTCACTGACCTCCTGATGCCACGCGCCGGAAGGGCTGCCTTCAAAGATGGTCGTGCCGCCCATCTGGCGCACCGCAGCGGTGACGCAGAGCCGCTCGGGCAGGGAATGCCGCGCAAAGGCGAGCAGCGCCACCTTCTCGCTCATGAAGTCCGATTGCAGCTTGGCATCCGGGATGCCGATGGCCTGCTGCACCAAGAGCCAGCAGGTTTCCGAGCCCAGTTCCCTGATGGTCAGGACATTTCGCGCCATGGCTTCCTCCCGGATGTACTGCGCCGGCTGAAAAAGGTCAGCGGCCTGCGCCTCAAGACTAGCAGGCCCCCCGTGCCGTGTCCAGACCGGACGCGTGGGGAGCTGTACCGCCCGCCGCAGAAAAATTTTCGCGCCCCTTCCCGCCGCACCTGTCTTTTCAAAGAAAAAGAGCCGCCTCCGCAAGCACCACACGCCTTGACAGCCCGCGCCGCTGAAACTACAAGAANCCGNGGGGGAACGCCCCTGNCGTTCTTCCGGTGGAACAGGCGCGGNGCCTGCCGCTCCGGCCNGTCCCGGCGCAATCGCCGCCAATAACCCAAGGAGAGTACCATGGTCAAAGATCTTACCGACGCCACATTTGCCGACGCCATGAAGAGCGACCTCCCGGTTTTCATCGATTTCTGGGCCCCCTGGTGCGGCCCGTGCCGGGCCATGGCCCCCATCATTGACGANGTGGCCAAGGAATATGAAGGCCGCGTCAACTTCTACAAGATGAACGTGGACGAAAANCAGGCCACCCCGGCCCAGTACGGCGTGCGCGCCATCCCCACCATGGTCCTGATCAAGGGCGGCGACACGGTGGAGCAGGTCACGGGTGCCATCACCAAGGACGCCCTCAAGAAGATGGTTGATTCCAAGGCTTTGCCTAATGAAGGCGTTGCCTAATGTATGACGCCGTTATCGTTGGTGCTGGTCCTGCCGGCATAACGGCTGCCCTCTACCTGGCCCGCTCCGGCTGTTCGGTGCTCCTTTTCGAGAACCTGACGCCGGGCGGCCAGGTGCTTCTGACGGAAAAGCTGGAGAACTACCCCGGCTTTCCCCAGGGCATCAAGGGCTATGAGCTGGCGGATCAGTTTGCGGCCCACCTCACCNACCTNNGCTCCATCGAACGCCCCCAGGGCGAGGTGAGCTCCATCACGGGCCACGCCGGGGACTTCACCATCAAGGCAGAAGCGGGCGAGGACGAGTACCACGCCCGTGTGGTCCTTGTGTGCTCGGGCGCGCGCCACCGTACGCTCGGTCTGGAAAANGAAGATGCCTTCATCGGGCGCGGCGTTTCCTATTGCGCCATCTGTGACGGCAACTTCTACCGCAATCAGGTGGTGGCCGTGGCGGGNGGGGGCAATTCGGCCCTGGAAGAAACCCTGTACCTCGCCAATATCGCGTCCAAGGTGCACCTCATCCACCGCCGCAACGCCTTCCGGGGCTACCAGATATATCAGGACAGGATCGCCGCCAATGACAAGGTGGAGGTGCACCTNAGCACCGTCATCGAGGCTTTGGAAGGCGAAAAGGAACTCACCGGCCTTGCCCTGAAAAATGTGGCGACGGGCGCGCGGGAAATCCTGCCGGTGCATGGCCTGTTCATCTATGTGGGCTTCNTCCCCCAGACAGGCTTCCTCCCCGAGGCCGTGGAGCGGGATCACCAGGGCTTCATCGTGACGGACACGGAAATGCGCACCAATGTGCCCGGNATCTTCGCCGCGGGCGANATCCGCTCNAAGCTCTGCCGTCAGGTGATCACCGCCGCGGGCGACGGCGCAACGGCCGCGCAGGCGGCTTTTGTCTTTCTGGAACAGCTCGATGGCTAAAAAACTGCTCCGTTGCTTCCTGTTGGCGCTCTCGCTGGGCGTGCTCTCCGGCTGCGGCATCATAGACATGATCTATCTGCCGCCCGCCGAGGACACGGCCCAGGAAATTTTTGAAGCGGCCAACGAGGCCATGAGCGAAAAGAACTATGTGCGCGCGGTGGAGCTTTACAACAAGCTGCGCGACAACTATCCCTTCAGCCCCTACACCATCGACGCGGAACTCTCGCTCGGCGACGCCTACTTCCTCGACGAGGAATACGACCTCGCAGCCGAGACCTACAAGGACTTCGAGGCGCTGCATCCGCGCCATGAGGCCATGCCCTATGTGCTCTACCAGACGGGCATGTCGCTCATGAAGCAATTCCGCTCCATCGANCGCGCCACCACCGAACTGCAGGAAGCCTACGACTGCTTCGACAGGCTTCAGCACGCCTATCCCGATTCGCCCTACGCCAAGANCGCCGAAGAAAACATGCTCAACTGCCGCAAGCTNATGGCGGAGCATGAGCTCTATATTGCNGAAGTCTTCTGGCACATGGGCAAGTACGGCCCGGCGTGGCGGCGCTATGAATTTGTGGCGGAAAACTTCAAGGANGTGCCCGAAGTGGCGGAGCACGCCAAGGAAAAGAGCATCGCCGCCTACCACAAGTNNCGCGCCGAAGTGGCCANGGANACGCGCGAAAAGCGCCAGGGCTCCTGGAAGAACTGGTTCACCTGGCTCTAGTGGGGCCGGACGCTCCGGCTGNTGCAACAGATGGAAAAGGGGCTGTCGGCACGACCGGCAGCCCCTTTGCTGTTCCATGCGCGTCCGGGGCCATACGCACCCGGCATCGTTTTTTCAGCACCTTTTCCCAGTGGCGCGGCTTCCGCCCGCGGCGCACAGGCCGCGCCTACAGGGCGGCGTATTCCTTGTCATCGACGGGCTCGAGCCACTCGGTGGAGGCAGCCACGCCCGGCACCTCTACGGCGAGGTGCACGAACCAGCTGTCTTTTGCGGCCCCGTGCCAGTGCTTGACATTGGCGGGAATCACGACCACATCTCCGGCCCGCAGTTCGCGGGCCGGCTTGCCCCATTCCTGATACCAGCCCCTGCCCGCGGTGCAGAGGAGAATCTGGCCGCCCTTTTCCGTGGCGTGGTGGATATGCCAGTGATTGCGACATCCCGGCTCAAAGGTGACATTGCCGATGGCAAGCCCNTCTTGCGTCAGCATGTTCAAATAACTCTGCCCCTGGAAAAACTGGCCGTAGGGATTGATTTCACCCCGTGCAAAAGGCCCCATGTCCTGTTCCGGCATTGTGCTTTCCTCGTGGCTTGCAGTGTGCGCATGAAGGTGATGCGCGGCGGGGGGACGCTTCCACCAGCCTGTCTGCCTTTACATTGGCGCATAAACGCGCAGGGGCGGCAGGCCACGCCCCCCGCGTGTCCGGCCGCCCTTGCAGGACGCCCTGTGGCGTCCTCCCCTTCATTTCCCCCGAGGGAGACATGCTCCCCCATGTCCCGCCAATCAGGCAGGGACGAAATCAATGCTGCCGAGCAGGTGGTCCAAATCCAGCAGTATCAGCAGGCGGTTGTCCAGTTTGCCGATGCCGCGGATATATTCCGAGCCGATGCCCGCCACCACCGGCGGCGGGTCCTCCACGGTGCTCTCGGGGATACGGAGCACCTCGGACACACCGTCCACCAGAAAGCCCACGATCTTCTGCTCGAGCTCCATGACCACGATGCGCGTATTGCTGTCGGGCTTGTGCGCGGCCTTGTTGAAGCGGGTGCGCATGTTGATGACCGGGATGACCTTGCCGCGCAGGTTGATGACGCCCTCGATAAATTCCGGCGCTCGGGGCACCATGGTGATCTGCATCAGGCGGATAATCTCCTGCACGGCGAGAATATCCACCCCGAACTCCTCCTCGCCGATGCGGAAGGTAACGAGCTGGATGAGGTCGTCGTCGTGCGGATCATGGCCCGGAGACGTCGCAACCTGAGTCATGGCATATCCTCCTTGCACGGCGCATGTGCGCCGCTCTGGCATCCTTGTGCCTGCCTTATCGGCAGGCCGCGAAAAAACTTAGGACCCCCGCCATCATCCGGCCCTGCGGTCCTGCGCGTCGCCCAGGTCCAGGAGCTTCCGCCAGCGGGGCAGCCCTGCATCGAGGTCCAGATATTCCTCGGGGAGCGCAGGCGCGGCCGCTTCGGCGAGGTGGCGGCGCACATCCTCCGGCGTTGCCGTGCGCGCGAGGCCCGGCACATCCTGGATGGGGCAGAGGTCGAAATCGTCCTCGGGCACCATGACCATGAGCGCAAGGCCCTTGAGCGCCGCCTCCAGCGAGGCCGTGGTGGAATTGGAGGTCCACACCGTCACGCCGGGGACAAGCTCGAGCGCCAGGGGCGCGTCGCTGATGCGCACGCGGGCCGCATCCGCCCCGAGCAGTTCCTGGAAGAATTCCCGGACGGGCAGGTAAGGATGCGGCTTGACGGTTATGTTCCAGCCCGCGAGCAGCCCATCGCGCCAGCAGGCGGCAAAGAGGCGCAGATGGGCCTCGGTCTCGTCCGGGAAAAAACTCGTGAGCAACAGCAGCCGCTTGCCGGGGCGGCCGTCCACAGGCTCGCCCGCTTGCGGAGGCAGGGCGTCCTCCACATCAGGATGGCCGCTCCGCTTGTGCTCCGCCAGGTAGAGATAGCGCAGGGCTTCCACCTCGCCCAGGCGCTCCGCAGGCATCCCGGCGTCGAGCCATTGGCGGCAGGCGGAGCGGCCGTTGCCCTCGATGTGCTCGGGCTGGAACAGGGCGCAATCCGGCGCGCTGAAGGTGCGCGGGTCGTCAAAATAGCGAAAATCTGTGGGCCGGATGCTGGAATGCTGCGCCCCGATGACCGGACCGGCCTCCGGCGCGGCCATAGCCTCCGCCGGGGCCTTGAGCCGCGCCGCGCCGCGGGCGCGCATGGCCGCGGTCAGCATCCGCTCCCATGGGCAATTTTCCAGCGGGAACAGGGTCCAGCGTTGCGGGCCGCACCACCCGGCATAGCGGCTTAAGGCCCGCTGTTGCAGGCAACGCTCAAGAGCGCGCCAGCCCCGGAAGGATTCCGCCCAGTCCGCTTTGGCATAGCGCCAGAAATTGAGCCTGGAGCCCGCAAAATGGCAGGCGGCGCCCGCCTGCACCTCGATGCGCTTGCTTGCCACGCAAAGGCGGAGCCAGCGCGCAAGTGCGGCACAAAGGTCACCTGTGCCGAGAAATTCCTCAAGATAATGGAAGGAGAGACCGTCCTTGCCGGTCTTGCGAAAGAGGTCGCGCAACTTGAGGCACTGGCTGAAACTGAGCTGGGGCGACGGAAAACGGATGAAGAGCCAGCGCACGAAATGGCCGCCCCGCGGGTACTCGCGCCTGGCGCAGGCATTGAGCGCGTCATGCAGCACCTCCCAGTAGCGGGAGCGAAAGCGCCCGCGCGCCGCAGCCTGCAAATCCACATTGGGAAAATAGGTCACGATGGTGGCCGCCGGGCCAGTTTCAGGTGTGGGCGCCCCTTCGGGCGGCGCAGTTCCGGCAAAGGGCAGCTTCCGGCGCACTGTCCACCACCAGTGGACATAACGCGCCAGCGCGCGCACAGGCGCCGGGCACAGGGCATAGAGCCGCCGCGCCAGCGAAGGGGCCTGAGCTCCGCGCGCCTTCGTGACCGAGGAAAGCGCGGAAAATTCCCGCCCACTGGCGGCACAAAATTCGGCCAGTGTGGCCTTTAGGTCCGCATCGCCGCCCACCAGGCGCAGGCTGGAGCAGCCTTCGGCCTCCATGAGCCGCTCAAGGCAACGCAACTTGTAGATGGTATAGAGGTTGGGCGTCATCTTGGGGTGCCGCTCATAGAGCAGGGAGCACCACCACATGGAGGGCTCCTCCCCGCAGCAAAGGCGCGCCTGCAATTCCTCCCGTAGCGCGCCCTCGCCCGTGGGGAGCCGCCCCATGTCATAGGCCCAGGCCATGTGCTCGGCGCGAATGACGAGCAGGTCGGCGTGCAGGCGCTCGGGGATGGAGACGCTCCCGGCCTCCGCCTGCCAGGCGTCCCACAGGGCCACCAGCGTGTCCGCGCCCGGCGCGGGCAGCCGCTTGCTCTCCCGGTCGGTTCCCTTGCCGGTCAGCAGGAGGAGCTTCTTCACCGCTCCCCCCCACCGCGCCGCGTGGCGAGCGCACGGGAAATAACCTCGCCATAGGGCGGCCGGAGCACGCCGGCCTCGGTGATGATGCCGCCGATAAGCGCCGCCGGGGTGACGTCAAAGGCGAAATTCAGCACAGGCACGCCCTCGGGCGTAATGCGGCGGCCGCCCATGTGGGTGACTTCTTCCGCGGGGCGCTCCTCGATGGGGATGGCCGTGCCGTCGGGCGTGGCGGCATCAATGGTGGAAAGCGGCGCCGCCACATAGAAGGGAACGTGGAAGTGCTCTGCCAGGATGGCCACGCCAAGGGTGCCGATCTTGTTGGCGGTGTCGCCGTTGGCGGCGATGCGGTCCGCGCCGACCACCACCGCCTGCACCATCCCCCGGCTCATGAGGTGCGCGCAGGCATTGTCGCAGGCCACGGTGACCGGGATGCCATCCCGCGCGAGCTCCCAGGCCGTGAGGCGCGCCCCCTGCAGGAAGGGCCGCGTCTCGTCGGCGATGACGCTGATGCGCTTCCCCTGCTCCACCGCCGCGCGGATGACGCCGAGCGCCGTGCCATAGCCAGCCGTGGCAAGGGCTCCGGCATTGCAGTGGGTGAGCACCTGGTCGCCGTCATGGAGCAGGTCCGCCCCGAAGCGGCCGAGGCGGCGGCAGAGGGCCTCGTCCTCCTGCTGGATGGCATATGCCTCGCGGTCAAAGAGCGCGACGATTTCGTCAGGGGCAAGCGCGCCGCCTGCTTCAGCCGCTGCAAGGGCGCCGCGCATCCGCGCCACCGCCCAGCCGAGGTTCACCGCCGTGGGCCTTGCCTTGGCGATGCGGTCAAGATCATCCTCCAGACGCTGGCGAGCTGGCGCTCCTGCATTCGCGGCCGCGCAGCGGGCTGCCAGCGCGCAACCGAAGGCCGCGGTCACGCCGATGGCGGGCGCACCGCGTACGACCATGGTTTGCAGCGCGTCGATGACCTCATCCGGCGTGCGGCAGGCCACGTCCGCCTCCATTTCCGGGAGGCGGCGATGGTCAAGCAGGTGCAGGACGCCCTCGCGCGCGTCAAAACGGATATGGCTGTCCACGGCCTCTCCTTCTTCCCGGCCGGACTACTGCCGTTTCGCCGCGAGGTCGCGCAGGGGCGCCATGCGCGGGTCGCCCTCATCCGGGGCGCAGCCGCACTCTCCTTCATTGAGGTTGGTGCCGCATTTGGGGCAGAGGCCCTTGCAGTCCTCCCGGCAGAGCGGCGCCACAGGCAGGGCCAGCATGAACTCCTCCCAGCACACCGCGGCGAGGTCCAGCATGGGCGAGTGCCGGTCATAGACCACATGGCTCGCGCCATCCGGGGCGGCATCGGCAGACGCGGCGTTTTCTTCCTCGGGGATTTCCTCAAATTCCTCGATGGCGGCGTCGATGGCCACAGCCGCGTCCTCGGCGCAGCGGTTGCACGGCACTACGACCCGGCCCGTGAGGCGCCCGCGCACAAGGCAGCCGTCCTCCGTGGGGACGACGTTGATGCGCGCCTCAAGGGGGTGCTCGATGCGGCAATCCATATGAAATTCCTTCAGGGGGCCAAGCCAGATTTCCTGGTCATCGAGCGTGAATTCCTTGCCGCCCGGAGGCAGATCATTGATGGAAACAAGATACTTACGCATAAATCCCTCATTCCGGGCGCGCCGGGCGCACCCGCTTGTTGGTTGCCTTTGTCATTGCCCGGTGACGAGCAGGGCAACAGCCAGGCCCAGGAATACCAGGCCGGCCAGCCGGTTGATGAACACCTGCCCGCGCCGGGAGGCATTGAAGCGTTTCGCGAGCCTGCCGCCCAGCGCGGCCACGGAAAAAAACACGAGCATCGTCGCCACGATGAACAGGCAGCCGAGCACGACCACCTGCAAGGGCACGCTGCCGCGCTCAGGTTCGCAAAATTGGGGCAAAAAAGCCAGAAAGAAGAGGCAGACCTTCGGGTTGGTGACGTTCATAAGGATGCCGCGCCGATAAAGCGCGCCATAGCCGGGAAAGGCCGCCGCACCGTGTCCGGCCTCATCCGCATTTTCGGGCACGCGCGCGAGCGCCGCGCCGGAGCGGAAGGCCAGCCACGCGAGGTAGATGAGGTAACACGCGCCCAAAATCTTGAGCACCCAGAAGGCCGTGGGAGAACTCTGGAAGATGACGGCCACGCCCAGCGCCACGGCCGTGGTATGGACGCAGAGGCCCGTGCACAGCCCGAGTGTTGTAATGATGCCCGCGAGGGCACCGTAAAGGGCCGACTGGGTGAGCACGAAGATATTGTCCGGCCCCGGCGCCAGGGAAAGCACCAGTGCCGCCGCAAAAAAGGCCCCTGCGATCTCCGGGCTCAGCATGGCGCGTCCTCCCCGACCGAGAGGCCCCCGCACAGCATGAGCAGCTTCTGCGCGCGCGGACGCGCCTTGACCGCGCGCTCGAGCCTGAGCGCCGCCCCCTTGTCCGGGCAGGCGAGGCTTGCGGTGAGACGCACCGGACGCCGCCCCCGCGTATAGCGCGCGCCGCCGGGCAAAAGCCCGTTATGCTGGGCCACGCGGCGCGCGAGATCGCGGGTGATGCCGCAATAGAGCGTGCCGTCCCCGCACTCCAGAAGGTAAACATGCCAGACGGCGGCACAGGCTGGAGAAGTGTTCATCCGTTGAAGCCGCCTGCCAGCCATGCCGTGAGCATGAAGGAAATGAACCAGTTGCCGAGCCGCCAGCTCCACGGGTTGGGCTGCCGCCCCTCCACAAGCCGCCGCATGGCGCGGAGGCTGCCCGCAATGCTGCCGATGACATGAAAAACCACAAAGCCGATGGCCGCCAAAAGACCGAATTGCGACAGGCAGACAAGAAAGAGGGCCAGAGTGATGCAGGGCGCAAGGCAGCCCGCGCCGTCCGCACCCGTGGCTGTCCAGACGCGGCCGAAGCCCGCGCCGCCATTGCTGAACACGCCGCCCACGCGATAGAAACGGCCGCCCGATGCGCTCCCCTCAGACCAGCCGTTCCCGGCGGCCCCGGCATTGCCCCAATGGCTGCCGCCAGTTCCGGCAGACGCGCGCCCGGACGCACCGCCCCCTGCTCCGGTTTCTTCCGGGCCCAGCACCTCGGCATCGAGGACGCGGCCGCTGCCGGCCCGCGGGCCGGGGACCAGGGCGCCGTTTCCGGCTTTCTCATCAGGGTCAGGGGCCATGCCATTCCTCCGCTCTTGGGTTTCCGCTTCCGGTTGTGCCGCGCGCCGTCCCCGGCGTCAAGCGCGCTCCGGGCCCGACGGGGCATCCACCAGCAGGGCCGCCAAATCCATCACATTGGTGCGCGTGGGCCCGGTGATGAGCAGGTCGCCCGCCGCCACAAGGGCCGCGTTGCTGTCATTCTGCTCCAAAAAGGCTTGAGCCGCCTTCCTGCCGCCCATGCGGGCGACGCTTCCGGTATCGGCAAAGCCGCCCGCGGCGTCCGTGGGGCCGTCTGTGCCGTCTGTGCCCGCGAAGATGCCGCTGATACCGGGCACCCCCTCCAGTTCCAGCGCGGCGGCCAGCGCCATTTCCTGGTTGCGTCCGCCAAGGCCCTTGCCCGTGAGCGTCACCGTGGTCTCGCCCCCGGCCAGCAGGCAGACGCTGCGGTCGCCGGGTTTGAGGGCAGCGGCCGTGTGCCGGGCTTCTGCCACAAGCTCCGCCGCCACGTCCCGCGCTTCCCCGGTGAGGCTGTCGGTCAGGATGCGCGCCTCCATGCCAAGGGCCTCGGCCTTCGCCGCCGCGGCTTCCAGCGCCTGGCGATTGGTGGCGGCAAGCACGTTGCAGACGCGCTCAAAGAGCGGGTCACCGGGCTTGGGCGTTTCGGGGATGCGCCCGGCCGCACCGGCCTCGAGCCGCTCCCGCGCGGGCGCNGGGATTTGCTCGAGAATATGGTGGCGCTCCAGTATCTCAAGGCACTGGGCNAAGGTGCTGGGGTCCGGCGACGTGGGGCCGGAGGCGATGACATCCAGCGCGTCACCCACCNCGTCGGAAACGATGATGCCGAGCACGTCCGCGCCGTTGGCGGCCGCGGCGAGCTGGCCGCCGCCGAGGGAGGAAAGNTGCTTGCGCACGGCATTGACCTCNTGGATGGTCGCGCCGCATTGCAGGAGCAGNTTGGTGGTCGCCTGAAGGTCCCCGAGGTCCAGGCCCGGAGCCGGAGNCGCCGTGAGCGCGCTGGCNCCGCCNGTGAGCAGGCAGATGAGCAGGTCGCCNGGGGCGCAGTNATGCGCGATTTCCAGGATGCGCCTTGCNGCNGCCACCCCGGCGGCGTCGGGCACGGGATGGGCCGCCTGGGCCATTTCCATATGCCGAAGCGGCAGGTGATGGCCGTACTTGACCACCACGAACCCCTCGGCGATGTGCGCGCCCANGAGATTTTCCAGCGCCTGCGCCATGGGGGCCGCGCCCTTGCCCGCGCCCACCACGCGCACGCTGCCCNGCGTCGAGGTCCCAGCTGCGGCCGCCCGCTTCGAGGCGCCTNCCNCCGTCCGCAAGATGGACATGGCGTGTCACGGCGGCGTCCGGGGCCACGGCGGCCAGCGCGGCCGCAAAAATTTCCCGCAATTCCTCGCGCCTTTTGGTGTGCNCTTCTGTCATGGCTGCTCCTCTCCTGTGCTTCCTGCNCCCTTCCGCATACCAGAGANAGCNCCNCTTGTCATGGCATCTTCCNGCCCCCGGCCCGGACGGCGCGTGGCAGGCTTGGAATTTCCTCCCGGCTGGACTATNCTTTNCNCNGAAGCACCTNNCACCNATTCTCACAGGGGCCCCGCATGGANGCCGNTTTTTTCGACNTGGACGGAACGCTGCTGGACACGCTGGCCGACATCGGCGGCGCCTGCAACCGGATGCTGGCGGCCCACGGCTTTCCGCAACATNCCATCCCCGCCTATGCGACCATGGTGGGCAACGGCTTTACGCGCACCGTGGAGCGGGCGCTCCCCCCACAGGTGCTCGCCGCGCTCTCNCCGAAGGAGCGCGNGGAACTGACGGACGAGGCNCGCGCCCAGTATGCCGCGCACCTCTACGACCATACNGNGCCCTATCCGGGAATGACGGAAGCGCTGGCGGAACTTGCGGGCAGGGGCATGGTNCTCGCGGTGCTTTCCAACAAGCCCGATGCCTGGACAGAGCCCATCATACGTCACTTTTTCCCGGATATTCCCTTCGCGCTCATCCGCGGCGCCCGCGCCGAGCTCCCCCTCAAGCCGGACCCGCATGTNTTGCTCGCCATGCTGGCCGANCTGGGGCTTGAAGCCCNGCGCTGCGCCTATGTGGGCGACTCTGATGTGGATATGCTGACNGCGCGCAATGCGGGGATGCTGCCCGTGGGCGCGGCCTGGGGCTTTCGCGGCGCTCCCGAACTGCGCGCCGCCGGTGCGCGCCTGCTGCCGGAGCGCCCGGCGCAACTTCCTGAACTTTTGTGCCCGCCCTGTGCGGAGAAGTGAGGTAGCCATGCTACGGCCCATCATTGAAATCGATGAGGAAAAGTGCAACGGCTGCGGCAAGTGCATCCTNGACTGCGCCGAAGGCGCGCTCGCCATTGTGGACGGNAAGGCGCGCCTCATCAGCGACGTNTATTGCGACGGGCTCGGGGCCTGTCTCAACTGCCCGCAGGGCGCNNTGACCCTGACCATGCGCGAGGCCGCGCCCTTTGACGAGGCCGCGGCGCTGGCCGCCAAGGAAAAGCGNGAAGCGGGCGGCAAGGCCTGTGCGCCCGGCGGCTCCTGTCCGGGGAGCGCCGCGCGCACGCTCAGGCCCCTGGCCCCGCTCGGGGCCGGCCAGGCGCAAGCGGCACCGGCGCATTCCCCGGAAGCGGGCACTGTCATCGCGCACCTCCCCGCATGGCCCGTCAAGCTCGCTCTTGTGCCGCCCTCGGCCTCTTTCCTGCGCGGGGCGCGCCTCCTGCTCACGGCCGATTGCGCGGCCCTTTCCCTGCCGGACCTGCACGCCCACTGGCTCATCGGGCATATTCCCCTGCTCGCCTGCCCCAAGCTGGAGAGCCATGACCTCATCCGCGAGAGGCTCGAGAACATTCTCAGGGAGGGCGCGCCCGGTGCCATCACCGTGCTGCGCATGAGCGTGCCCTGTTGCGGGGCGCTCGCGCGCCTCACGGAACAGGCCATCGCCACCAGGGGGAGCAAGATTCCGCTCAAGATATATACGGTGGAGCTGCCCTAGCGTCATTGCCGTCCAGGCCTTATGCCGCCCTCATTCCGGGGGCTGCCGTATTGACAAATCCTAGCAAAGTGCTATGATTTCAGGAGCAGTCCGGCCGAGGCCGGGTCACTGGAGAGAACGATGCCTATCAAGATTCCGGCAGACCTTCCCGCCCGCGCGGCGCTCACGAGCGAAAACATCTTCGTGATGACGGACGAACGCGCGAGCCAGCAGGATATCCGCCCGCTGGAAATCGCCATCGTCAACCTCATGCCCACCAAGATCGCCACGGAGACGCAGCTTCTGCGCCTGTTGGGCAATTCCCCCATCCAGGTCAACATCACCCTGCTTCGGACCGCGGCGCACGAATCGCGCAACACGCCCGTGCAGCACCTTGAGCGCTTCTACAAGACCTTTGCGGAGATACGCCACCAAAGTTTCGACGGCATGGTCATCACCGGCGCGCCCGTGGAGCACCTGCCCTTCGAGGAGGTGGACTACTGGGACGAGCTTGTGGAAATCATGACTTTTGCGCGCGAGCGCGTCTTTTCCACGCTCTACCTGTGCTGGGCCGCGCAGGCGGCGCTGCACCACTTTTACGGCGTCCCCAAGTATGTGTTGCCGGAAAAGATGTCGGGCATCTTCTGCCATGAGGTGCTCAAGCCCCGCTGTCCCCTTTTTCGCGGCTTTGACGACGAATTTCTCGCGCCGCACTCCCGCCACACCGAGGTGCGGACGGAAGACGTGGTGCGCCATCCCGAATTGCGCATCCTGGCGGAATCCGCAGAGGCCGGCCTTGCCGTGGTGGAAAGCCGGGACCGGCGCCAAGTGTTCATGACCGGGCATCTGGAATATGACCGCGGCACCCTCGACGCCGAATACCGGCGCGACCTCGCCCGCGGCGACGCCCCGCCCGTTCCGCGCCACTACTATCCGGGGAACGACCCCGAGGTCATGCCCTACATGACCTGGCGGGCGCACGCGCACCTGTTTTACAGCAACTGGCTCAACTATTACGTCTATCAGGAAACGCCCTTCAGCCTCAGCTCCCTCACTCCGGCGGGCGCCGGGCGCGCTTCCTGAGAGAGGACCGCTGCAAAGGGGGGGCACCTTCCATGCGCTTTTCCACCAGAACCCGCTATGGCCTGCGCTTTTTGCTGCGCCTGGCCGCCCAGCCGCCCGGAAGCCTGCTCCAGCTCGGGCAGGTCGCCCGTGAGGAGCGCATCTCCCCCGGCTATCTCGAGCAGATAGTCCGGGCGCTCAAGCCGCTCGGCATCCTCAAGGCCGTGCGGGGCACGGGCGGTGGCTACGCCCTGGCGAGGCCCGCCTCCGAAATCAATATGGAAGATGTTTTCCTGCATCTGGAGGGCGAGATAGCGCCCGTGCGCTGCCTCACCACCAAGAAGCCCTGCACCCACGAGGGCCAGTGCTCCACACGGGCCTTCTGGCAGGCGCTGGACAGTCACATGCGCGAATTTTTGCGCCACTGCACCTTGCAGAAAATGAGCGAACAGTGCAACAATGCCCCGGGCGCAATTTCTGCCCCCGCAAGCGGGCAAGCCCCCATTTCAGGAGGATCACCATATGTGGAATTACACTGAAGCCGTCCATGACCACTTCCTGCATCCGCACAATGCGGGCCCGCTCGCCGATGCCAACGCCATCGGCGAAGTAGGCAGCCTCGCCTGTGGCGACGCGCTCAAGCTTTATCTCAAGATCAATGACAAGGACGTCATCGAGGACGCCAGCTTCGAGACCTTCGGCTGTGCCAGCGCCATCGCCTCGAGCTCCGTGCTCACGGACATGATCAAGGGCATGACCGTGGACGAGGCCCTGAAGCTCACCAACAAGGACATCGCCAATGCCCTCGGCGGCCTGCCCAAGCAGAAGATGCACTGCTCGGTCATGGGCCAGGAGGCGCTGGAGGCGGCCATCCGGCAGTGGAAGGGCGAGCCCGCCGTGCCCCACGCCCATGAGGAGGGGAAGCTCGTCTGCAAGTGCTTCGGCGTGACCGACGCCCAGATCATCCGCGCCATCCGCGAAAACAATCTCAAGACGGTGGAGGAAGTAACGGCCTATACCAAGGCGGGGGGCGCGTGCGGCGAGTGCCTTGACGAAATCGCCGAAATCCTCGCGGCCGAGCTCAAGCAGAAGCCCGTGATGGAGCTCAAGCCCCGGCCGAAGCTCACCAATGTGCAGCGGATGCAGCAGGTGCTCAAGGTCATCGACGAGGAGATTCGGCCCCAGCTCGCAGCCGACGGCGGCGACATCGAGCTTATCGACGTGGACGGCAAGCGCGTGGTCGTGTCCCTGCACGGCCGCTGCTCGCAGTGCCGCTCGAGCAATGTGACCATTGCCAACTTGGTGCAGCGCCTCCTGCGCGAGCATGTGGAACCCGACCTTGTGGTGGAGGAGGCCTAAGCCATGGAAGTCGTGTATTTGGACAACAACGCCACCACGGCCGTCGCGCCGCAAGTGCTTGAGGCCATGCTCCCCTATCTCGGGGATTTGTACGGCAACCCCTCGAGTATGCACACCTTCGGCGGCCAGGTGGCCGAGGCGGTGGATACGGCGCGCGAGCAAATCGCGAGCCTGCTCGGGGCGCAGCCGGACGAAATCATCTTCACCGCCTCCGGCTCCGAGGGTGACAACACCGCCATCTGGTCGGCCCTGCAAAGCCGCCCGGAGCGGCGGCACATCGTCACCACCCGCGTGGAGCACCCGGCCGTGCTCAGCGTCTGCCGCTACTGGGAGACGCAGGGCTACCGCGTGACCATGCTCGGCGTGGACAGCAAGGGCCGCCTCGACCTTGAGGAATACGCCGCCACCATCGGCGACGACACGGCCATCGTGTCCATCATGTTCGCCAACAACGAGGTGGGCAACATCTATCCTATCCAGGAAATGGCGGAGCTCGCGCGGGAGCGCGGCGTCCTCTTCCATACGGACGCCGTGCAGGCCGTGGGCAAAATTCCCATCGACCTGCGCCACCTCCCGGTGGATATGCTCACCCTCTCCGGACACAAAATCAACGCGCCCAAGGGTATTGGCGCGCTCTATGTGCGCAAGGGCGTGCGCTTCCGGCCGCTCGTGCGCGGCGGCCACCAGGAGCGCGGCAGGCGCGCGGGCACGGAAAACGTGCCCTATATCGTGGGCCTGGGCGTGGCCGCGCAACTCTGCGAGCAATTCATGCAGGAGGAGCGCGTGGACGTGGCGCGCCTGCGCGACAAGCTGGAAAACGGTCTGCTGGCGCGCATCCCCGAGTGCCGCGTCAATGGCGACATCGAGCACAGGCTGCCCAACACGAGCAATATCTCGTTCAAGAACGTGGAGGGCGAGGCCATCCTGCTCATGCTCGACCGCCTGGGCATCGCGGCCAGCTCCGGCTCGGCCTGCACTTCCGGGAGCCTTGAGCCCTCGCATGTGCTTAGGGCCATGGGCGTGCCCTTCAACTATGCCCACGGCTCCATCCGGCTCTCTCTCTCCCGTTACAATACCGCGGACCAAATCGACTATGTGCTGGACAAGTTCCCCGGCGTCATCGAGACACTGCGGGCCATTTCGCCCTTCAAGGGATAGATGGAAGAGAGGAGCTCCCGGCCGGGAGCTCCGTACACAAGCCCCGGTCTGCCCTGTGGCTGGCCGGGGCTTTTGCGTGGACGTTCCCGCAAAAAAGAGTCCGGGGCGGTGTGACAGCCCGGACTTCTCTGCAATCTTTTATGGGCAGGGCGCCCTGCTTCGGGCGCCCACTTCATAAGGGTTTTCTGCGCTTACCTCGGTGCGGAAGCAGTGTTCCCCACATGGGCCATGCCCGTGCCATAGTCATAAATTTCCCAGTAATTGCGGGGATTTTTGGGAATCACCGTGAACTTGCCGTTATTGTCCACAATGTAGGCCACGGGCATGTTTTCAGGCGCGGGCGCGGCGAGCGGCGTGCCCTGCCCCCGGATAAGCAGCGCATAGGCGGCGGTCGTGCCGGATTCGGAGGGGAAGGCGCAATAGCCACCGATGCTGAGAGTGAAACTGTCCGCGCCAATCTCGCCACGGGAGCCGCCCACGCTTTCGCGCATGTCGCACACGCCGCCATTGAAGCCATAAAGATAGGCGCGGGCGGTGATGATTTGCCGGCTCACGAGGTCGACATCCGCATAAAACCAGGCGTTGCCGCCTGTTCCGGCAGGGCCCAGCATCCCGAAAACGCTGTTCCTGAAGGTGGAGCCTCGTTTTGAAGCTCCGGGGAAAGTGGCCTGCGGCGCGGCGGTCGTGGTGTAAGGGCCGACGGAATCCAGCGTGCCGAAAAGCCGCACCTGCCCCGGTGGCACAGGCGGAATGTCGGCGCTGGTCACGGGCTGGTCCATGAGGAGGTTGAGGCTGGAGGGCGGATTCCAGGATTTCAGCGCGCCACCCTCAAAGAAGTTTTCCACCGTCTCCTCGTTGAGGACGAGGGTCCCGTCAGGGCTTTCCGCGCAGGCGCAAAGCAAGAGCAGGAGCACCGCGCAGGCGAGAAGGCGCCCGGGCAGCCGGGGGGAGCGCAGCGCGGCAGGGGGGATATTTCCTCTTGCAGAAAGTGGCGCCTTCATACTCTACCCGCGTCCCTTGTGTTTCTTGCCGTCCACCATATGCGGCTCATACTCATATTCGCGCGCGAAATTGGGCGAGGTCACGAAGAAATCCGCACTGGAGCGGTTCAGGGCAATCGGCACGTCATACACCTGGGCAATGCGCAGGAGCGCCTTGACGTCAGGGTCGTGCGGCTGCGCCGTGAGGGGGTCCGAAAAGAAGATGACCATATCGAGCCTGCCTTCGGCGAGCGACGCCCCGATCTGCTGGTCGCCGCCCAGGGGGCCGCTGAGGAAGGATTTGACACGGAGGCCCGTGGATTCCTGTATGAGGCGCGAAGTCGTGCCCGTGCCGCAAAGGTCGTGCAGCTCCAAGGCGGCCTTGTGCTGCATACACCAGTCGATGAGCCCCTCTTTCATGTTGTCATGGGCGATGAGCGCAATGCGCTTGATGTCCTTGACAAGTCTTGCCATGCTTTCCCTCCCCGTGCGCGTCAAAGGCTCCGGCCGCCGCCGCTCCATGCAGGTTTACCGCAGGAATTTTCCCGCTTCTGTCCTGGAGTGTAGACGATTGCCATATTTTGGCAAGAGCGCCCCGCCCCTGCCAACTCCCCTGGCGGGCGTGAAAATCCGGCCATAAAAAATTCCGCCAAGGCTGGCGGCCATTGGCGGAATTTCGGAAAAATCTCTGGTAGCAAGGGAGGGATTTGAACCCCCGACACTGCGGGTATGAACCGCATGCTCTGACCAACTGAGCTACCTTGCCGCAACGCCCTATCTACGCGACTTGCCGATGCTTGGCAAGTGATTTTTGCATGCCAGCACGGGCGTCGCGTTCAGCGCACCATGAAATAATACACAAAGGGCGCGAGCAGCAGGCGGTAGATGGCAAAGGGCACGAGGGTCATCTTGCCCACCAGGGCCACAAAGGCCTTCACCGCCAGAAGCGCGGAAACAAAGGCGCCGATCATGCCCACGGCGAAAAAGGGGATGTCCGCCGCCGTGAACAGGGAAAAATTCTTGAGCAAGTCATAGCCCGTGGCGGCCATCATGATGGGAACGGCCGCGATGAAGGAATATTCCGCGGCAAGGGCGCGCCGCGCCCCCAAAATCATGCCGCCCATGATGGTGGCCGCCGAGCGCGAGAATCCGGGCCAGAGCGCCAGGCACTGAAAACAGCCGATGCCCAGCGCCATGCGCGGGGTAAGCTCGTCCAGGCTCACGCAGGTGGGCTTTTCCCTCCGCCGCTCCACGAGGATCATGCAGATGGCGCCCACCACCAGGGCCGCGAGCACGGTGGACGGCCGGAACAAATAGTGTTTGATATAGGAATGGAGCAGCAGCCCGGCCACGCAGGCGGGCAGCGACGTGAGAAAGAGCAGCCACAGGCCGCGCGGCCCGGCAAAACGCACATAGGGCTGCGGCTTGATGAGGCCCACAAAGCGCTTCCAGTAGAGGACCACCACCGCCATGATGGCCCCGAGCTGGATGACCACCTCGAAGGTGGCCGCCTTTTCCCCGGTGAAGTGGAGCAAATCGCCCACGAGGATAAGATGCCCGGAAGAGGAGACCGGAAGAAACTCGGTCAGCCCCTCCACGATGCTCAGGATGAGCGAGGTCAGCAAATCGTCCATTTGATCCCGGCCCCGGCGGGGCGAAACTTGCGGCCTTGCCAGCAGTGCGGCTCATGCCTATGTTTGCGAAAAGGTAATGCCATGCCGACCATCATCCATCACAGCGAACTGGTGCGCCGCGCCCTTGTCTTTCTGGACGAGGAACGGCTGCGCTGCCCGGAAAAACAGGTGACGCTCCTGCTGGACGAGGCGGGTATGCGCTTCAACCTCTCCCCGGCCGAAGCCGCGGACCTTGAGCGACTGTTCCGCGACGCCCCGTGCGGGGCCGACCAGCCTGTGAGCCCACGGGCAGGAACTGACGCGCGCCTGCCCGGCGTCCGGCCGGCTTGTTCGGTCACGACTAGGAAATGGGGCTTCCCGCAGGTAGCGCATCATCGGGCGTGAGCAGGCGGCAGCAGTCGCCCTCGCCCGCGGTGAGCACCATGCCCGAGGACATGAGCCCGCGAATCTTGCGCGGCGCGAGGTTGAGCACCGCGCACACCTGCCTGCCGACGAGGTCCTCCGGCGCATAGTATTCCGCAATGCCGGAGAGTATTTGCCGGGGCTCGGCCTCGCCAAAATCAATGAGCAGCCTGAGCAGCCTGTCGGCCTTGGGGTGGCGTTCCGCCTCGACAACCGTGCCCACCCGCAAGTCCAGGGACTTGAAGGTGTCGAAGCTGATTTCCGGGAGCGGCCCTGCGGGCGCATCGGCCGTTTTTTTCTCATCCTTTACTTGAACTTTTTGCGCCGGCTTGGGGCTGGGCGCCGCTGCCGCCTCCTGCCCGGCCAGTTGCGCGGGGTCGATGCGCGGGAACAGGTTGGACGCCGGAGCGGCCTTGGCGCCTACCCTGAGCCCGGCGAGGCTTGCGGCCTCGGCCGCCAGGTCCCGCGTGGGCGGAGTGCCGTCGTCGGGTATTTCCTCGCCAAGCTGGGCGAGCATGGCGCGGGCGGCCTTGGGCATCACGGGCCACAGGCAGAGCGCGACCTTGCGCATGGAGGCGAGCAGGATGTGAAGCACGCTCGCGAGCCGCTCCTGCTGCCCGGCCTTGGCAAGGGCCCAGGGGGCCTCGCTGTCTACATATTTGTTGAGGGCGCGCACGAGCTCCCACAGGGCTTCGAGGGCCTGGGCGAAGCGCGCGTTGCGAAAAAGCTGGAGATAATTTTCCATGGCCGTGGCGCAAAGCTCGGCGATGGCCCGGTCCGCCTCCGTCTGCACGGTGGCCGCCGGGATGCGGCTTTCGCAGAACTTGGCGGTCATGGAGAGCACGCGGCTATAGAGGTTGCCGAGATCATTGGCGAGGTCCGCGTTGATGCGGCCCACGAGGGCCTCCTCGCTGAAGCTGGCGTCCGAGCCGAAGTGCATCTCGCGCAGGAGAAAATAGCGGAAGGCGTCCAGCCCGTAGCGCTGGCCCATGTCGAGCGGGTCCACCACATTGCCGAGCGACTTGGACATCTTGGTGTCGCGCACCAGCCAGTAGCCGTGCACATTCAGATGCCGGTACAGCGGCAGCCCGGCCGCCTTGAGCATGGTGGGCCAGAACACCGCATGGGGCTTGAGGATGTCCTTGGCGACCAGGTGCTCGCCAGGCCAGTAGCGCGCGAAATCCGGACCGTCCGGCCAGCCTAACGCGCTGATATAGTTGATGAGCGCATCAAACCAGACATAGCACACATAGTTGCTGTCAAAGGGGAGCTCGATGCCCCAGGTGAGCCGCGTCTTGGGACGGGAGATGCAAAGGTCCTCCAGCGCGCCCGACTCCAGCATGGCGAGCACCTCCGCGCGGTAGCGCTCGGGCCGGATGAAGTCGGGATTGGCGAGGATATGCTCCCGCAGCCACGGCAAGTACTTGGACATGCGAAAGAAGTAGTTCTTTTCGCTGATGAAGTCGGGCTTGGTGAGGTGCTGCGGGCAAAGGCCGTTTTCCAGCTCCTTTTCCGTATAAAAGCGTTCGCAGCCATAGCAGTAGTGGCCGCCGAACTCGCCGAAGTAAATGTCGCCCGCGTCATAGACCTTTTGCAAAAAGAGCTGGACAGCGCGCTTGTGTTCCTCGTCGGTGGTGCGGACAAAACGGTCATTGGCGATGTCAAGGCGCGGCCAGAGCGCGCGGAAGCGGCCGCTGATCTCGTCCACGAACTGCCGGGGCGTCAGGCCGCGCTTTTCGGCCGCCTGGACGATTTTGTCGCCATGCTCGTCCGTGCCGGTGAGGAACAGCGTATCCTCGCCGAGGCAGCGGTGAAAACGCGACATGGCGTCCGCCACGATGGTGGTGTAGGCGTGCCCCAGGTGGGGATTGGCATTGACATAATAAATGGGCGTGGTGATGTAGAAGGTCTTCACTGGGGCTCCGTCAGGCCTTGCGGCTCTGGTCTGCGGCATGAAGGGCGGCATGAGGGGCATGTGCGGCGTGGGAGGCGTGGCGGCCGTCTTTTCTGGCCGGGCTACCTGCTGCGCCGTGGCCTGCGTGGGCGGCGTGGCGCGCGTTTTCCGCGTTGTGGGGGGCCCGATGCTTGCGTCCGCGCCGCTGTGGGGCGGGCTCCGCCGGGGCTGCGCCCGGCTTCTCCTCCCCTGCATCGGGCAGCGGGGCGAAGTCGTCCTCCGGGGGCAGGTCGTCCTCTGCCTCAGCGCCCTCCGGCGCGGGCGATTCCGCCGCATCGCGACGGCCACGCTCGGCCGGACGCCGCGCTTCGGCAGCCGGAGCTTGCGGCGCATCCGGGCGGCGGGGCTCCAGCGCCTCCCATTCTTCAAGTGTCAGTTCAACTTCTTCATTCTCTTCGGTCAGCGCGGAAAGAGAATTGCGAAACATATTGGTGCGCAAGACTTTGAGGACACCCCGGGCCGTCTGGTACTTCTTGCCCGGACGCGGCGAAGTGCGGTGAAAGCGCTCATAGTTTTCCTGCTCATAGGAGAGGCAGCAGAGCAATCTTCCGCAAATGCCCGAAATTTTTGCCGGATTGAGAAATAGATTCTGCTCCTTGGCCATGCGGATAGTCACGGGCGCAAACTTGCGCAAGTAGCGGCGGCAGCAGCACACCATGCCGCAGTTGCCCACGGCGCCGAGCATCTGGGTCTCATGGCGCACGCCGATCTGCCTGAGCTCGATGCGCGCCCGGTATTCGCGCACGAGGTCCTTCACGAGCTCGCGAAAGTCGATGCGTACCGGGGCGGTAAAGTAAAAGATGAGCTTGCTCCGGTCAAAAAAGACTTCCACATCCACGAGCTTCATGTCCAGGCGCCGCTCGCGAATGCGCTCCCGGCAGAAGCGCATGGCCTCGGCGGCCAGAGTGGCGTTGCGGCGCCCGGTCTCCTTGTCCTCGGCATTGGCCATGCGCAGGATGACGGGCAGGTCGGCCTCGTCGGAGCCTGGCAGGGCGACGATGGGCCCGGCGACGATCTCCCCCAGGGCCACGGCCTGGTCGGCCTCGATGAGCACCTGGTCGCCCTGCTTGCAGTCGTCCGGGGCCGAATAGTAGTCTGTCTGGCCGAGCGCGTGGAAGCGGATACCGAAGATGGACATATCTGGACGTGCCTGAAATATTTGAGGATGCCGACGCCGTGCAGCGGCCGGGGTGAGATATGTTTCCGCCATATTGCGCCGCCTGTCAACTCTGCGGGCCGCGCCGCGCCCGGCCGTGCGCCCCGCACTTGTCAAGCCCCGTGGCCTGCCGTAAACTGTCCCCTTCAAGCGAGGACGCCATGATCCAAAGAACCGAAGCGCTGGAACTTCTCGCGCGGCAGGGGCTCAGCCCCGCGCTGCTGCAACATTCGCTGGCTTCCGAAGCGGTGCTCCGCGCCCTGGCACGCCATTTTGGCGAGGATGAGGAGGCCTGGGGGCTTACCGGGCTTTTGCATGACGTGGACTATCCCGCCACGGCGGACCACCCCGAGCGGCATGGCCTTGACGGGGCGGAACTCCTCGCGGGCAAGCTCCCCGAAGCCTGCCTTGTGGCAATTCGCGCCCATAATGGCGAAATGACGGGCTGCGCCCCGGAAAGCCGCCTTGATTATGCCCTGCGCTGCGGCGAGACCGTCACCGGGCTCATCAGCGCCGCGGCGCGGATGCGGCCCACGGGCCTTGAGGGCATGGAGCCCAAAAGCATCAAGAAAAAGATGAAGGACAAGGCCTTCGCCGCTTCTGTCAACCGCGACAATATCCGCCAATGTGCCGAAGCGGGCCTTGAACTGGACGCCTTCCTTGCGCTCGCCATCGCGGCCATGGCCGGGCAGGCGGCGGAAGGTCCGGCAGCCACGGGCGATTAACTGCCTGCCGCGGCTGGCGGTACGGCGAACGTCCTTAAAGTTATACTTCAAAAACAATAACGCTGCGTCAGTATCTGCGAGGAATCTCATGGAAAAATGCGCGCTTGACACGGCCATTTCCACCCTGGGCCCCTGCAAGCTGGAGTCGCACCTGCCCTACCGCACCTGGGCCGACAATAAAAAAATCCAGGTGGTCATCGACGGCGAACTGGACGACAGCGGCAGCGAGCCCTGCCGAGCCTCCTTCGAGGCCGCCGGCCCACGGCAAAAGCTCTATTTCGACTCTTCGCGGGCCAAGTGCGCCATCGTCACCTGCGGCGGCCTCTGCCCCGGCATCAACGACGTCATCCGCGCCATCGTCATGGAAGCGCACCACGCCTATCATGTGCCTTCCATCCTCGGCATCCGCTACGGGCTCGAGGGTTTCATCCCCAAGTACGGCCATGCGCCCATCGAGCTGACACCCTCCAAGGTGGCCGACATCCACCTTTTTGGGGGCACCATGCTCGGCTCCTCCCGCGGGCCGCAGCCCGCGGACCAAATCGTGGACACCCTCGAGCGCAGCAATGTCAACGCGCTCTTCGTCATCGGCGGCGACGGCACCATGAAGGCGGCCATGGCCATCAGCGCCGAGGTGCGCCAGCGCGGCCTCAAGATTTCGGTCATCGGCATTCCCAAGACCATTGACAACGACATCAACTACATCCCCCAGTCCTTCGGCTTCGAGACCGCCGTCTGCAAGGCCACGGAAGCCATCGAGTGCGCGCATACCGAAGCCTGCGGCACGCCCAACGGCATCGGCCTCGTCAAGCTCATGGGGCGCGAATCAGGCTTTATCGCCGCGCAGGCCACGCTGGCGCTCAAGGAAGTGAACTTCGTCCTTATCCCCGAAGCGCCGTTCAGCCTGGAGGGGCCCGGCGGCCTGCTCCCCGCCGTGGAGGAGCGTCTGCGTGACCGCGGCCACTGCGTCATCGTCACGGCCGAGGGCGCGGGCCAGCACCTGCTCGCACACCATACGGAAACGGACGCTTCGGGCAACCGGGTGCTGGGCAACGTGGCCGACCTCCTCAAAATGGAACTTTCGCGCTATCTCAGGGAGCATAAGCTGCCCCACTCCATCAAGTACATCGACCCGAGCTATATCATCCGCTCGGTCCCGGCGCAGGCTGCGGACAAGGTGTATTGCGGCTTTCTCGGACAATATGCGGTGCACGCGGCCATGGCCGGGCGGACCGACATGGTGGTCGCCAAGATACAGGAGCGCTATGTCCACCTGCCGCTTCAGCTCGTCACGCGCACCCGGCGCAGGTTGAACATCTATTCCGACCTCTGGCGCGCCGTACTGGAATCCACGGGCCAGGGGATGCTCAAAGGGATGCTGCCCCCCGCATGAGCCCGCAGGAAAACTCCGGCCTCTGCCGGATACAGGCCTCCGCGGGTTCGGGAAAAACCTGGGAGCTGACGCGGCGCTTTCTCGAGCGCCTGGCGGCCTGCGGCCGGGAGGGCGGCCGCGCCTCGGCCGTCTGCGCGCTGGCCCCGGACGCCGGGCGCAGCTGGGGCGACATTATCGCCGTCACCTTCACCAATGCCGCTGCCGCCGAAATGCGGGAGCGCGTGCTGAGAAGGCTGAAGGAAGTGGCGCTGGGCGCCAGCGACGAGGGCGTGCCCTTTGCTCCCGAGGAGGCCAAACGCTGGGTGGACGCCATCCTTAGGGACATGAGCTCGCTCAATATCCGCACCATCGACAGCCTGCTCCACCTCATCGTCCGCTCCTCCGCCCTCGACCTCGGGCTGCCCCCGGATTTTGAGCCTGCCTTTGCCACCGACGAGGCGCTCACCCCCTACTATGACCTTGTGCTGGACCGCGCCTGGCGGGAAGATGCCGCCATGCGCGACCTTGTTCGCTCCGCCTGCCGGGCGCTGGCAGCGCGCAAGGACAGCAAGGGCTTTCTGGTGGGCGACAAACTGCGCAAGCCGCTGCGGCTTGTCATCGACGATGTGCTGCGCGGCCATCTGGACGGCCTTTCGTCCGAGGATGAAATTAAAGCGACACTTGAACTTTCCCAAAAGACTGTACGCAGCGCGGCCCAAGAGCTGCTGTCGGCCGCGGAAGAGGCGGGAATCACCTGGAAAGTCCACGCACGCAACTCCGTGACGGCCATTGCGGCGGGAAATTATGAGAAATGCGCCTCGGCCGCCGGGGAAAGCACAGAGGCAGAGGCACTCTTTCTCAGCAGGTGCACCGTCACCGAGCCCGTCAGGCAGGCGCACGCGCGCTTTGCCGAAGCGGCCGCCCGCTGCCGGCAAGACCGCGAGCACCTGCTCCCGGCGCTGACGCTGGCCCCTTTTGTGCGCCTGGCGCAGACCCTTGTGCAGGCCTTTCTCCTCAACAAGGAGCAGGAGGGCCGCATCCCAGGAGTGCTTATCCCGCGCTGGGCGGCCGATTCGCTGGCAGGGGACCACGGCGTTTCGGATGCCCTCTGCCGGCTCGGCTCTCGGCTCACGCATTTTCTGGTGGACGAATTCCAGGACACGAGCCGGGAACAGTGGCAGACCCTGCGCCCGCTGGTGGCCGACGCCCTCGCGCGCGGCGGCTCCCTCACCTGGGTGGGCGATGTCAAGCAATCCATCTACAGCTGGCGCGGCGGCGACCCGACCCTCTTCAACGCCGTCATGGAGGATGCGGAGCTCACCCGCATGGCCGCCGCGCGCACGGAGAACCTGCCCTACAACCGCCGCAGCCGCGAGCAGATCGTGGCGCACAACAACGCCGTCTTTGTGCCGCTGGGGGAGGAGGCCTGCGCCCGCGAGGTCATCGGGATGCTCCTCCCCGACATGCCGGAAGCGCAAAGGGACGCCGCGGTGCGCCGCCTCTCCGTGGCCTTTGCCGGAGCCGGGCAGAAATGCCCAGCAGGCGACGCTGCCCGCGGCGGCCTCGTTCATGTGGAGGTCCTGCAGGAGGCCACGGCGGACGAGTTGCGCGAATCCGTGCTCGCGCGTCTGTGCGAGCTCCTGCGCGAGGAAATACTGCCCCGGCGCCCCCTTTCCGACATCCTCGTGCTCGTGCGCAGCAACGAGAACGGCCGTCTTGTGGCCGAGGCCCTGGCGCGCGAGGGCATCCCGGTCATTACGGAAAACAGCCTTCTTTTGGCCGAGCACCCGCTTGTCACGCAAGTGGTGGCCTTCCTGGATTTCTTGGATACCCCCGAAGATGATGTGGCCTTCTGGACCATGCTCACGGGTTCGCTTGTCCTCGAGCATCCACTGGCGCACGGCCTCAGCCGCGAGGCGCTCCATGACTGGTGCTCGGAAAAGGGCGACGGCCCGTTGTTCCAGCGCTTCCGCAGGGCGTGGCCCGAGCACTGGGAGCGGCTTTTCGCGCCCTTTCATGCGCAATCGGCCCTGCTCACGCCCTATGATGCCACGCGGGAATGGCTGCTGCGGCTCGACGCGGAAGCGCGCTTCCCCGGCGAGCGCACCTTCCTGCGCCGTTTCCTCGAAGTGCTGCAAAACGCTGAAGAAAAGGGCCTCGCTTCGCTCGGGGCCTTTCTGGAGCACTGGCGCAGCCGCGGCGGCGAGGAAAAGGCCCCCATGCCCACGGGCATGGATGCCGTGCGCGTCATGACCATCCACAAGGCCAAGGGGCTTGCCGCGCCCTGCGTCATCGTGCCGTGGACGAACTTCAACGTCCAGGCGTCCGGGCATCCTGAAGTCATCGAGTATGAGGGCCTGCGCGTGGCCGTGCCCGGCGGCAGAATCTGCGGGGCGAGCCATTACGAGCACCTGGGGGCGCAGGCCTGCGAGGCGCTGGACCTGCTCTATGTGGCCTTTACCCGTGCCCGTGACGAGCTCCATATTTTCCGCACCGGCACGCCCGCGCTGGAAAAAAGGCCCAGCCTCGGTAAGGTGCTTGACGCCCTCTGGGGCCGGGCCGGGCTCGTGCCGCCCTTCACTCTCGGCAGGCCGCTTCCTGCGCGGGAGGAGGCACCCGACGCGGCCCTCGGTGATGAGGCATGCCGCACGCCCGGCGCATCCGACCCCGCCCCCCTGACCCCGGCGGCCGGTGCCCCCGGCATGGAGGAAGCCCCTGCCGAAAACTGGCGCCCCATGCAATGGCTGCCGCGGTTGAGGATTTTCCGCAATCCGCTCTCGACGGAAGTCTTTCGCCCGGAGGACCGAGGGACGCTCCTCCACCTCTGTCTTGAGCGCCTGCGCCCTTGCGCCACCCCGCGCGAGGCCGCCGAGGCTGCCGTCAATGCGGGACTTGCCTCTTTTGAAGCGCCTGTCCCGCAGGATGCCGCCTTCCGCGAGGGGCTGGTGGCCGCCCTTTCCTGGTTTGCCGCCCAGCCCCGTGCCTTTGAGTGGCTGGCGCAGGGGCGCCCGGAACAGCCCCTGATGACGGCCGAGGGGCACCTGCTGCGGGTGGACCTGCTGGTGGACGAAGCCTGGGGGATTCTTGTCATCGACTACAAGAGCGGCCACGAGGACGCCGAACATGTGCGGCAGGTGCGCCGCTATGTGGAGAGCCTGGCCGGGCGAACCGGAGGCGGCGAGGTGCGTGGCCTCCTCGTCTATCTCGACCTTCAGCGCTTCCGGCTGGTGACGGCCGCCTCCACGTCAGGGCTCGAGCCCGACTGTGAGGGCCTGCTGCCGCCCCGCGACACAAAACGCCACGCCCCGCACAAGAGGGAGGCACGGCAATGAGCGTGCAGCCCTTCCTCGTCTTTCCCTGGCAGCGCCCCTTCCTGCCTGACCTCATGGATGCGGTGGAGCGCCTCAGCGGCGGCCAGCCGGGCAATGCGCTCATCATCGTGCCCCACCAGCGCCCGTGGCGCTATATCGTGCGCATCTTTGCGGAACGGGGCTATNCCGGCCTTTTGCCCAAAGTCGTGCCTTTCGGCGACCTTGTGGCCCAGTGGCGCGCCCCGGCGGCCGCTTCGGCGCGCATGGTCGCCAATCCGCTGGACCAGGGGGCGCTGCTCCACCAGTGCGTGCGCGGTCTCGCGCGGGAGGATGCGGCCCTTGAGGCGCGCTTCGCCCGCATGGACATGCCCCGCTTTCTCCCCTGGGGGCTGCGCCTGGCCGCCGTGCTGGAGGAGCTCTTCATCCAGGGNCGCGAAGCGNCCGACCTGATACACCTCGAGGGNGAGGTCTCCCCTCCGGCCGCGNCCCTGCTCGGGGCNCTCGGCCGCATCAGCCGCGCNTGGCNCGCTGCCCTGGAGGAACGCGGCTGGACGACGCCCGGCCTGGAGCAGTTCCTCGCAGCACAGGACGCCGCCCNCATCCCGGAGCGNCTGCTCCCCGGCGAGGACCGGCCCGTCTTTATCGCGGGCTTTTCCGTGCTCAGCGGCACNGAGGAAACCTTGCTCCGCGCCCTCTGGCGCGCGGGCGCGCATGTCTGCCTGCATACGGATGCNGCCCTTGCCGACGGNGGNNCCNCGCACTGGGCCTGCGCGGAACAGGCGCAGTGGCTGCGCAACTGGGGNGCGCGNNCCGNGGCCGCGGTNGAGCCTCAGCGNGGNNGAGGCGNAACACCAGCCGCAANGNCAGTTCTTCGCCGGGTATGACCTCCATTCCCAGCTCGAGGCCCTTGCCGCGGACCTCGCCCACGCCGACGGCGCTTCCACNGCGGTNGTGCTCACGGACAGCGCCNTGCTCNTGCCTGTGCTGCACCACCTGCCGGAAAANGACGTCAACGTCTCCATGGGCTATCCNCTNGCGCGCTCGCCGCTNTTCCGNCTGGTGGACGACCTTTTCCGTTTGCAGGAGGGCCGCGCCGAGGACGGCCGCTACCACTGGCGCGCCCTGCTCCATGTGCTCCGGCATCCCTACCTGAACATGCTCGAAACGCCGGACAGGGACGGCGAGCCCCTCGCCTTGCGCGAGGGCCTGCGCTGCATGGAGGCCCTGATCCGGGGAGGCAGCCGCTATGTGGACCTCGACGCGTGCCTCGCCGAGTGCCGCGGCAAAGTANCGAAGCCNCTGGGCGACCTTTTGGCAGGGTGCCTCGAAACAACCATCGGGGCCCTCGCCGGAGCGGACANCACGGCTGCCCTTGCCGCGTGGCTGGGNGGCATCCAGGCCTTCCTGCTCGCGCATGGNGGCGACATCTGGCGGCGCTTTCCNCTGGATGCCGAGGCCCTGTTCCGCCTCATGCGGCATGTGNCCNCGCAGCTTGCGCAAAACGCNCTTGCNGAGGAGGTNTTTCCGGCNCCCCTGCTCTTCGGCATTGCCCGGCAGCTCTTGGAGCGCGAGCGCATNCCCTTTGAGGCNGACCCGCTCGTGGGCGTCCAGGTGTTGGGGATGCTCGAAACGCGGCTGCTCCACTTTGACCGCGTTTTCGTGGTGGACGCCACGGACGACGTGCTCCCCGGCAATCCCGCTCAGGACCCGCTCCTCCCCGATTCGCTGCGCGCGGTGCTCGGACTCCCGGATGCGCGCCGCCGCGAGCGCGTGGCCGCCTACACCCTGCACAGGCTCTGCGCCGGCGCGCGCGAGACGCATTTTTACTGGCAGGAGGGCGTGAGCCATTCCGCGCTGTTTGACGGCAAGAAGCTCCGNAGCCGCTTTGTGGAGGGCTTTCTCTGGCAGGAGGAGCAGGCGCAGAAACGGCTGCTCGTTCCGGGCACGGCCCCTCTGCGCACCGCCGTCTGCGAGGTGCGNCAGACNCCGCGGGAGCCCGTNGTCCTTCCGCGGACACCCCGGCTCCACGCGGCCATGACGGCCTTCCTCCAGGGGAAGCTCTCGGCGAGCAGGCTGGACACCTATCTCCNCTGNCCCCTGCGCTTTGTGTGGGAAAACCTNTGCCNCCTCAAGCCCCGGCAGGAGGTCAACGAGGGCGACGACCCCGCCGCCGTGGGAACCTGCCTGCATAANGCCCTGCGCGCNCTNTACGNGCCCTGGCTCGGCAAAACCGTGCGCCGGGGGGACATCACTGAAACGCTCGCCCAGGCCGCGTTTGAGGCGNCCTTTGCCGATGCGGACCTGCGCCGCCAGCTCCCGGCCGACGCCTGCCTCATGCTTGAGGCCGCCGTGCCCGTGCGCCTCGGNGAATTCCTGAANCACCAGCCGGAAGAGACCCATATCGNGGCACTGGAGAAGGACATCGACGCCGACCTTTCCCTTGCCGGGCGCACCTATGCCTTCACCGGCATCATCGACCGCCTTGACCGCCGCGACGGCCTCCTGCATGTGCTGGACTACAAGACCGGGGGCATCAAGGCGCACGATTACAGCCTCTGGAGCGACACGGCCTTTTTTGACGAGGTGGNCGCCGTGTGCGCNCTGGCCGANGNGGNGCCCCCCGGNGCGACGCCGGACGACGCCACCGTGGCGCGCCTGGACGCGGCCTTCGAGGCCCTGCGCGAGCGCCTCCCCAGCGTGCAGCTTCCGGCCTATGTGGCCATGCTCGATGCCCATGAACCCGGCAAGGTGGGCGACGCCGCCTTGGTGGAACTGCGCTTCAAGGGCGAGGAGCGCCCGCTCTTCGACGGCCTGCTCGACGATGAGCTCGCCGTCGCCCGCGAGCACTGCAAGCTGGCCCTGGGCCTCCTGCTCCGGCATATGGAATACGCACCCGGCTTCGCCGGCCGCGTGGAGGACCATTGCTCCTGGTGCGCCTTCTCCTCCCTCTGCGCGTCATGAATCCCCGGTCCCCGGACGCGGCCGCAGCACTTGGCAGAAAGGGCCAAGGCTGATACATACTCACCAATCTGATGAAATTCGGCGCACGCGCCGCCCACCGGGCGCGAACAGGCCGACCGCTCCCCCGGCACGCCCGCGCGGGGNTGCCCGCCAAGGAATACCCATGAGCTTTCCGCTGCCGCGTTTACTCTATCTTCTGGGTGCGCTGGCCCTGTATCTGCTGCTCTGGCCCAATCCCATCACCATCTTCATGGCGGCCTGCCTTTCCTGCCTCACGCTGCCGCTCTACCGCCGCCTGCGGCGGGAGGCGGGCATGTGGCGGATGCACCTGGAGCAGACNACGCCGGATTCGCGCCGCCGCAGGCTGCTCATGGTGGTGTCGAGCTCCGTGCCGCTGGTCGGCTATGTGACGGTGATAGTGTCAAGCCTGCTGGCCCCGGTGGCGGTGCTGGCGCTGCTCGTGTCGCCGCAGGCGGTGGCCGGGCTCGCGCGGCTCAGGGAACTTCAGGCCAACAATTTTCAGCTGCCGCCGCACTGGCTGGAGTATATCCANGCCGTGCGCCGCAGCCTTGCGGAATATCCCAGCATCGAAAAGGCCCTCAACGAGGCCATCGACAATATCGACACCCTGTTCAGNGACGCCGTGGGGATGCTGGTGAGCCGGAGCTTCGGCTTTGTGGGCAGCACCATGACCGTGTTGTGGACGCTGTTCCTCTTCCTCATGCTCACGGTGCTGTTCACCGTCTATTCCCGCCGCATCCGCAAGGTGACCTGCCGCATCTTCCACATCCCCCAGGAATTGCTCGCACGCTTCACCACGTCCATCTACCGGGCGCTCAAGGCCATCATGCTCGGCATCGTGCTGGTGGCGCTGGCCCAGGGGGCGCTCTGCGGCGTGGGTTTTGCCGTGGCCGGGGTGAACCAGCCCGCCTTCTGGGGGATGCTCGCCACGCTTGTGGCGCCCATCCCCATGGTGGGCACGGCCATCGTCTGGGCGCCGCTCTGCATNTCCCTCTGGTTCAGCGGCAAGAGCATGGCCGCCGTGGGCCTGGCCCTGTGGGGCATCCTGGCCGTGGCGGGCGTGGACAATGTGCTTCGGCCCTTCTTCCTGCGGCAGGGCATCAATGCGCCCTTCCTTGTGCTTATCCTCGCCATCCTCTGCGGGCTGAGCGCCTTCGGGGCGGTGGGGCTCATCGCCGGACCGGTGCTCCTCGCCTTTGCCATGCAGTCCGTGGAAGAAGCNAACCGCTATTACCGGCCATAGTCTGCGGAAGCCCCATGCGACGCCATTTTCCCCGCTTCTGCCCCCTCCTCCTCTGGCTCCTTGCCGCCGCCTGGCTTGTGGTGGNGGCGCAGCCGTCGCTTGCCTCGGCGCTGCCCGCGCGGGCGGCTATCCTGNTCAATCTCGATTCCGGNCGCGTGCTCTATGAAAAAAATGCGGACGCNCCCATTCCCCCGGCCTCCCTCACCAANAT
Source organism: Desulfovibrio sp. (assembly GCA_014804905.1). GTDB lineage: Bacteria > Desulfobacterota > Desulfovibrionia > Desulfovibrionales > Desulfovibrionaceae > Desulfovibrio. The sequence continues at coordinate 14,765 of JAAUYX010000007.1, read as the reverse complement.
CATGACCATGTATCTCGCCATGGATGCCGTGAAGGCGCGCCGCCTCCGGCTTGACACCAAGGTGCGCGTTCCNGCNGCCGCGGCCTCGGTGGGCGGCTCCTCCATGCACCTTGCGGCCGGGGATTCCGTGCCGCTGGTGCGCCTGCTGGCGGGCATGGCCGTGGTTTCGGGCAATGACGCNGCCATGACCGTGGCNAGCAAGGTGGGCGGCGACACGCGCGCCTTTGTGCGCCAGATGAACGGCAGGGCGCGGCGCCTGGGCCTCAGCCGCACCACNTTCAAGAATCCCACCGGGCTCCCNGCCGCCGGGCAAAAGACGAGCGCGCGCGACATGATGCGCCTGTGCCAGGCCTACCTCAAGGCGCACCCCAACGCCATGCGCTTCCACGGGATGCGCTATTTCCTCCACCGGGGGCTCACCCTGCGCAACACNAATGCNCTTNTNGGNAGCATGAACGGCGTCAACGGCCTGAAAACCGGCTGGACGGTGGCTTCGGGCTATAACCTCGTGGTGACGGCAAGCNGGGGCAAGACCCGGCTNCTCGCCGTGGTGNTGGGCGCCGCAAGCCGCGAGCAGCGGGATGCCGCNGCGCGCCAGCTGCTGGAAGCGGGNTTTCGCCANCCCNGAGACCCCAAAAAGGTNCAGGCAAGCCTCGACAGCGCGCGCCTCGGCCCCACCGCCTCCATCGGGCAGGCGAAAAAGCGNGCTTCCGGGAAGAGCGCCTTGACCTCAAGGCGCTGACNCCCTATACTTGTGCCAAAGGTACGTTCCTTTTCGCAAAACCCTTCGGAGGCATCNGCATGTTCAGCGTCGGCCCCAACCAGATACTGCTTATCCTGCTCATTGTCCTCCTGATTTTCGGCGCGAAGAAGTTNCCGGAAATCGGCGGCGGCCTGGGCCGGGCCATCAGGAATTTCCGGCGCGCCTCTTCCGAGCCGGACGAGATCGACATTACGGCGCAGGAAAAGAAAAACCACGCCAGCCACGACGATACGCACAAGGCTTGAGCCCCGGCCAAAAGGATAGACCATGAAGGCAGAGCAGCTGTCCGTTTTTCTGGAGAACCGTGCCGGTCGCCTTGCCGAGGTGATCCACACCCTTGCCGAAGCGGGCCTCAATATCCGCGCGCTTTCCTTGGCTGACACCTCGGATTTCGGCATTCTCAGGATGATTGTCTGCGACCCTGAAAAGGCCAAGACCGTGCTCAAGGAAAAGGGCTTCACCCTCGGGCGCACCAGCGTCGTGGCCGTGGAAGTGCCGGACGAGCCGGGCGGCCTGGACAGCGTGTTGCAGCTCGTCTCCAAAAACGGCATCAATGTGGAATATATGTATGCCTTCATCCAGCAGGAGCATGACCGCGCCGTCATGATCTTCCGCTTCGACAAGGTGGACGAGGCGGTGGAACTGCTGAAGCGCCACGAATTCACCATTATTCCGGCGCAGCGCCTCTGCGAGATTTAGGGCAAGCCTTCTCCCCTGCTCCGACCCTCTCCCTGTAACGCTTCTTTCAGCCTGCTGAGAGTTTTTTCTCTTTTGCTGCCAGCAGTTGGGCCACAACTTCCGGCATGGGCTCTGTCATAGTCACCGTCCGGGACAGGATGGGCAGCCGCGGGGGAATGTTTTCCTGATTCAGGCGCACCAAGAGTGCGGCCTGATTGAAAAAAGTCAGTTCCTCAAAAGGATAGCGGATGATGGTGGGCGTATTGAAGCCCACGCCCAACTCCAGCAGGACGATCTTCCCCCTGGCGTGCCTGGACAAAAATTCCTCATAGCGGCGCGCGGCCTTGTGCCACCTTTCATCTTCGATAAAGTGTTCATCTATCCGCAAGTGCATTTCCATCCTGCCGCCACACACCGGGCAACGGGGCACCGAGCTTTCGGGAATGGTCAGGCCCTTTGTTGTTGCCAAAATCCTCTTAACGGCGTCCAGATTTGAATAGACCTTCCGGTGGCAGGCCCTGGCGCATTGCATTTCGCGGTAGTCGCCCTGCACCGCGAACAGGCGCTCGGCAGCAAAGCCCGCTTTTTCAAACTGCGCGTCCACATTGGTGGTGATGACAAAATACTCCTTGTTCCCCACCAGCTCCAGGAGTTGGACATAGAGCGGCATGGCCGGGGGCTGGACGGCGGCATAGTCCACATGGCGCGCCCAGTAGGCCCAGCGCTCGGCCTCAGTAGGGAAAGGGTAAAAACCCGAGGAATAGAGGTCGGAAAAGCCGTAGCGCTCGATGTAATCCGCAAACGCACGGCGGAAAGCCGCGCCGGCATAGTCGATGCCGGCAGCGGACGACAGGCCCGCACCGCCGCCGATGAGCACGGCCTCCGCCCCGGCGAGGGATGCGGACACCCGTTCAAGCGCATCCATTCACTCCCCCAGCATGGCGCGGTAAAGGGTTTCGTCGGTGTCGGTGAACACGTCGAAAATCACGGTATCGAAATGCCGCTCGCGGATGAAGCCGAGCACCGTCTCCACGGCGATTTGGGCCGCAAGGTCCTGCGGAAAGTGGAAAACCCCCGTGGAAATACAGCAAAAGGCGACGGACCTCAGCCCGCGGCGCTTCGCCAGCGTGAGGCACGACGTGTAGCAGCTTGCCAGCTGGCGGCATTGCAGCGGCGTGGGGCCCGGCCCCTCCACGATGGGGCCCACCGTGTGCAGCACCCACCTGGCGGGCAGGTTATAGGCCCTTGTGATTTTGGCGCTTCCCACGGGCTCCTCATGGCCTTGCGCCTCCATGAGCCGCCGGCATTCCGCACGCAACTGCAAGCCCGCGCCGGAATGGATGATATTGTCAATGCAGTTGTGCAGGGGATGAAAACAGCCGAGCAGCTGGCTGTTGGCGGCATTGACGATGGCGTCCACGGCAAGGCGCGTGATGTCGCCGCGCCAGAGACGCAGGTGCGGCGACAAAGGGGAGGGCGGGATTTCAGAAAGCTCCACCCTCCCCTTTTTTTCGTTCTGGGCCGCGAGTTCCGCATCCTGCAACGCAAAAAACTCCGGTGGCAGTCCTTCCCCGGAATGGATGTTCATCAGCGCGCGGAGCACCTTTTGCTTCCCGGACACTTCCGCAGGCATAGTGGCGCGCGCATCGAGCAGGGAAATGAGCCTGTCCAGCCTGGCCGCCTGTGCGCTCTGGGGAGTCCTTTGCATAGCCTGTCTGCTTTTTTGCCAATTCCATGAGCTTCTGGCGTCAACGTGGGCGCGTCCATCGCCAACTAATAGCCGATGGTGAAGCGCTCCTTGTGGTGCGCAGGGCTCTCCAGTTCATCTACCATGGCCTTGGCATAGTCTTCCACGGAAATGGTGCTGTTGCCCTCGGCATCCACGATGAGGTCATCCTTGCCGAGCCGGTACTTGCCCGTGCGCACGCCGGGGGAGCCGTCCGCATTGCCGAGGACTCCGGCCGGGGAGAAAAAGACCCAGTCGATACCGTCCTCCCTGGTGAGGGTGCCCAGATAAAACTCGGCCAGCGAGCGCACACCGGGCAGGATGGCTTCCGGCACCTTGCCCGTATCCATTACCCGAAGGCCCGAGGCCACGAAGAGCGAGCCCGCGCCGCCCACTATCAGCAGCCTCTTGACATGGGCGACCTTGGCCGCAGCAAGGATTTTGGGGTAGTTCGTGAGCGTGTCCTCATAAATTTTGGGATTCTTCCAGCCGGGATTATAGGCGCTGATTACATCCGCATAGCCTCTTAATGCGGCCGCCAGTTGCTTCTCGTCGCTCACATCCACCTTTTCCACGGTCAGGGCCGGATTTTTGAGCAGGATTTTTTGCGGGTCGCGCACCAGGGCCTTTACCTGCCAGCCACGCGCCAAAAGCTCCTGCAAAATCGCCTTGCCCACAAAGCCGCTTGCGCCAATCAACACGACCTTCTTATCCATGTGCGTCTCCTGCGCCTGAAATGATGAGAAGCCACAACCCTATCGCCCCCACGCAAAATTGACAATAAATGGCGGCGCGCTCACCAGGTAACCGCAGCGTTACCTTTTGACAGGGCCACGGGATATTGGCACTATCAGCCGGCTTTTGCGCCTGGCCGGGAGGCGCAAATGGGGTTTTCCGGAGCCGTTTATGAGCCATGCAGCCGATTTGCCAGCTTGCCCTGTGGGGGTGACTGTTCGCGTGATTGGGAGCAAATGGAAGCTCCTCATCCTCCAGCAGCTTTCCACGGGCCCGATGCGCTTCACCGAATTGCAGGTGGCGCTTAACGGCATCAGCAAGAAGGTGTTGAGCACCACCCTGCGCTCCCTCGATGAGGACGGCATCGTCATCCGTGACGTCCATACCGGAAGCCCCATCAGCGTGGAATACGCCCTGAGTGACATCGGCCGCTCGCTCCAGCCCGTTCTGGACGCCATGGGCGCCTGGGGCGCCCGTTACAGAGAGTGGCGCGAGCATTCCTTGCCGGACCAGACGCTGGACAAGGACTAAGAGGCGCGGTAGCGCTCCCCGCACGGGCAGGATGCAAAAGCCCCCGGCACTGCCGGGGGCTTTTGCTTTCACGTTTATCCTTCAGCGTCAGCGGCCTTACCGCCCGTGCCCCACTCAGCCCTTTTCGGGCCTGGCTTCAAAGGCCAGTTCGCCGTCCTTCACCTCGATATGCACTTCCTCGCCGTCGTGAATCTTGCCGCTGATGATTTCCCGCGCGAGCGGCGTCTCCACGGCCTGCTGGATGTAGCGCTTGAGCGGCCGCGCGCCATAGACCGGGTCGTAGCCCGCATTGGCGATATAGTCGCGCGCCTCGTCGCTCATGTGAATCTTGATCTTGCGCTCCTCCATGCGCTTGCGCAGGCGCCGGAGCTGGAATTCCACAATCTTGCCGATCTGGTCGCGCCGAAGCGGCAGGAAGACCACGGTTTCGTCCACGCGATTGAGGAATTCCGGACGGAAGTGGTTGCGCAGGTCCTCCATGACCTTTTCCCGCGCGCCTTCCTTGAGGGTGCCGTCGAGGGCGATGCCGTCAAGCAGGTGCATGGAGCCGATATTGGAGGTCATGATGACGATGCAGTTGCGGAAGTCCACCGTCCTGCCCTGGCTGTCCGTCAGGCGCCCGTCGTCCAGCAGCTGGAGGAGCGTGTTGAACACGTCCGGGTGCGCCTTTTCGATTTCGTCGAAGAGGATGACGGAATAGGGCTTGCGGCGCACCGCCTCGGTGAGCTGCCCGCCCTCGTCATAGCCCACATATCCCGGAGGGGCCCCGATGAGGCGCGACACGGAATGCTTTTCCATGTATTCGCTCATGTCGAGGCGCACCATGTTGTCTTCGGTGTCGAAGAGCGCCTCGGCGAGCGCCTTGGAAAGCTCGGTCTTGCCCACGCCCGTGGGCCCGAGGAAGATGAAGGAGCCCGTGGGCCGCGCCGGGTCCGCAAGGCCGGCCCGCGCGCGCAGCACGGCGTCGGCCACGGCGGTGACGGCCTCGTCCTGGCCGACAACGCGCTCATGCAGCTGCTCGTTGAGCCGGAGCAGCTTCTCCCGCTCGGATTCGAGCAGGCGCGTCACCGGGATGCCGGTCCACTTGGCCACGATTTCGGCCACGTCGTCGGGGCCCACTTCCTCGCGTAGCAGGCGCGGGCCGTCGCCGTCCTTCTTTTCGCCGGAAACTTCGGCGAGCTTCTTCTCAAGCTCGAGCAGCTTGGAATACTTGAGTTCCGCCGCGCGGTTGAGGTCATAGGCGCGCTCGGCCTGCTCGATGGCGAGCTTGGTCTGCTCAATCTGCTNCTTGATTTCGCGCACGCTGTCGATGGAGCCCTTCTCGCTCTCCCACTGCTTACGCATGGCCTCCTGCTCCTTGCGGAGNTCCTCNAGCTCGTTCTCGAGCTTNTCNAGGCGCTCGCGNGAGGCGCTGTCCGTCTCGCGGCGCAGGGCCTCGCGCTCGATTTCGAGCTGCATGACCTTGCGGTTCACCTCGTCGAGGTCCGCNGGGAGNGANTCNATNTCGGTGCGGATCATGGCCGCGGCCTCGTCGATGAGGTCGATGGCCTTGTCCGGGAGCTGGCGGTCNGGAATNTAGCGGTTGGANAGCACCACGGCCTCGACGATGGCCGAGTCGCTGATGCGCACGCCGTGNTGGACCTCGAAGCGCTCNTTCAGGCCGCGCAGGATGGAGATGGCGTCCTCNANCGTGGGCTCTTCCACNAGCACGGGCTGGAAGCGGCGCTCNAGNGCCGGGTCNTTCTCGATATACTTGCGGTATTCGTCCACCGTGGTGGCGCCGATGCAGTGCAGCTCGCCGCGGGCCAGCATGGGCTTGAGGAGGTTGCCCGCGTCCATGGAGCCTTCGGTCTTGCCCGCGCCCACGATGGTGTGCAGCTCGTCGATGAAGAGGATGATCTGCCCTTCGCTCTTCTCCACCTCGTTGAGCACGGCCTTGAGGCGCTCCTCAAATTCGCCGCGGTACTTGGCGCCGGCGATGAGCGCGCCCATGTCCAGCGCGTAGATTTTGCGGCCGCGCAGGCCCTCGGGCACGTCGCCCTTGACGATGCGGAAGGCCAGGCCCTCCACGATGGCCGTCTTGCCGACGCCGGCCTCGCCGATGAGCACGGGGTTGTTCTTGGTGCGCCGGGAGAGGATGCGGATGACGCGGCGGATTTCGGAATCGCGCCCGATGACCGGGTCCATCTTGCCCTGGCGCGCCGCCTCCACGAGATCGCGTGCATACTTGCTCAAGGCCTCGAAGGTGTCTTCGGGGTTGGCGCTCGTCACGCGCGCGCCGCCGCGCACCTCTTCCATGGCCTTGGAGAAGGTGGCGCGGGTAATTTTGTATTCCTTGAAAACTTCGCCGAGCGGCGAGGTGGGCTCCACGTCCGTGAGGGCAAGGAAGAGCGTGTCCACGCTGACGAATTCGTCCTGGAGGCGCTGGGCGTCTTTTTCCGCCTCGCCGAGGACCTTCATCAGGCGCGGGGTAACACTGATCTTGTTGGGGTCCATGCCGCCGCCGGAAACCGAGGGCCGCTTGCGCAGCGAGGTCTCGAGCGCCACGGCGAGAGCGCGCGGCTGGACGCCCATATGCTCCAGGTCGGCGCTGACGATGCCCTTTTCCTGCTGCACCAGCGCAAGCGCCAGGTGCTCGCAGTCGGTTTCCTGGTGGCCCATGCCCACGGCGATGGCTTGCGCCGCGCTGATGGCCTCACGGGCTTTTTCCGTAAACTTGTTGATGTCCATGCAATACTCCCCACCCTGTCCGCGCCGGCGCGTCCCTGCGCCCGGCCGGGCAGGCATCTATGGTAGTTCGGGCCCGGAAGCCGCATGCGGCAGGGGCTTAATCCTCCAGTGTGTGCAGGTCGCGCACCATCCGCTCAAGACGGTCGATGCGCTCGAGCAAGTCGACGATGATGGTGCCGCCCACCACGGGCAGCTCAAAATCGCCGCAAATGCGTTCCAGCTTGCGAACCCGATAGATGTCCGCATCCTCGAACATCTGGACTTCGGAAGCGCTGATGTGCGTCTCGATCCAGCCCAGGGCCAGCAGTTCCTGCAAATGTTCCGGCGTCACGCCGGTCACTTCGACAAATTCCTCCCAGGCGAGCACCTTGGGGGGCATCAGCTGGGAAGAAGAGTTTCTCGTCATGCTCATGGTTCCATCCTCGGGATAGAGAGCTCACGCAAGGCGCGGCTCGTGACGCCGAATGCCTAGGCGCGCGCCTTGAAGGTCGAGGTTGCCGCCAGCTTCTCCCAGAGTTCCTTTTGTTCGCCGGTGAGCTCCGTGGGGACGCGGATCATCACGCGGACGAGCAGGTCTCCGCGCTTGGACGCCGTGCCGAGGCCCTTGCCGCGCAAGCGGAACTTGCGGCCCGAGCTGGAACCGGCCGGGATGGTCAGCTCCACCTCGCCGTCGAGGGTGGGCACGGGCACCTTGGCACCGAGCACCGCCTCCCACGGGGCCACGGCCACGTCGCAGTGGATGTTGTCGCCATCCACCTTGAAGCAGGGATGCGGCTCATAGCGGATGCGGAGAAAGAGGTCGCCCGGCGTGCCGCCACTGGGCGAGGGATCGCCCTGGCCGGAAAGCCGGAGCTTGGCGCCGTCGCGCACGCCCGCGGGCACGTTGACCTCGAGCGTCTTGGGGCCCTTGGGCATCTGGAGGGTGACGGTGCGTTTGCCGCCGCGCATGGCTTCTTCAAGCGTGAGCGGCAGCTCCGCCTCCACGTCCCGGCCACGGCGCGGGCGCGAGGAAAAGCCCCCGAAAGGATCAGGCCCGAAGGAACTTCCCCGGGAGCTCCGGCCGCCGGCGCCACCGCCGAAGAGGGTCTCGAAGAAGTCCGAGAAGTCTCCCCCGCCCATGTCCTGGCCGTTGAAGTTGAAGTGCATGTTCTCGAAGCCCTGGCCGTTCTGCTGGAAATGCTGGGCATTCTGCCAGTCCGGGCCGAGCTGGTCATAGAGCTTGCGCTTCTCGGGGTCTTTGAGGACCTCGTAGGCCTCATTGATTTCCTTGAATTTTTCTTCGGATTCCTTGTTGCCGGGATTGAGGTCCGGATGGTACTTGCGGGCAAGTTTTTTATAGGCCTTGGAAATCTCCTCGGCCTTGGCGTCACGTCCGACGCCAAGCAGTTTGTAATAATCCTTATAGGAGGGGGCCATGCTTCGCTTTCTCCCTTGTGGCTCCGGCCGGCTGGCAGGAATCTCTGTGGATGGGTCCAGCTGAAATGGCGGCCGCGTCACACCGAACGGCGCACCGCATCACTGTACCATTTTACTCCTCATTTGAGGTACGTCAATATCTCCGGATGGCTCAAAAAATTTTTGCGGCCAGCAGAAAGAGGCGCTCCGGGCTTTCTGCGCCCTTTATCTGGCGCTGATCATGCTGCGCACACTGTCATCAAAGCGCAACTCGTCCATGCCGACTTCATGTCTGGCAATCACCGTCGCCACCGCCGTTTTCAGGGTCCGCAAGTCGCGGGCGGTGAGACGGTCGATATCAAAGTCATTTTTCTCGGCAATTTGCAGCAGCGTGAACGGGCAGCAGGGAAATGTCTGGGCCAGCAGTGTCAGCTTTTCCGCATCGTCCCGCGTGAGCACGCACTCGATGTCGCCATCGCGGGAGAACTCATTGCTGATACTGTGGACCGAGACGCCATACCTGTAGGTGAAGCGGGTCGAAACTCGCCCCAGGGGCCCCCAACCGTCGGCGACCCTAGCAAGCGCATTCTGGCTGGAATTGACCATGCCCTTGACGAAGCAGGCAGTCTGCTCCAGGTCCTGAAGCTTCTGGGGTTCGGCATAAATGGCATCGCCGACGGTATGATAATTGCCACAGCGCAGCTCCGGCACAAACTTTTCCCCCACGACGGAAAATCCCTTGATCAGCGCGCGTATCCAGAGAGTCTTGGCCATGTCCGTGCTCCGGTTACAGGGTTTGCCCGATTCCCAACCTATCCTGCCGCAAAAGCAACTTCAAGAAGTATTGCCGGCATCCGGGGGCCTGCCTGCCGTGGCCTCACCTGTACCGGGGCTTTTGAGCGGAGCTTTTTTCGCACAGCTCTCCCCGGCTTTGGAGGCACAACTGCCAGGAAGTCAGGGGAGGGTTGTCGTGAGGGCAAGCCACTCGGCAGCGGCAAGGCATTTCCGGAGGGATTCCCTGTCGATGCCGCAGGAAAAATCCCAGCCGATGGAGGGGATTTCCGTCCTCCCTATGACCGAAGGATGCCGGTCATCTTTTTCAGGAGGCGGCTGACCCGGTCGCTGTCCTCCTCATCAAAGCCNTTGCCGATAAAATCTTCAAGGGCGAGACGCTGGTCCGCCGCGTCCAGGCGGGCGCGCCCAATCATGGCGGCCAGCTTCCTGAGGATGNGCAACTGCCTTNGGGAAAGTTCGTTCATGAGGNCCCTTTCCGCTTCAGTAAACGTGATCCGGCGCCTTTTCCGTTCCTCCCTGTCTCAAGCGGCCTTTCATGTTTTGTCGCGGGTTCAAAGGAGTATCTGTAACCGNTTAAGGCGGCCCCCCGTCAGAAACGTCACCCGGGGCCGGAAGGGCCTCCTGGCAGGCCCTCTCAAGCCCCTGGGTGAACGGCAACGGCCACATGNCAGGACACTTTCACCTAGCCGCGCACAGGCTGGGCCNGGCGCGTCACGTCCAGCTCATAGCGGTGCAGGCACTTCCGGCAGAGGGGCAGGCCATCAGAGCGGGAATGCCCGGACAGGCCGAAGTCGTCATCGTTGTCCTCGCCATTCTGCGCCGTGGCGTCCTCCATGTCGTGGCCGGCCACAGGCTCGCCGCAGAGCGCGCAAATGGNTTCCGAGCCCCGCAGCAGGGAATTGAGGAAGCGCGTCGCCCCCGATTCCGCGTGGTGGTGGAACCNGCTTGCGCTTTCCGCCTCGGCCGCGCNCAGCGTTGTGCCGTCCAGGCCCACGCCCGCAAGCGTCACTTCGAGGCCGGTGGCCGCAAANGCGCTGAAGGCCCGTTCCGCGAAGTCGGCCCAGCCCACNGGAATGGAGATATTCACCGCGGCATCAGCGGCAAAAAACTGGGGGAATTTCTCCGCAATCCCCTTTTTCTTCTGCACCTTTGCCANCATCCGCTCCTTTNCCGGGGCCTTCGGTTCCCCGGANGGCCGGGCTGCTTCTTCGTGCAGCCGCGCCGCTACGTTTTCTCTGTNGGNTTCCTTGCGCCAGGGTCGTTCCGGCACGGTGAAGCGCCGGGACTGCTCCTCCGACCCCGCCGCGCAGAGCTGTGTCTTCGCCCAGCCAGTGAGAACGCGCAGGCCCGCGCGTTCCGTCACAGGCTCAGCCGTGTCCGGNGCCGCGGCATCTTCGAGGGCATCAAGCACATCCCTGGTGGAGGCGAAAGCCTGCTCGAAGGTCTCTATGCCGAAGCGATGGCGGCGCGTGCTCTTGGCATACTGCACCACAAAGGCCTGCCCCGGTTCCAGCGTATTAAGTTCCATGCTCCGGTCATGCCGCATGGCCAGCGCATTGGTGAGCGGATCATCCGAATAAAACAGGATGCGTCCGTTGCAGTTGCTGACAAAGGCATCCACGGCCGCCGGGGAATTGCCGCGCAGCATGAGCGCCGACATGGACTGCGTGGAGGCCAGGAAGATGCCGTTGAACTCCCGCGCCTGAGAGATGAAGCTCACATCGGAAAAGCGGCCGTCCGAAAGGTCCGCCACTTCCTGAAACTCGTCAATGGCCACAAAGCACTTCCGGCCGGGCGGCAGGTCCCGACCCCGCGCATAGGCCGCGGCATAGAGGCGCGAGAGCAGCACGCGGGACAGGGACGCGCCGATGGGCCCCGTATCGAGGCCGAAGCGCAGCAGGGCCACCTTGTTGTCGCGGAGNATGGGCACCATATCCAGCCCCGGCGCTCCCGGTGCGGCGAAATGGGCGCTCACGCCCGGCGCGTCGAGAAAGGACTTGAGAGCCTGCCTCACACCCTGAAGCGTCCAGGTGAGCTGCTCATCGCTCTCGACTTCCGACCTGTTGCCATATTCCTTGCGTTCCCGAAGCACATGGAAGCGGTTGGCCTCCACGCTGCTCACAAAGAGCGCGTGCTCCTCATTGTCGCGGTCATAGACGCGGGCCTTGAAGAGCTGATAGAGCCGCACGGCCTCATCCGGACGCGAGAGCATCTCCGAAATGGTGATGATGTTGGGCTCGAACATGGGGTCCAGCGCGGCCAGCAGGCNGAGCAGCCAGCCGCAGTCAGCCGCCACGTTGACGCCCTTCATGTGCCAGTCGAGATTGTTGCTCGAATCCCTGAAGCTCTGGCGTGTCAGACTCTCGAAAAAGCTGTACATGGCATACCGGTCCATGCCCTTGAGGATATTGAGCGGTCGGGCGCCCGGCCCGGTGCCGTANTCCACGATGTCTGCCTCGCGGCCGCAGCGGCAGGCCAGCACCCGCACCTGCGCCCGCAGGTTCCCCTTGATGTCCACCACGAGGCCGCAATGGCCCCGCAGGAGCAGACGGAGCAGGGCCGGGAGCACCGCGTCCGCCGTCTTGCCGCTGCCCGTGGTGCCCATGATGAGCACATGGTGCACCGCGTCTTCAAAGGTGATGCCGTAGCCCGAATCGAAGCGCAGCAGACAGTCTTCTTCAGGCGTGGCCGGGAAAGCGTTGATAGTGGCGTGCTGGACATAACCCATGCTCATGACGGCCTCCCTTGCAGGTCGGGTGTTGACCGGGTGGGCCCGGTAGGCGCGCATCAGGAAGCGCGTGGGGAATTTATAGGGCATGATTTCACTAAAAGCAACAAGAAAATTTATTCTTGCCAAAAATTGAATTTTTCCTTATTTTCTCACAAGGATAGCAACGGATGGATGTGAATGGGCCCGCACCTTATGCACTATGACGCCGGTCTGGCCGAAACGGCCCGCACGGTGGGGCTTCAATACCAGCCCGAAGGGGATGCCCGGGAGCTCCCGCTCCGGTCGCTCGCGGGGCTCCTGAGCCATCTGGAGCTTTTCGATGACGATATGGCGGCACAGCCCGACAACGGGGCCACCTACTATACGCTCATGGAATACAGGAGCGTCGCGCCGGGCTACTTTCCCGTGCATGATCTTTGCCTGCTCATGGCCAATGTCCTCGCCACGCGGCTGACGGCGCAGGGCGTGGCTCCGGTGCCGGTAACGCTTCTGGACTGGGGCCTTCTGCCCGTGGCCGTGCTCCTTGCAGGAGCGCAGTCGCCCGCAGGTAGGGATTTTCTTCTCCCTCCCGCGCCCCTGGAAGGAGACAGCGCGCGGCGCCTCATCAGCCACCTGGGTCGGCGCCTCCCCGCGAGCCGCTGGCAGATCAGGGGCGAGGGGCAGGAACTGTCGCCAGGCGCTTGGCTGCTGGCGAAGGACCCGCTGGCCCATTGCACGGCTGATTCGCGCTTCCTCGAACGCCTTGCAGGCATCGGCGGGGGTGTCCTGCTCTCAAGCTGGGATTTCCTGGGCGTGCGCATCCACGCCCACACGCGCTCCCAGTGGCTTGGCGCGGGCCTTATCGGGGGCGTGCTCCAGCTTCCGCGTCCCCGCCGGCAATCGGTCACGGACTATCCCGCTCTCCTCACCCTGCGGCCGCCCGCCCCGGAGCTGCCCTTGCGCATGGCCCGGATTCCCTCCATCCAGCCCGGCCCCGGCAGCCTCGACCAGGAGACGGCGCTCGCCCTTTTGGACGGCGCGCCGCGCGTCGGCGCAAGCATGGAGCTCGATGCCGCCGCCCCGGCGCGGGACGGCCTCTTTACGCTCGCTCCCGCCACATGGCTCACACCGCCGCTGGCAGCCCCCGAGGGGCGCACCCTGCGCGCCTTTGCCCAGGTGCTCCGCTGCCAGTTGCCAAGAGAGCGGCTGGAGGAGGCCATAGCCTGGCGGGAATTTATCGGCATGGAGGACGGCGAGGCCATCTTTGAATGGCACGACGCTTTCGGGGAAGCGCCCGACGGGAAGTATGTGACGCGCGAGATTTCCATCGGCGAATTCGACCCCATGACCGGATTCGTCGACGAACATGGCGGCAATCCAGTAAAGGTGGCCCTGAACCCCCTGGGCAAGCAGGGCAAATACCTGCTGCAGGCCAACGACATCGTGTTCGCCTTCCGGGGCACCGCGCAATCGGTGGGCAAGGTGGGCTTTGTGGAGGAACTGGGGCAGCCTGCCATCACCGGGCAGTCCCTGTGCATCATCCGCGCACTCCCGGAGATGGACCCGGTCTGGCTCTACTACTATCTCCAGCAGAAGGACGTGGTGGACTTTATCCGCTCGCGGGCCAGCGGCTCAAACCTCCTCACCGTTAACCTTGAGTCCATCCGCGACATTCCGGTGGCATTTCCCTACCGCTGGGAGATAGACGAAATCAACGAGGAACACCGCAAAATTTCGGAAAATATGGTCAGGGTTACGCAACTGCGCAGGGAATCCCAGGACGCACAGATGCGGATTTACGATGTCAGGAGGCGCGCGGAACAAAGGCGTGAGCAGGAGCAAAACCAATCCGGGACGCCGCGGCGTATCAAGGGGCGCCCGGCCCGGAACAAGGAGTGAAGCGGGAGTGGTGTGCGGGTCGCCGGGCCGCTGGTTTGCAGCGGACTGGCGTAATGCAGTGGAGGAGACCCATGGCGCACTCCACCGCCAGGAGACGGCCTCGCGAGTTCGCGGCACGGCTCTGGAGTCGCCCGCGTATGGGCGCCCATCTTTCGCCCCGTGTCCCCGGCGGGCTGCGCAGGCAGCCTCCCCACTCCGGGCAGCCGGTTTTTCATGCAGGAGAATGCGGCCTAGCGGGCAATCTTTACAAAGGGCGCAAATGCCATGCAATTGCAGTCCACTTCACCAGTTGCACTTCGCCGAAGCTCGGCCATGGGAAAATTGAGTTCCAGAGAACCATCGGCCTGTTTGATGAGCGTGTAGCCAGGACCGTCCACATCGGCAGCGATCAGAAAATTATCGTCAAGAAGCGCAATATTATCGATTTTTATGGGACAATGGTGAAGTGTCGCCGTTACGAGGTCGGCATTTTGCGCTACCGTCCCTGTGTCGAGGAACTTCTTCTTTTTCGCCTTTTTATTTTGGCGGGCAGCGTGGCAAGGTCCTGGGAAGCCCTGTAAGCCTCCTGCGACCGCATCAAGTGCGCGCCCTCAACCTTTTTTATGACAATGGTCCCATCGGGACCACTATAGGTCCCGACAAGGTCCGCACCGGAAGCGGGGGCATTCACGGGGGCAATATACTCTGACCCCTCCCCCAAAAACAGATCCATTGAAAAGTTAGTGTTCCTGGCATAGGAGCACTGCATGAAACGGAGTCGATTCAGCGAAGAGCAGATCATCGGTATCTTGCGCCAGGCAGAG
>JAAUYX010000006.1 GCA_014804905.1 Desulfovibrio sp. | reverse complement strand
GCCCGCGGGCGCGCACCCGGCGGTGCTCGCTTTCGCCGATGGCGTACGGCGCACGGACAAGGTGGGCGCCTGGGGCTTCCCGGACATCGTGGGCAAGAACGACCCGGCCTACCGGCGCCTGCTCACCGGCAAGGATCTCACGGCCATGCCCGAGCTTTCCTACACCGAGGGCGTGGTCAGCGCCGTGCTCGACCGCAAGCCGCCGCTCGTGGTGCATACCGCGCCCATTTCCCCTGGCAACAGCGGCGGGCCGCTCGTCAACGACCGCGGCGAAGTGGTGGGCATCAATACCATGATCTCCCTTGACGAAGGCAGCTACCGCCAGGCCTCCATCGCCCTCACCGCCGCGGACCTCATCCGCTTTCTCGCGGCGCAGGGCATCGAGGTACAAAAGGCGCCGGCCGCCACGGAGGCTCCATGAGCGGCACCCGTATCGCCTCCACCCCCCGTGCCGGCATGCATGCCCTGGCCTTCCAGGGCATCTCGGCGAGCGCCAGCTTCCCGCAGATCCGGGACATGCTCCTGCGCAAGTTCGGCGACGCCTATGTGCTGCTCTTCGCGCGGCCGGTGGAAAACGCGGCCGACGGCACCATCGACTGGTATTCGCCCGTACAGGGCGAAGCTCAACCCCTGTCGCAGCTTCCGCCGGACAAGCAAAACGCCGCGCGCGGGCAGCTGGCCCACATGGGCAGCGAGATCATGCGCTACGCCGAGGAGCTCATCCATTCGCAGGATCCCCTCAAGGTCACGCGGGGCAATATCCTCAAGCTCGCGCTCTGCTATCCCGACGACTCGGCGCTCTATGCGGTGGGCGACCAGCCGGTCTTCACCTGCTGGGGCTTCGGGCCGGGCACCCCCGGCGTGGAGCCGGCCAACCTAAGCCGCCTCGCCGTGCCCAGGGCCGCGGCCGAGCCGGCCCCCGAAACGTCGGAAGCTCCGCCGCCCCCGCCGCCCGCAGCGCCGGACCCGCAAAAACGCGGCGGCTGCCTCCTGTGGCTGCTGCCGCTGGCGCTGGCCTGCGCCCTCTGCTTCCTGCTCTTCACGAGCTTTGCCGGGCTGCCCGCGCCTTCGGGCACGGCCTTCCTGCATCTCGACGGGCCCGACTTCCTCCGGGCGCCCGAAGGTCCGCAGAAAGAAATCGATGCGCGCAGCGCCGAAATCGACAGCCTGCGGCGTCGCGCGGAGGAGCATGCGGCACTCTGCCGCCCGGCCGATCCCGTCGCCCCTGCGCCGGAAGCGGAAAACCAGCTCGTCATCCCCGAAAACGCCAGCGACCCGGCCTTCCTGGCGGGCAGCTGGCGTTGCGACACGGGGCTCGCCAACAAGCGCACCGGCGAAGCCGTGGTGTTTGAATTCGCCTTTGACGCGAACGGCAAGGGCCAGGGCATCATCCACGAACAGCACGACCGCTGCACCGGCGAGGCCACGGCCCGGTTCCGCGACGGGCTGCTCCACATCGAGCTCGGGCCGCAGCAGTGCCAAAACTCGGCCAACAGCTATGCGCCCGTGAGCATCGACTGCCAGGGCACAGCCGGGGGCCGGAGCCTCTGCGTAGGCACCAATGACGACGGCACCCGCTGGGACGCCGATTTCCGCCGGGTGCGCTAGGCGCCGGCATATCCAGCCGCGGGCACGGGCCCGCCGGAGCAAGCATGCGTATCGTCCTTTGCCTTGCGGTGTTTCTTGCGTTCTTTCTGACGCAGCCTGATGCCGGGCTCGCCGCCGACACCCTGACCAATATCCGGCCGGCGCCCGCGCCCGCCACGCCACGGGCCCTGGTGCCGGGCACGGTCGTGCGCCTCCCGGATGGCCGGCAGACCCGGATCATTGAGGTCCTGCCGGACAGTATCCGCACCGAGCTCGGCGTGACGCTCACGCGTGAGGGCGCGGTCCAGGGCGCGGCGGAGCCAACGCCGGTGACGGTGGTGGAGGAGGGCGCAACCCCCGCGGCACCGGAAACAACGCTCGCGAGTCCGGAAAGTCCCGTCGCCGTGCCGGCAACTGCGGCGCCCGGGACTTCGCGGACGCCGCTCGCACCCGGACAGCAAAAAGCCGCGGTGCCTGAAATCGTCATCCCCGAGGAGCAGGCCGCGGCGCAGACCGCGCCCGTCACGCCGGCCACTCCCGCCACTCCGGCCGCCCCCGAAACCGCTCCGCACCAGCTGACCATCGTGGAGCTTTTGCCCATGACGCCGGCCAATGAGCCCAAGGCGGAAAAAGCGCCCGCCAAGGAAGAAGTGAAGGAAAAGCCCAAGCCCGAGGAAAAGAAGGCCCCGGCCAAGGAAGAGAAGCCCAAGGCCGAGAAGCCGAAGGAGCAAAAGGCCAGGGAGTCCGCCAAGCCCAAGGAAAGCGAGAAAAAGCCGGCCATCTGAGAGGCGCTGCGCATCCCGCCCGAAGCCGCGGCCACCGGCAACCTCGACTTTCTCGAAGGCTGCTGGCAGGGTACGCGCCCTGAATATTTTTCCAAGCGCATCATCAAGGAATGCTTCTGCTTCGGCGCCAACGGCGGCTCGGGCAAGCGCCGCGTCATCGACTCCATCGGCGGCAGGATGTGCATCGGCTCGTCCAGGGCGAAGCTCTCGAAAGAGGGCGTGCTCTCCGTCACTTCGTCCGGCGCGGCCTGCACCGACGGCGAGCGCTGGGGCCAGGCCGAGATGGTCTGCAAGGGCACGGGCCAGCGCGCGCCCTGCACCTGGGTCTTCAAGGACGCCCAGGGCGGCAGGCAATCCTATGAGATTCCCTTTGTCCGCGTGGAAAGCTGCGGGAGGTAGCCGATGTTCACCTTGCCCCAGTATCGGAATCCCGTGAGTCTGATTCCAGGCGGCTGCCCGCAGCTTCTGGACTTTGCCGCGCCCCTGGCCGAGCTCGACAGCGTGCGTTACAGCTTCGAGGAGATCCCCGGCCCCGGCCCGGACGGCGAGACGCGCGTGCATCTGCACGCCTTCCGCAAAAATGCCGAGGGCGAATATGTGGACGAGCTCGACCCGGCCCGAGCGGTGGGCGGCTACGGCTACGAGCTCACGGCGCGCAAGGCCATCCAGCCCTGGCTCGGCCAGTGGCTGCCCGTGCCCTTCCTGCGCACGCGCGAGCAGACCTGGCCGGACAGCGGCGAATGCCGCTTCGAGTACGGCCCGACCAACTGGGCGCGCGCCCGCCTGTCACTCGCCCCGGACGCGCCGGACACGCTGCGCGTGGTGCTCGCCTTTGACATGGGCGTGGAGAAGAAGGAGGGCGATGTCTATGCCGCGCTCACCCCGGACGATGTGGACGCCAATGCCCATTTCCGCCTTGCCTGGCGCTTCCGCGACAATGCCTGGTTCATGGANCTCGCCTGGGTGGAGGANTGGCTGCGCGAGCTNTGGCAGGCCTGGCGCAAGCGCGAGGGGCGCCCGCCGGTGGACGAGGAGCAGCAGTTCGCGCATCTCGCCTGCTACCTGACCACGCTGGAGGCGCTGGAACGGGCCATCCGCGCCACCGAGGTCTATGTNNTNNGGCCGGACGCCAAGANCTGCGTNGACGTGGACCTCGTGCTCGACATCGGCAATTCGCGCACCACGGGCATCCTNGTGGANACGCACACCCAGAGCGCCACCAACCTCAACGACAGCTACCTGCTTCAGCTTCGGGACATGGACGAGCCGGACAAGGTCTCCACCGAGCCCTTCGAAACGCGCGTGGAATTTTCCGAGATCAGCTTCGGCAACGACGCCCTGAGCCTGCGCTCGGGGCGGCGCACCCCGGCCTTCGCCTGGCCNTCGCCCGTGCGCATCGGNCCGGAGGCCGCGCGCCTCGCCACGCTNTCGCGCTGCGAGCAGGGNTCCACGGGCATGTCGAGCCCCAAGCGCTATCTCTGGGACGAGCGCAACTGGAAGCGCACCTGGCGCTTCAACACCAAGAGCGAAAAGGCGCCCTATGTGACGCGCGGGCCGCTCGCCCAGCGCATCAANTCNAGCGGCACGCCGCTNTGCTGCATGGANGACCCGCTCTTCACNCGCAACCGCGCCTTCCGCGAGCAGGAGCGCGAAAGCGCCTTCGAGTCCCTCTTCACCCGCTCCTCGCTCATGATGTTCCTGCTGGTGGAAATCATCCAGCAGGCGCTTCTGACCATCAATTCGCCGGGGCAGCGCTGCCGGCGCGAGGCCTCGGCCGAGCCCCGGCGCCTGAGGCAGGTCATCTTCACCGTGCCCGGCGGCATGCCCGTGGCGGAGCAGAAGATTTACAAGCGCTGGGCCAAATGGGCCGTGCACGTGCTCTGGGAGGCGCTCGGCTGGGGCCAGTACTATGTGGAGAATCCGGCGCGGCGCAAGCGCGGCGAAGCCGCGGACTACCGCACCAACCCGGTCATCCGCTGCGACTGGGACGAGGCCACCTGCACCCAGCTCGTCTTTATCTACAACGAGATCACCCGCAAGTTCCAGGGCGACGCCCTGCTTTTCTGCGAGATCATGGGCCGGCCGCGCTTCTTCCCGCACCGNGAGGGCGAGGCGCCGAGCGTGCGCGTGGCCACCATCGACATCGGCGGCGGCACCACGGACCTTTCCATCACCACCTTCGAGCTCGCCAGCGACGAGGGCGCAACGCCGCGCATGGCCCCGCACCCCGAGTTCCACGACGGCTTCAACCTCGCCGGGGACGACATCCTCCGCGCCGTGGTGGCCGAACATGTGCTCGAGGCCATTGGCGCGGCCATGGCCGAGGCCGGGGTGCCCAACACCCGCGCCGCCCTGGCCGCGCTCTTCGGGCGCGACACCATGGACACGAGCAAGGACAGCCTCAGCGGGCGCATCCAGTTCATCCGCCAGGTGGCCGTGCCCGCGGCCCTGCGCGTGCTTTCCGTCTATGAAGAGGCGGATGTGCGCGGCGCGGGCGCAGGCTCGGTGTTCCGCCTCGGCGACTGCTTCGCCAAACCTGCGGAAGAGGCCGCGCCCGAGCGGCAAAAGGCCTCCCGCCCCGGAGCGGCGCCCGCNGCCGACGCCCCCCAGGNGAGCGCGCCCGTCTTCANCGAGGGCCTCGCGCCCATGCCCAGCGCCGCNGCCCTNGCCTACCTCACGGATACGGTGCGCAAGCTCGGCGGCTCGCCCGACTTCGACCCGCTCGCCATCCCCATCCGGGTGGACCCGCGCCGCGTGGACGACACCGTGCGCACGGCCCTCAAGGAGGTGCTCGCCAATCTCTGCGAGGTCATCCACCTCTATGACTGCGACGTGCTNCTGCTCACGGGCAGGCCCAGCCGCTGGCCGGGCATNGCGGAGCTCATCTGCTCCATGCTGCCCGTGCCGCCGAGCCGCATCTTCCCCATGGGCGACTACCGCGTNGGTGGCTGGTATCCCTTCTCCGACGCGCTCGGCAACATGACCGACCCCAAGACCACCGTGGTGGTGGGGGCCATCCTCTGCGCGCTCGCNGAGGGCCAGCTNGAGGGCTTCTCCTTTGANCCGCACGGNCTGCACGCTNNCCTCCACGGCCCGCTATATCGGCGAAATGGAGCTCAACGGCCAGATTCGCGCAAGCAAGGTCTGGTTTACCGTGGACCCGGAGCGGCGCACGGTGGAGCCCCCCGTGGCCGAGGTCAGCTTCAGCGGGCCGCTCGCCGTGGGCTTCCGCCAGCTCGAGGCCGAGCGCTGGACCACCACGCGCTATTATTTCCTCGAATTCGCCGACGAGGACGCCCGCCGGGAAAACGCCCACCGCCTGCCCTTTACCGTCAAGCTGCGGCTGGAGCTCCCCGAGGAGGAAAACGCCGCCTCGCCGGGCGCGGATGCCAAGGGCGGCGAAGGGGAGTTCACCATCGAGGAAATCCGCGACCGCAATGGCGACACCCTGCCCAACAGGGTGCTGGACATGCGCCTCCAGACGCTTCCCCGCGACGAGGGCTTCTGGATGGACACCGGCATCGTCTACGGCGACTGAGACCGCATCCCCTGCACGGGCACGCCGCCCGCCAAAGGAGCCTCATGATGGAACTTGATGTCTATTGCGCCGATCTCGCAAAGGCCTGCACCGACGCCGGGGCCTGGGCCGCGCGCAACGGCGAGCTCGTGCGCGGCGAGCAGGAGGGCCTGCAGCGGGAATTGCGCCGCGCGGCCAGGGTGTTCCGGCGCTGCTCGCGCGCAGCGCAACGCAAGATGTGCGCCGGTGTTTTCGGGCCGAGCCAGGCGGGCAAGTCCTACCTCATTTCCGCTCTCGCGCGCGACGCCGGGCACTCGTTGCTCGCCGTCTTCGGCGACGCCACCAAGGATTTCATCAGCGAAATCAATCCCGAGGGCGGCAAGGAATCCACGGGCCTTGTCACCCGCTTCACCATGACCGAGCCCACGGACCTGCCGCCGGGGCATCCGGTGCAGATTCGCCTGCTTTCGGAAACGGACCTCGTCAAGATTATCGCCAACGCCTATTATGCGGACTGCGAGCACAAGGAAGCCCCGCAATCCGACATCGAGGCCACGCTCAAGCGCCTGAAACAGCGCGCGCAGAGCCTGCCCCCAGGCAGCGGCTCCCCCTCGGCAGACCTCGACGCGCTGGAGGACCTGCGCGAGTACCTTGTCAAGGATTTCCGCGCCAAGGCCCGCGTGCAGGAGCTGGAGCGCTCCTACTGGGACCAGGCGCTTGCCCTGGGCCCGGTGCTCGACCTGGAGGGCCGCGTGGAGCTCTACGGCCTCATCTGGGACGAGGTGGAGGAATTCAACGACCTTTTGCGCCAGCTGCTCAAGGCGCTGGATTCGCTGGGCTATGCCGAGCGCGCCTTCCTCACGCTGGACGCGCTCATCCCGCGCGACACGAGCATCATCGACGTGGCGACGCTGGCCGGCTTGGGCGACCCGGCGAGAGCCCAGGCCGACGGCACGCTCGACGTGGTCACGCCCGCGGGCGTGCACGCAGCACTTCCGCGCGCCGTGGTGACGGCGCTCACGGCGGAGCTCACCATAGTCATGCGCGAAAAGCCCGCGCCCTATTTCGACCACACCGACCTTCTCGACTTCCCCGGCTACCGCTCGCGCTACAAGCTCGACGACGTGCGCCGCGAGCTCAAGAAGGAGGGGATGCTCAAGGAGCTCTTCCTGCGCGGCAAGGTGGCCTATCTCTTCCAGCGCTATTGCGCCGAGCGCGAGCTCACGAGCATGTTGCTCTGCATCGGCCCCAGCAACCAGGAGGTGCAGGACCTGCCCGGCGTCATCGACGAATGGGTGCGCACCACCCACGGCGAGCGCCCGGAGGACCGCGTGGGCAAGCAGCCTTCGCTCTTCTTCATCCTCACCAAGTTCGACATGGAATTTGAGGACAAGAAGGGCGCGCCCTCGCTGGAAAGCCGCTGGGACAACCGCCTCCACGCCTCCCTGCTGGACTTTTTCGGCAAGCAGCACGACTGGCCTGTGCACTGGACGCCGGAGCGCGGCTTCGACAACCTCTTCCTCTTGCGCAATCCCAATTTCCGCTTTGACGCGGTGATGGAATACGAGGGCGATCAGGAAAAGGGCATCCGCCCCGAGCGGCAGGACTATGTGGAGCGCCTGCACTCGGCCTTTCTGCAAAGCCCGCTCGTGGCCGCCCACTTCAAGGACCCGGCCCGCGCCTGGGACGAGGCCATGAAATTCAATGACGGCGGCATCACCTATATCCGCGAAAGCCTGAGCCCGCTTTGCACCCCGGACATCAAGCGCGAGCAGCTGCTCCAGAACGTGCAGGACACGCGCGAGGCCGTGGCGCGCAGACTCGCGGCCTTCTACCGCACCGACGACCGCGAGGAAATCCGCAAGCAGAAGCTCCTGCTCATCCGCAATCTCTTCAACCGGCTGGGCCAGCTCGAGGCCCAGCAGGGCCGCATGGGCCAGCTTCTGCACAGCCTCACCATCAGCGACGCGGACATCGCCGACATGCACCCCGAGGCCACGCGCCGCTTCTTGGAGCTCGCCGACGTAGTACCCGAAGCCGCCCCGCAACCGGAGGAGGCCCCTGTCACCGAGCTCGACATGGACACTGTCGACGTGGGCGCGTGGAACCCCTTTGCCGAGGCTCCGGCGGAAACGCCGACGACAGCCGCCGAGGCGCCGGCCCCGGCCGCCCAGGATGTCCCGGCGCGGGACGANGCNGCCTTTTTCGCCGACTATGTGGAAAGCCGCTGGATAGAGCGNCTGCACCAGCTGGCCGACGACCCNGCNGCCCAGCGCTATTTCCTCCTGCCGGGGAAGGAGTTTTCCGACCTCGTGAACGAGCTCTCCACCGGGGCGGCCNGNCTCGCCCTGCGCGACGGCATGGCCCAGGCCTTCCGCCGNGCCGCGGCCTATGCCAACACCAGCCGGGAGAGCATCGCCAGGAAGGAGGCGGGCATAGCCNCNGGCATCCTCAACAGCTATGTGGACTGGCTCGGGCTCGACCCGCGCAAANATGACGAAAAGGCGCGCACCCTGGCCCTGCCCGGCGCCAAGAGCACCGTGGTCTTCACGCCGCCGCCCGAGGCCGGGGAGCTGCCGAAGCTCGGCGAAACGCGCTCCGTCTGGTCGCGGCGCTGGCTGGGGGACTGGCTCAANGCGCTGGCCGCGCTCATCATGGGCAATGTGGACTTTGACGGCGAGCAGACCCTCAATGTGGAGGAAAACCTGGCCCTCGGCGGCATCCTGCGCAANCTCTCCGCGGAAGCCGCTCCCGGCGCGCCCAAAAGCGACGCCGCCACGGCCTGATCACCTGCAACACGGGCGCGCCGCGCCCAGCATGACGCCATGAAGATCAGCTACAGCGACGACACGCAAAAAGGCCCNGGCCACGGCANNCTCACCTTCAGCGAGACGCTCTTNCCGGACGGCCCNTATTCCATGGCCGTGCTCCGCGCCTCGGACCACGCCTACCTGGCCGCCGGACCNGGCGGCGGNACNATCTGGGTGGGCGAGACGCGCTTCATGCCCGTGCGCACGGAGACCACGCCCGAGGGCGGCATCACCGTGCCCATCGGGCCCGAGGTGGTGGACGCCCTGGACCCGCTGGAAAAGTACCTTGTCACCCTCAAGCCGGAACAGGGCGACGAGCTCAAGGCGCGCCTCCAGGTGGAGGACGGCATCACCTACAGCCTCGACGGCAGGCTGGACAATACCGGGATGCGCGCCCAGGCTGCCNCNGCNCCNGCGGCCCCGAAGCCCGCGCCCGAACCTGCCNCCCCGGCGCCCGCGGAAACGCCTGCGGCCGAAAAAGCCCCGGAAACGCCGCTCAGCCTCACGCCCGAGGCGCCTGCGCCAGCCCCGGCGCCCCGGCGCAAGCCCGGCCCGGTGCTCATCGTGGCGCTTGTGGCGGCGCTNCTGGCAGGCGGCCTCGCCACCTGGAAGTTTTTTGACGGCAANGCGCAGGAGGAGGAAGCGGCCCTTNCCGGCAAGTCCGGCGCGGCGCCCGCGCCCGTGACCGAGCTCCCGCCCACGCAGAAATCCGCGGAGGAGCAGGTGCGCGCCTTTTTCAGCGGCCCGGACGTGACGGCCAAGGCCGCGCTCGCCCTGGCGNCCCAGCTCCCCAAGGCCACGCCCGCGGAGCAGGACGCCCTCTACCGCCTCTATTATTTCGCGGCCGGCCAGGANGCNCCGGCGGCCTTCATGCCCTACGCCGCCTGCCTTGACCCGGCCGAGCCCAGGTGGGGCAGCATNGAAAAGGACGCCGCGGCGGCCTATGCCGCCTATGCCAAGGCCGCGGCCAGNGATTCCAAGGTCGCCAAGGCCGCNNTGGAGGCGCANACGCGCCTGCGCGCCTGGCTTGAGCGCGAGGCCGCGGCGGGCAATGCCCAGGCGCGGGCCTGGCTCCAGGAANTNCCCTAGGCCGCTCCCCCTGACCCAGAACACGCGGGCGNCCGGCCCGCGTGGAGGCATACCATGATGAAGTCTTCCCGTTTTGCGCTGGCCGCCCTGCTCCTGCCTNTNGCNNTCNTNTCNGNNNTCGTCCTCGACGCCGCGCCCTGCGGCGCCGCGCAGCCCCTGCTCCAGGAGGGCAAGAAGAGCGTGTTCCAGCGCGTGGTCACGCATCCGGGGGCCAGGCTCTATGCCGGGCCCGAGGCCGGGGCGGCCACNCTGCGCGAGANNGTNCCCACCTTCACGGCCATGTATATCTATGACCGCCAGGGCGACCGCCTCCAGGTGGGCGCGGGCAGCGACAAGGCCGACGGCTGGATCGACAAGGGCCTCGTCACCGAATGGCCGCAGGCCATCACCATGGTGCTCACGGACAGGACGGGGCGCGACCCGGTGCTCTTTTTCCGCAACCATGCGGGCCTTGAAGAGGCCTGCCGCGCNGAGGACCTCAAGGGCCTGCTCGCGGACTACCGCAAGGACNTCGCCTCCGGCAAGGAGCTTGCGGCGGATTANCCNGTCATCGCCACCGAGCCCGCGGCCGCGGCCGTGGCCGAGAAAAATTTCTACCTGCTNCCGGTGCTTTCCATTGACGACCAGTTTTACGGGCAGCATGGNCCNNGGCTCATCGAGGTGGCCTCCATCGATCCCGGCATCGGCGGNGCGTCCGCTGAGGGCGCGGGCGCCAAGGGCGGGCAGCCCGCGGACGGNGCNGACTTCCGCACGGGCTTCGCCTTTGTCATCGACACCACCATTTCCATGAAGCCCTATATCGACGAGACCCTGCGCCTCGTGCAGGGNCTCTANGACGAGCTCGAAAAAAGCCCCTATGCGGACAAGATGGCCTTCGCCGTGGTGGCCTTCCGCAGCAGCACCAAGCGCACGCCGGGCCTNGGCTANACCGCNAANATCATCTGCGACTTCACCTCGGTGAAGGACCGCAAGCGCCTCGAGGAGGCCCTGAAGCAGGTGGACGAGGCCACGGTGTCGAGCCACGGCATCAACGAGGACGCCTTCGCGGGCGTCAAGGCCGCCGTGGACGGGCTTTCGTGGCAGAACTACGGCAGCCGCGTCATGCTGATGATCACCGACGCCGGGCCCCTCGGCGCGGGCGACCCGGANTCGGCCACGGGCTTNTCGCCCGAGGCNCTNGCCGACTANCTCAAGAGCAACCGCATCTACCTGACGGCGCTGCACGTCAAGAACCCGCGCACGGCCCAGAACCAGCCCTATGCCGCCGAGGCCTACCGCACCCTCACCCGCCAGAGCGACAACCAGGCGAGCTATATTCCCATCGACGCGGCCACGCCCGCCAAGGGGGCCAAGGCCTTTGAGAGCGCGGCCAGGGTGCTCGCGCAATCCTACGGCAAGGTGCTCGCCGCCACGGCCGAGGGCAAGCTGCTCGCGCCCTCGCGCATCAGCAAACCCCAAGCCAAGCTCACGCCCGAGGAGGAGGCGCGGCGCATCGCCGAAAGCACGGGCTATGCCATGCAGCTCCAGTTTTTCGGCAACCGCAAGGGCGCGACGGCCCCGCAGGTGGTGGACGCCTGGATAGCCGACGCGGACCTCGCCAAGCTGGCCGCCAATCCGGGCGACGCGCCCGTGCTCGCCGTGGAGCCCGCGGTGCTGCTCACCAAGGGGCAGCTCAGCAATCTCTACAAGCAGCTCAAGCTGCTCCTCGCCGGGAGCGAGAAGGCCTTCCTCAACGGCGACGCCGACCTCTTCGGGCAAATCCTCTCCGCCGCCGCGCAGATGAGCCGCGACCCCAACCAGTTCTCCCTGCACCCGGACCGCAACCTCGCCGAAAACGGGATGCTGGACGAGGTGCTGGCCGACCTGCCCTACAAAAGCGTTATCGGCTCCATGACGCGCAAGGACTGGGAGGATATGTCCACCGGCCAGCGGGATGCCTTTGTACGCCGCATCAAGGGGCTGCTCGCGCGCTACGAGGCCTATGACAAGGATGCCACCCACTGGGAGAGCTTCGGCGCGACCAATCCCAATGACCGGGTGTACCGCGTGCCCTTGAGTATGCTGCCGTAGCGAGTACACCCCCGGAGCTGGATACCCGCGCCGGGGATGCAGGAGGGAATATGGGCGTTTCACGGAGGAACTTCATTAAAAGCGGCCTCATCACCGCAGGCCTTCTCTCCAGCGGGGAAATGGTCGTGGATGAGGCCCTTGCCGGTGAAAAATCCCTTTTCCCGAGCCATGAAGCCCTCGGCGTCGGCCAGGGCATCCATCCGGGCCGCGTCGTCTGGATGCACGACCCCGAGGCGGTGCACTGGAGCGGCATGGACTTCTGGTGGAAGCCGGAAAACTTTGACCAGGGCCGCATCCTCCAGATGACGCGCAACGGCATCATGCGTCTTACCGGAGAGGACAGCCCCCAAAAGGCCTGGGACGCGCTTTTTGCGTGGCGCAACGCCAAAAACGGCAGAGAGGGCGGCTACAGGCCCGGCCAGAAGATTGCCATCAAGGTCAACATGAACGGCGCCGGGGAAAACAATGACGACCCGCACGGCCAGTTCGGGGTGAGCTACGGCAACCCGCTCCTGCTGCAGACCCTGCTCCGCTCACTGGTCCGCGACGGAGGCGTGCGGCCCGAGGACATCGTTATCTACGACACCTGCCGGATTTTCCCCGACCATATGCAGGCCATGTGCACCGAAGGCGACCTCAAGGGCGTGAAGTTCAGCTATCGCGACCTCGGCGGCCCAAAAGATTCCGTTGCCGACAAAAAGGCCCGCATCCGCTGGGCGGGCAATGTGAGCGGCGAGCCCACATATTTCCCCACCTGCCTGACGGAGGCCGACTACCTCATCAATCTCGGCAACCTCAAGGGCCATTCCTGGGGCCTCACCCTGGGCGGCAAGAACCATTTCGGCAGCTTTATCAATGACGACCGCAGAACGACGCCGGCGGCGGCCGGGCTGCACCCCAACATCATCAACGGCAAGATGGGCGGCTATTCCGTCCTCGCGGACCTCATGGCCCGCAAGGAGATCGGCGGCAAGACCATGCTCGTGATGCTGGACGGCCTCATCACCGCGCCCAGTGAAACCGTGACGATTTCGCCGGAAAATTCCGTCTGGACCATGCCGCCCTTCAACGGCCACCAGGCCTCAAGCCTCTTTTTCTCGCAGGACCCGGTCGCCATCGACTCGGTGGGCGCGGATTTTCTCGTCAATGAACCGAACATGCAGCGCCATAACAGCAATATGCGCGGCAAGCCGCACATGGAAAATTACCTGCATGAGGCGGCCCTTTTGCCGCATCCGCCCTCGCAGACCAATTATACGGACGGCGCGGGCAGCAATCCGGGCAGCCTCGGTGTGCATGAACACTGGAACAATGCCGTGGAAAAACTCTATGGCCGCAACCGCGGCTTCAAGGAAGGCATAGAGCTCATCAAAAATTAGCCTGCCGCATTCTCGGCCACGCACCGGGAAACGCCGATGCCCGGTGGCGGGGCACATGCCCGGCTGGGAGCCTGTTTCGTCACGCAAAAACCAGACACAAGCGAAGCCGCGTTTTCCGCAGGGGATTCGCGGCTTCACTTATTTCTTTGCGGGAGCTTGCTGATTTTTTCGCGTGGCCGGGCTGCCCCGCCAGCCGGAAAAGCCCGGTAACAGGCAGCCTCTGGAAGTTCACCTGCTGCAAGGGGGGCCGGAACGCTCCGGCCTCAGCGGCCGCGGCGCCCGGCCTGGGGCTCCAGGTATTGCGGCAGCACAAAGAGGCGGTAGGTCTTGGCCGGGGAGAGGGCCTTGGGCCGCACGGCCCGGCCCTCGATGGAGAGCGGCTCGTCGGAGAGCCCGAAAGGCTGGAGCGAGCCGGGCTTTTCCACCAAGGCGGCGAAGCCCTCGCCCGTGAGCGGGATGACGGGGAGGCTCTTGGTGGCATTGCCCGCGAAGAGGGCAGCGCCGCCGCTCGCCGCGCGCGAGCGCGCCACCGTGGCGTTGAGCAGGCTCGGCAGCGGCAGCTCGGTGGCCCGCAGCGCCTCGAGAAAATCATTCCCCGTGCGGCCCACAAAGGTAAAGAGCGAGGTGCCGTCGCCCGCCACGAGCAGGCTCACGGGCATGGTGCCGCCGTGGATGCCCATGTAGGCGGGGCGCCCGCCGGCGGGCATGACCACCCAGCCGTCGTCGCCGTCGCCTGGGGCAGGTTCCGGCGCGGCGAGCGCCGGGGCAAGGCCCGCAAGCGTCAGGATCAGGACGCTGGCCACGGCCAGGACCGACGAAAACCTGCATCGTTCCATGCTCTCACCGACCCACAAATGGCGTTGCGCGGGGGCCTTTTGCGAGACCTGTCGGGCGCGCCGCGCACCGTCCCCGGCTGCGGGCTCTGGAGCCCGGTCTTCCCGTGCAGGATTGAGTTCTAGTGAGCGGGCCCCGGCATGTCAAGCGGACCTTCTTGCAATCTTGGCCTTTTTTTTGCATACTTATGTGGCAGCGCCGCTCGCCGGCGCATCTCCATGTTCTTTTCCCGTTTAGAGGCTTTTTATGAATAAAGTTCTTGCGCAAGATGAAGTGGATGCCCTGCTTCGGGGCATGAATATCGGCGACATCGAGACCGAGCAGGACGTGCCCGGTGACGACTCTGGCGTCGTCGCCTTTGACCTCGCCAATCAGGACCGCATCATCCGCGGGCGCATGCCCGTGCTTGAAATCGTCAATGACCGTTTTGCCCGGCTCTGCACCAATGCGCTCTCCAACGTGGTCCGCAAGCGCGTGGAGCTGAACCCCATTTCCATCGACATGACCAAGTTCGGCGAGTTCATGCGCTCGCTGCCCGTGCCCACCTCCATCAACATTTTCAAGATGGACCCCTTGCGCGGCAACGCCATCATGATTGTGGACTCGCGCCTCGTTTTCGCGCTGGTGGAGAGCGTTTTCGGCGGCGCGGGCTCCCAGCCCAAGATCGAGGGCCGCGAATTTACGCGCATCGAGCAGGCCGTGGTGGACAAGATTGTCAAGATTGCCCTCGACAACATGGAGGAATCCTGGCGGCCCGTCCACGACGTGAAGCTGGAGCTCGTGCGCAGTGAAATCAATCCCCAGTTCGCGGCCATCGTGCCGCCGAGCGACGTGGTGGTGGTCATCACCTTCGAGGTGGAGCTCGACACCTCCATCGGCTCCATGATTGTCTGCCTGCCCTATGCTACCATCGAGCCCATCCGCTCCAAGCTCCACGCCAGCTTCCAGACCGAGCGCCTCGAGGTGGACCACGCCTGGGTGGCGCGCCTCAAGGAGCGCCTGCTGGAGACCCCGGTGGAGCTCAAGGTGCATTTCGGCGACACCACCATCACCGGCAACCAGCTCATGCGGATGCAGGTGGGGGACGTGCTCGTGCTCGATACCGACGTGGAGGACCTGCTCACCTGCACCGTGGCCGGTGTCAAGAAATACCAGGGCATCGCGGGCACGGTGAAGGCCATGAAATCCTTCCAGATAATCAAGGAGAACGAGCCGCAGTACACATGAGGCAGCTCCAGGCCCCTGCACGCCGCCCGGCGCAAAAACTTCTTGACCCGGACGGCCGCATGGAGTATGAGCTTACTCCGGTTCGCCCTTGTAGCTCAGTCGGTAGAGTGCATCCTTGGTAAGGATGAGGTCACCAGTTCAATCCTGGTCAAGGGCTCCAGAAATTTCGCCACGGGCCTGGCCCGGAGTTTCACAGGAAGGACCCCGCAGCCGCAAGCTGCGGGGTCCCTGAATATCCGGGGCCTGCCCCCCAGCCGCAAGCTGCGGGATTCCTCACCATCGGGAGACCCGCACCGCATAAACCACCCCCGACGGCGCACCGCGTGAGACGCCAACGCCATGAATATCCCGGTCCCGGCCCTTACCATCGGGCTGCTCATCCTCTCCAATGTCTTCATGACCTTCGCCTGGTACGGGCATTTGCGCTACAAGGGCCTGGCGCTGCCCATCGTCATCCTCACGAGCTGGGGCCTGGCCTTTTTTGAATATGTGCTCCAGGTGCCTGCCAACCGTATCGGCTACGGCCATTTTTCCGCCGCGGAGCTCAAGACCATCCAGGAGGTCATCTCCCTCACGGTCTTTATGCTCTTTTCCACCCTCTGGCTCGGGGAATCCCTGCGCTGGAACCATTTGCTCGGCTTCGGCCTTATCGTGCTCGCGGCATGGGTGATCTTCAAGGAGTGGTAGAATGCCCGCCCTCACCCTAGGCACGGCCGTGGCCTGCGGCGGCGCGGCGCTCGTGGGCGGCTTCATCGACGCCATCGCCGGGGGCGGCGGCCTGCTCACCGTGCCCGCGCTCCTGCTCACGGGCGTGCCCCCGCACCTCGCGCTCGGCACCAACAAGGTGAGCTCCTGCATGGGCACGGCCGTGGCCCTGGGGACCTTCGCGCGGAGCCATCTGGTGCTCTGGCGGCTGGCGCTCGCGGGCCTCGCCTTTTCGCTGCTCGGTGCCTGGGCTGGCTCCCTGCTGGCGCTCAAGGTGAGCTCCGCCGTGCTCGGCAAGATACTGGTGGGCCTGCTCCCCGTGGGGATGCTGCTCACACTGGCCCCCAGGCGCGAGCGCGAGGCCGCGCCGGCGACACTTTCCGGAGTGCGCCTCTGGCTGCTCACGCCGCTCGTGTGCCTCGCCATCGGCGTTTATGACGGCTTTTTCGGGCCCGGCACGGGCAGCTTCCTCATTCTCGCCCTGCACTGGGTGCTGAACATCGGCCTCATGGAGGCCTCGGCCACCGCCAAGGTGCTCAACCTGGGCTCCAACGGCGGCGCCGTGGTCGCCTTCATCTGGCACGGCTCGGTGTTCTGGCCGCTGGCCGCGCTCATGACCGCCTGCTCCATGCTCGGCAACTGGTTCGGCAGCCGCACGGCCATCCGCGTGGGCGCCGGGGCGGTGCGCCGCTTCCTCCTCGTTTCGCTGGGGCTTTTGCTCGTCACGCTCATCTGGCGCTATTTCGTGGCACCGCAATGAGGTGCGGGAAAGAATTTTTCCATAAATTTTTGCGGAAAGGTTTACGCGCCGGTATAAGGCTGGTATAATAATCTATTAAATGGTCTTTCAACACTGCATTCTTTAAACGGGCACCAGGAGGAGAAAAGATGGGCGGGGAAAAAAACGGGAAGATGGCATGGGTTGACGAAGTGGATTTTAAAAAAATCTCCTGTCATGACCATCAGGGTTTCGGATGCTGCTATAGCGTGAAGGAACTCGTCGATGAAGGCGAGAGAACGAAAATCCCTAAAAAGAACGGTGTTTACCTCATCCTGTGGCGCGGCCACGGAATGCCCGGCTTCAATGACGGCAAGAATACGGGTTTTCCGCAAAATCCGGTGCCACGCACCACGCTCACCGAGGCTTTGCCTGAACGGTGGGTTAAAGGGACGCACGTAATCTATATTGGCAAGGCGGGCGTTCTCAACGGCAAGGGGAAGTCCAACCTCTACACGCGCCTTCGAGAATACCTGAAATGGTATCAGCAGAAGAAGAACAAACATCATGGCGGCCGCGACATTTGGCGCATCGACAATCCCGGCAACCTGCTGGTGACGTGGCGCGTCACTGAAGATGTGGACCCGGAAAAATGTGAAAAAGCCCTGTTGGACAAATTTACGGAGGAGTTTAAGCAACTTCCCTTTGCCAATTATCGCCACTAAAGACAACAGCCTCCCTGAGAACACGAAAAGACGCCAGCGGTACTCTCCGCTGGCGTCTTTTCGTGTTCTCAAGACTTTACTGGCCCGGTCGCCGCGCTTCCGTGCTGCTCGCTGATGTGGCAGGGGCGCCGGGCGCCCCTACTTCGCCTTCAGCTTGAAGCCGTTTTCGGCCAGGTAGGCGGCCAGCTTTTCCTGCGTCCAGTAGTGGATGGTCTTGTCCTTGCACTTGGCCTTGATGAATTCCTTGACCTTTTCCTTGTCCTCATACTTGCTTGCCACATGGTCCAGTTCATGCTGTTCCGAGCAGTTGAAATACTTCGCGTCCTGATTCGCCATGGCGGCCTCCTTTCGTGTTTCAGGGAGTGTCTTTCCACGCCCTGCGTTCCTCAACAATCCCAAAGGCCCGGGGCCGTGGCCGCCGGGCCTCCCCTTTCGCCTATTCGGGCACGATTTCCTTGAATTCCTCGCCGTACTGGTCATGCACCACGGTGTTTTCCCGCATGAGCACCAGCCAGCGGCGCACCGTCCCCCAGATGACCACGGCCATCATCACCATGACAAAGAGGCTCAGGAAAACGAGCAGGTACTGCCCCTGCGGCATATACTGGTAAAGGATGAGCCAGATGCCCGCCCAGAAGGTGATGACCGTCATGAAGATACCGGGGATGCCGGTGAGCAGCGCGTACTTGTGGCGGTTCATGCGCAAAAGCACGGTGGTGCCGATGAGCAGCGTCACCGAGGCGAGCAACTGGTTGCTGATGCCGAAGAGCGGCCAGATATTGCTGATATTGCCCGTGTAAACAAGGTAGCCCCAGGCGCAGGTGAAAATCAGGCTCGTGGCGATGATGCCCGGAACCCACTCCACATCGCCCCACCTCGGCCACACCTTGCCCATCATTTCCTGCAGGAAGAAGCGGCCCACGCGCGTGCCCGCGTCCACCGCCGAGAGGATGAACACCGCCTCGAACATGATGGCGAAGTGGTACCAGTAGGCCATGAGGTGCTTCATGAAGGGAATCTGCGAAAAGATGTGCGCCATGCCCACGGCGAGCGACACCGAGCCGCCGGGCCGGTGCATGAGCTGCTCCTGCACCTCGGCCTCCAGCGCCGGCAGCTCGCTCACCTTCATGCCCAGAGCCTCGAAAGCCTCGGCCGGGGAATTGATGGCGAAATAGTCCGCGGGCACGAGCACGCAGGCGGCGATAAGCGCCATGATGGCCACGAAGCCCTCGAGCAGCATGGCCCCGTAGCCCACGAAGAGCACGTCATGCTCCGTGCCGATCATCTTCGGCGTGGTGCCCGTGCCGATGGTGGCGTGGAAGCCGGAGAGCGCGCCGCAGGCGATGGTGATGAAGATGAAGGGGATGACCGGGCCGGCCACGATGGGGCCGCCGCCCGCGTCAAAGCTGGTGAAGGCGGGCATGTTGAAGTCCGGCATCACCCAGAGGATGCCCACGGCGAGCCCGAGGATGGTGCCCACCTTGAGGAAGGTGGAAAGATAGTCGCGCGGCAGGAGAAGCAGCCACACGGGCAGCACCGACGCGAAAAAGCCGTAAATGGGCAGCAGGATGGAGAGCGGGCCCTTGTCGATGTCGAGCCAGCCGAAATACTCGGGGTGCGCCGTCACCCAGGGCCCGGTGAGGATGCAGAGGAAGAGCAGGATGACGCCGATGATGGACGCGCCCCACACGCCGCCGTTTTTGGAGAACTTCATGTAGAGGCCCATGATGACGGCGATGGGCAGGGTGGCGACAACGGTATAGGTGGACCAGAGGCTGTTGTGCATGGCGTTGACCACGGCGATGCACAGCCCGGCCAGCGTGAGGATGAGGATGGCGAGCACGGACCACGCGGTGACGGTGCCCGTGGCCGGGTCGATTTCTTTCGAGGCGATATAGGCGAGGCTCAGGCCCTTGTGGCGCACCGAGCAGAAGAGCACCACCAGGTCATGCACGCCGCCCGCCAGCACGCAACCGATGAGTATCCAGAGCAGGCCCGGCATATAGCCGTACTGGGCGGCGAGCACCGGCCCGAGCAAGGGCCCGGCCGCGGCGATGGCGGCGAAATGGTGGCCGAAGAGCACATATTTGTTGGTTTTCACATAGTCATGCCCGTCGGCGAAGCGCACGGCGGGCGTCTGGCGCGCGTCGTTGAGGTTCAGCACCTTCTGCGCGAGAAAGAGGCCGTAAAAACGGTAGCCGATGGCAAACACGAGCAGCGCCACAAAAATGACCGTGGCGGCATTCAGGCCGTTGAGGGCGTCCATAGCGTGGTCCTCCGCAAATTCGGCGGCATGGTCAGAAGTAATTACTTGCGCTTATTGTATAGCGATGTGGCCACGAGGGCAACACGCGGGAGGCGCTCCGTGAAGCTGCGGTTGCGGATTTTCTTCGCGGGATGAACCTTCTTCCCGGACAGCAAAAAAATTCGGCAAACGCCGCCCTTCCCCTTTTCCGGGCAAGGATGGTGCGGGCGGAGCGGGCACAGACGCCTTTCCTTCCCGCTCCCCACCTCCCTGACGCTGCTGTTTCGCCCATCCGGCGGCGCGGCGAGCCCGGAATACTTTGCCCGCGTCTGCCCGGCGTCGTCGCCACGGAACGGCGCGTGGGGCCGGGGGTCTCCCGCAGCGGGCATCAGGGCTTGCAATGCCCAACGTATTTTATTAAATTTTTCACAAATGTCGGAAAGCGGAGCCGCCCTTTTGGCATCCCACCGCGCAGCGGTGCGCCGATTGGCGGGGGGACGCGCAACACCACTCTGCGGGTGGCCGCTTTTCTGGCTGTGCCAGTCCAATTCAACACGGGGAGGAGGCAATGTTTCGCAAAAGTTTCGCCATTGTGCTGATGGCTGTTTTCGCCGCCGGCCTGTTCGCTTCCAGGGTCATGGCCGCGGAGAAAATGATCCTGTACACTTCCATGAAGGAGTCCCTCATCGGCGCCATTTATGACGCCTTCAAGAAAAAGCACCCCGACATCACCATTGACTACCAGTCCGCCGGCGCGGGCAAGCTGATGGCGAAAATCGCCACGGAGCGCCAGGCCGGGAAGATTCTGGCCGATGTGCTCTGGACGAGCGAGGTGCCCGATTTCTACAACATGAAGGACGAGGGCCTGCTTGAAAAATACACCCCGTCCAACATTGCCGAGCTCATCCAGCCCTTCCCGGACTACGACGGCTCCTTCACGGCCGCGCGCCTCGCCACGCTGGGCATCGTCTACAATACGCGCTTCGTCAAGGAGACGCCCAAGGAATGGGACAATATTTTTGAAAAGCAGTTCAAGGGCGCGTTCGGCATTGCAAACCCGGCCCTCTCCGGCACGGCCTATATGGCCATCGCCATGCTCGTGAAGCAGTTCGGCTGGGAATTCGTTGACAAGATGGCGGCCAACAAGACCAAGATCGGCAAGGGCGCCGGCCA
>JAAUYX010000005.1 GCA_014804905.1 Desulfovibrio sp. | reverse complement strand
AAAGCTTTGCACGCTGCTGCTTGCCGCCGGCCTGGTNTTCGGGGCTGCCACCGGCGCGAGCGCCATNGACTTNCAGGCCAAGGGCCAGTGGCTCATGGGCTTCACCGCGTCNGACACCAAGCTNATNCACAAGNANCGCGTGGGCGACNAGAANACCACCAANATGGAGAGCANCTTNGACGCCGTGCAGCGTGTGCGCCTCCAGTTGGACGCNGTNGCCAGCGAGAGCCTNTCCGGCACNGTGTANTTTGAAATCGGCAANACCAACTGGGGCCGCGCCGACCAGGGCGGCGCCCTNGGCGCCGACGGCAAGATCATCAAGCTGAAGCGCGCCTACATCGACTGGATGGTTCCCGAGACGGACCTCAAGTTCCGCATGGGCATCCAGGGCGTGACCCTGCCCAACGCGGCCGGCGGCTCNGCCATCATGGANACCGANGNGGCCGNCNTCACCGCCAACTACAAGNTNAACGACAANNTCTCCATCACCGCCCTGTGGGCGCGNCCGCTCAACGACAACTTNGACGGCAACCGCTGGAANGGCCGCCAGGCNGGNNNCACCCGCGCGGGCTACCTCGACAACCTCGACCTCTTCAGCCTGATGGTGCCCCTGACCTTCGACGGCTTCGAGGTNACNCCCTGGGCCATGCTCGGCATGAAGGGCGCCAANNCCATGGAAGGCATCGANGNCTGGCAGGGCCGCNNCGACAACGAGGTGTNCANCACCTCCGACGGCAACCTGCCCTACAGCCTCTANCCCTATCCGGGCATCAANNACNNCANNAANATCGGCGGNACNGGCAAGGGCTACGGCAGCCTGTTCTGGGCCGGCCTTCCCTTCACCATCACGGCNTTNGANCCGCTGAACATCGAGGTGGACNTCAACTACGGCTANTCCGAGCCCATGGGCCGCTATGACGCCATCAAGNNGGGCGCGGTGAAGCGCTCNAGCACCGAGCGNCAGGGCTGGCTNGCCAAGGCCCTNGTCGAGTACAAGATGGATTGGGGCGTNCCNGGCATCTTCGGCTGGTANGNCTCNGGCGACGACGGCAACCCGAAGAACGGCTCCGAGCGCATGCCCTCCATCGTNCCCATGGGCACCTTCACCTCCTTCATGGGCGANGGCAACNNNGGCTGGGTGTGGAACGACNTNGCGCTTGACTATNCCGGCACCTGGGGCNTCGGCCTCCAGNTGCGCGACATGACCTTCNTNGANAACCTCNNCCACACCTTCCGCGTGGCCTACTGGGGCGGCACCAACNNCACNGGCATGGTCAAGTACATGAACAANTCCTTCGCNTGGNACGANGGCTGGGGNANCGGCACGAGCCCGTACCTGACCACCAACGACGGCCTGCTCGAGTTCAACCTNGTCAACANCTACAAGATGTACGAGAACNTCGACATCAACCTCGAGCTCGGCTACATCGCCAACTTCATGGACAACGACACCTGGAAGAAGGCCGGGGAGCGCANCTCCTCCTTCCAGAAGCAGGATGCCTGGAAGGCCCAGCTGGTCTTCGCCTACAGCTTCTAGTTCNGGGAAGCGGGCATNAGGAAAACGAAAACGGGGAGCCGNAAGGCTCCCCGTTTTTGTGTGNAGGGGGTTTCGGGGTGTCGGNCCCGCGGGGCGAGGAGGAGCGCCCCGCAAGGCCGCAATTTCAGTTCCTACCAGCAGCCGCAGCCGCCCATGGGGGCATAGCCGCCGCCCCAGTTGCCGCCACGATGGTGGCCGCCGCGGCGCCCGTGGTGATAGCCGTAGCCGTAGCCGCCATTGGGGCCCCAGCAGGGGGCCGGGCCGTAGCCGGGGCCGGGATTGGCCGGGCCGTTGCCGGGCCCGAAGCCGTTGCGGGGGCCGGGGCCGGCGTCAAAGGCCTCGGCCGGGATGCCTTCCTTGGCGAGCTTGGCGCGNAGGTCCACGCGGGCGGCCATGAGCTTGCCGCGCAGTTCGCCGATCTCACGCGAGAGGCTTTCGATCTTGTCCTTGTCCGGCTCGGGGCTGGCNANCTGGGCGTCCAGCTCCGCGCGCTTGGCGCGGAGTTTTTCGCGCGTCCCGCTGGTGTCGGCCACGGTCTCGTCGTGAATCTTCTTGGCCTTGGCCTGCTGCTCGGTGGAAAGGCCGGGCCAGGCCTGNGCGTCGGGNCGGTAGTCGCGNCCCGCNGCCTNNGCCGCGCCGGCCGCGCCCAGGGCCAGGATGGCCGCAAGCGCCAGGGTGGTGAGCTTTTTGCTGAACAGGGTCATGCTTCTTCCTCGTGTTGAAGTGGGGCGCATTCGCGCCGATGGGTGGATGCCGGGGATAAAGCAAGCCGCGTGCCATTTCCTGTAATNCNTTNNCATCACNNGANAANNANAAAATTCCCCGCCANGCGCCTTGCGGGACNCNNNCGGATAGCGTAACTTTTTTACCCAAGGGCGGCGTATGCTGGGTAAAAAGGTTACAGATTCGGGAAAAGCGGATACTTTTGACCCGGAGGCCACGCCTCGGGGCGGCGTCTTGCGGGNCGTTCCGCAAAAGCCGGCCCGCGCCTTGGCGTGGGCGCGCCCGCTGCTCGGGACCTTGCTCCTGCTGGGGGGCATAGCCGTGGTGGGCGCCTGTATGGCCGCGCTCCTCATCGGCCGCGTGGAGGAGCGGGAGCGGGCGCAGATGCTGGCCGCCATCCACGGCCGGGCCGACTCCCTCGTCTGGGCGCTGGAAGGCAGCGCCCGCTTTCTGGACGGCGGCCATGCCGGCGCGGGCGCCCTCGCGCGCCTCGTGGCCGAGGTGGCGCGCCAGCCCGGCGTGGCCTGGATAGCCATCACCGACGCCTCGGGCCGCATCCTCGCGGACAGCAATCCCGAACTCACCGGGGCCACGCTCTACACCCCCGAGGAAATGCGCCGCCTGGCGCCTTCCGGCGTGACGCGCGGGCGCTTCAGCCCGGACGACCCCTCCATTTACGAGACCTGGCGCCTCTTCGCCCCGGCGCGTCTGCGCGGCGGCCACGGCCGTCACGGGCGCGAGGCCCCGCTCCGCGCGGGCGGGGACGACGAGCGCTGCGTCTTTGTGGCGCTCGACGTGACGGGCATGGAGGATCACCTCGCGGACCTCGCGCTGCAGCTCTGGATCGTGGCGGGCATCGTGCTCGTGGCGGCCGAGGCCGTGACCGCTCTTGTGCTGCTGTTCCGACGCTACCGCTCTTCGCGGCGCCTGCTCGCCGATGCCGAGGCCCTGGCGGCGCAGGTGGTGCGCAATTATCCGGCCGGGCTCCTCGTGCTGGACAGGGCGGGGAGGGTGCGCCTTGCCAATGCCCGCGCCCGTGCGCTCCTCGGCATGGCGGGCGGCTCGGAGGGTCCCGCGGTGCCCGGTCCCGCGGCCGCGGGGCTGGACCTTGCCGCCACCATGGCGGAGCTTGCGGCGGGCGCCAGGCTCGTCAGCCGCGAGCTGGAACTCTGGCGTCCCAAGGGCGACCCCGTGCCCGTGGAACTCACCGCGGCGCCGCTGTACGGCGCCGGAGGAGCCGGCGGGGACGGCGGCGAGGTAGTGGGCTATCTCTTCGCCCTGCGCGACATGGGCGAGATTCGCAGCCTCGAGCGCAAGCTCAGGCAGCATGAGCGCCTCTCGGAGCTCGGCAAGCTCGCTGCGGGCCTCGCGCACGAGATACGCAATCCCCTGAGCTCGGTGCGCGGCTACGCCACCTATCTCACCGAGCGCCTCAAGGACGATCCGCTCGGCCACGCCACCGGGGAGCTGCTCATCGAGGAGACGGCCCGCCTCGACC
This sequence comes from Desulfovibrio sp., assembly GCA_014804905.1. Lineage (GTDB taxonomy): Bacteria > Desulfobacterota > Desulfovibrionia > Desulfovibrionales > Desulfovibrionaceae > Desulfovibrio. The sequence continues at coordinate 4,813 of JAAUYX010000005.1, read as the reverse complement.
GCGTGCTCACCGACCTGCTCGGTCTCGCGCGGCCGCGCGACCTTGCGCCCGCACCCGTGCAGCTGGGCGCCCTGCTCTCACGGGTGGTGGCCGTGGCCATGCCCGACGCCGCGGAAAAAGGCGTTCGTCTTGTTACGACACTTCCGGAAGGCGGCGGGGACGTGGCGAACGTGGATGCGGACAGGCTCATGCAGGCCGTGCTCAACCTCGTCATCAACGCCATCCAGGCCACGGATGCGGGCGGCGAGGTGGAGGTGGCGCTGGAACCCGCCCCGGCTGCGGACAGGGCAGGGGCGGCGCCGGGCTGGCGCATCCGCGTGCGCGACACGGGCTGCGGCATGGCGCAGGAGACCGCGGCCCAAATCTTCACGCCCTATTTCACCACCAGGGCCACGGGCACGGGCCTCGGCCTCGCCATCACCCGCCAGATTGTGGAGCAGCACGGCGGGGCCATCGGCGTGAGCACCCTGCCGGGCCACGGCACCACCATGACCATCGAGCTCCCCGGTGCTCCCGCGCCGCGGGAGGGCGGAGGCGCGGCATGACGAAGCGGCTTTCCATCCTCGTGGCCGATGACGACGCGGCCCACGGCCATATGCTCGCCACCCTGCTGGAAAACTGGGGCTATGCCGTGGAAGTGGCGGCCGACGGCGGCGAGGCCGTGCGCCTCGGGCTCGCCCGGCCCTTTGACCTCGCCCTGCTCGATGTGCGGATGCCCGTCAAGGACGGGCTTGAGGCCCTGAAGGAGCTCCATGCCGCGCGCCCGGCGCTCCCCGTGCTGATGATGACCGCGTATTCGGATGTCCCGGCCGCGGTGGAGGCCATCAAGAGCGGCGCCTGGGACTATCTCGCCAAGCCCCTGGACTTCGAGCGGCTCAGGGTGAGCCTGCGCAATGTGTTCGCCCATGCGGACCTTGTGGAGGAAAACGCGGCCCTCTCCCGGCGGCTCGCCGAGGACGGCCGCGGCGGCATCCTCGGCCAGAGCGCGCCCATACGCGAACTCTGGGAGCTCATCCGCACCATCGCGCCCAGCGAGGCCACGGTGCTCGTCGCCGGGGAGTCGGGCACCGGCAAGGAGCTGGCGGCCCGCGCCGTCCACGAGCAGAGCCGCCGCGCCGCCGGGCCCTTTGTGGCCGTCAACTGCGGCGCGCTCACCGAGACCCTGCTCGCCTCGGAGCTGTTCGGGCATGAAAAGGGCGCCTTCACCGGGGCGGACCGCCGCCACGAGGGCCTTTTCGTGCGGGCGCGGGGGGGCACGCTCTTTCTGGACGAGATCGGCGAGATGCCGCTCGCCATGCAGGTCAAGCTCCTGCGCGTGCTCCAGGAGCGCGAAGTCCTCAGCGTGGGCGGCGCGAAGCCCGAGCCCGTGGATGTGCGCGTCATCGCGGCCACCAACCGCGACCTTGCGCAGGAGACGGCCGAAGGCCGCTTCCGCGAGGACCTCTATTACCGCCTCAACGTGGTGACGCTCACCATGCCGCCCTTGCGCGACCGGGAGGGGGACATCGAACTTCTGGCGCGGCATTTCGCCGCCCGTTTCGCCAAGGCCAACCACAAGCGCCTTTCCGGCATCACCCCGCGGGCGCTGGACGCGCTGGGCCGCTATGTGTGGCCGGGCAATGTGCGCGAGCTCGAGAACGTCATGGAGCGGGCCGTCATCCTCATGCCCGGCGAGCATATCGATGTGCGCGAGCTGCCCGAGCGCCTCCTGCGCGTCGGTGGCGAGCCCACGGCGCGAGGTCGTTCTGCGTCCGCCGGGGAGGCCCCGGCAGCCGTGGCGCCCGTGGAAGCCGGGGGGCGCCTCCCCACGCTGGAAGAGGTGNAGCGNGAGGTCATCCTGCGCACNCTGNNNNGCTGCGGCGGCAACAAGAGCGAGGCCGCGCGCGTGCTCGGCATCACCCGCAAGACCCTGCACGCGCGGCTNGCGCGCTACGGGGCNGCGGGCGCGGATGCGGGGGAGGAGGACTAGGATATGGCCATCGTGTTTCTCGTGGGGTGCCGCGGGGCGGGCAAGACCACCGTGGGCCGTCAGCTCGCGCGGGAGCTTTCCTGCGCCTTCACNGACATGGACGAATTNCTNTGCGCCCGCGCGGGCATGAGCGTGGCCGACATGGTGGCGGCNGAAGGCTGGGAGGGCTTCCGCGCGCGGGAATGCGCGGCNCTGCGCGAGGCAGTGGCCGAGGCTTCCGCCGGGGGCGCGGTCATCGCCACGGGCGGCGGCATCGTGCTGGACGCGGGCAACCGGGCCTTTTTGCGCGATAAGGGCCGGGTGTTCTGGCTCGCGCTCACGCCCGAGGCGGCGGCGGCGCGCCTTGCGGCGAGCCCGNTGGCGGCGCAGCGGCCCTCGCTCACGGGCAAGTCCATGCTTGAGGAGGTGCGCGAGGTCATGGAGGCCCGCGCCCCGCTCTACGCCGGGGCGGCCCATCACAGGGTGGACGCAGGCCTCCCCGCCGAAAAGGTCTGCGCGGCCATCCTCCGGCATCTCGGGGAAGAGTCCGGGGGGCGNCCCGGCCCCGCGGCCTGAGCGGCCCGGAGGAATTTTTTGCATTTTGCCATATTTGCGGCCAATACCCTTTGACATACTCCTGCCCACGGTCTATGCTGCAAGAGCATTTTCAGCCACTGCCACCGATTTTCACCGCTTGCCATGCCGGGGGGCGCGCACATGCTGGACCTGAACATCACCCTTCTTTTTCAGCTCGCGAACTTCTTCATTGCCCTCATCTTCCTCAATTACCTGCTCATCCGCCCCGTCCGCGACATCATCAAAAAGCGCAACAGCCTCATGGACGACATGGCCGGCGAGGCCGACGCCTTNAACGCCGAAGCCACGGAAAAGCTCAACCACTACGAGGCCGAGCTCGCCCGCGCCCGNCAGGAGGCCGGCCTCACCCGTGAGGAAGGCCGCCAGTCCGGCCTCTCCGAGCAGCAGAACATCGTGGGCGAGGCCCAGCAGAGCGCGCGCCAGCTCCTCGCCGAAAACCGNTCGGCCCTGCGCGGCCAGGCCGAGGCNGCGCTCAACGAGCTGCGCAACGGCATCAGCGATTTTTCGGCCAAGGTGGGCGACCGCCTGCTCGGCAATGCCTAGGCCCGCGGGCCCGGACTCACGCGTATCGAACCCACACCGCAACGGGGGGTGCGACTTGAACAGCAGAATGATCCGCAACTTCCTTCCCGCCGTCCTGCCTGTCCTTTTCGTGGGGCTCGCGGTGCTGGCGGGTGCGGCGGAGGCGCTGGCCTCCGAGGGGCANGAGGCCCCGCGCTGGGGGGACTTCGCNTGGCGCGTGGTGAACCTCGTCCTCTTCGTGGGCATNCTCTGGTACTTTGTGGGCGGCCTCACCAAGCGCTTCCTCAAGGGGCGCCAGCAGACCATCAAGGATACGCTGGACGAGCTCGAAAAGCGCCGGGAGGAAGCCCGGCAGCACCTTGCGGACATCGAGACGCGCATCGCCAACCTCGANGCNGAGCGCAAGGCNATCCTTGAGGAAAGCAAGGCCCAGGCCGCGCGCCTCANGCAGAACATCGTGGACGAGGCCCGCCGCCAGGCCGGGCAGATCGTTGACCAGGCCCGCCGCGCCGCCGAAAACGAGGGCCGCGCCATGCGCGACGAGGTGCGCGCGACGCTCGCCGACGAGATCGTGGAAGCCACGGAAAAGGCCCTGCGCGGCAAGCTCACCGAGCAGGATCATGACCGGCTCATCGCCAACTCTCTGGACAAGGTGGTGCTGCGTTGACCGACACCGTTGTNGCGAGAAGATACGCCAANGCCCTGTTTTCGCTGGGCAGGCGTGAGGGCGGCGACGCCCTNNCGAGGCACGGGGCCTNNCTCGCGGCCCTGGGNGAAATGGTGGCCGAAGAGCCNANGCTGGGCGCNGTGCTGAAAAGNCCGGTCATCGGNGTGGAGGANAAGAAGGGCGTCCTTTCCGCGCTGCTCGACAAGCTGGGCGCGGACAAGACCATGCGGAATTTCTGCTTCCTTCTGGCCGACAAGGAGCGCCTTGCCTCCCTGCGCCAGATTGCCGACTGGTACGGCATCCTCCTCGACGAGGCCAANGGNGTNCTNAGGGGCAAGGTCATCACCGCCNTCAAGCTCNCCAAGNANAAGCAGGANAAGCTCNGGGCCGAGCTNGCCAANAAGAGCGGCGGCGACATCGANCTTNCCTTCAGCGTNGACCCGGANATCCTCGGGGGCATGGTGCTGGCTGTGGGGGACAAGGTGCTGGATTCGAGCCTGCGCGCGCAGCTGGGGATCCTCCGCGAGACTTTCAAGAGGGGTGTGTAGATGCAGATCAAAGCCGATGAGATCAGCAAGATCATCGAAGATCAGATCCAGAACTATGACCAGCGCGTGGAGATGAGCGAGACCGGCACCGTGCTCTACGTGGGCGACGGCATCGCCCGCGTGCACGGCGTGGAAAACGCCATGTCCATGGAGCTTTTGGAATTTCCGGGCGGCGTCATGGGCATGGTGCTCAACCTTGAGGAGGACAACGTGGGCGTGGCCCTCCTCGGCTCGGATGTGGGCATCAAGGAGGGCGACCCGGTCAAGCGCACGGGCCGCATCTTCTCCGTGCCCGTGGGCGAGAAGGTCATGGGCCGCGTGCTCAACCCCCTGGGCGAGCCCATCGACGGCCTCGGGCCCATCGACGCGGACGAGACCCGGCCCGTGGAAATCAAGGCCCCGGGCATCATCCAGCGCAAGAGCGTGCACCAGCCCATGCCCACGGGCCTCAAGGCCATCGACGCCATGACGCCCATCGGCCGCGGCCAGCGCGAGCTCATCATCGGCGACCGCCAGACCGGCAAGACCGCC
>JAAUYX010000004.1 GCA_014804905.1 Desulfovibrio sp. | reverse complement strand
CGGGATTTTTGTTTCCGGCAAGGAGCGCGAGCCGTTGACGCCGGGAGCCTATTCAGACATAGGTGACCGAGGCAGTGGCGCCGCACAGCCGGAAGTCGAGCGGTTTCCGNGCCGGGATTTTTGTTTCCGGCAAGGANNGCNAGCNGNNGNCGNNGGGAGTGTATTNAGACATACATGACCNAGNCNNCNGCNCCGCACAGCCGNAAGTCNAGNGGNNNCCCGCGCCGGGATTTTTNNTTCCGGCAAGGANNGCNAGNCGNNGNCGNCGGGAGCCTATTNNGACATAGGTGACCNAGNCNNCNGNGNGGNGCCTGACGCCGCCGGAACAAAAAAGACCAAGCGGAAACGGGCCTGTAGCTCAGGTGGTTAGAGCGCACGCCTGATAAGCGTGAGGTCGAAAGTTCAAGTCTTTCCAGGCCCACCAGCGTAAGCAAAAGCAATCTCACCCGCTGCCATCCGTGAGCAGGCACGAGGGGAAGTTCCTCGTGAATGCGATTCGGGCGGCAGCCCGACAGGCCGGGGAACCGGCCGGCTCATTGACAATTGAACAGGGAATGGAAGGAAAGCAATTTCGAGCGACAAGTTGCAAAGAGCATCAGGTGGATGCCTTGGCGTCGGAAGGCGAAGAAAGACGTGGTAAGCTGCGATAAGCCTCGGGGAGGAGCTAAACATCCTGTGATCCGGGGATTTCTGAATGGGGAAACCCGCCGGGGGCAATGCCCCGGCATCCCGGCATGAATACATAGTGCCCGGAGGCCAACTCGGGGAAGTGAAACATCTCAGTACCCGAAGGAAAGGAAATCAAACGAGACTCCCTCAGTAGCGGCGAGCGAAGGGGGAAGAGCCCAAACCGGCCGGATTCGTTCGGCCGGGGTTGCAGGGCCGCCATACGCGATTCGCGAGTAGGCAGGGGAAGGAAGCTGGAAAGCTTCGCCAGAGCGGGTGACAGCCCCGTACCCGAAACCGGAAGCGACGCAGGCGGTACCTGAGTACCGCGAGGCACGTGGAACCTCGTGGGAATCCGGGAGGACCATCTTCCAAGGCTAAGTACTAACCGACGACCGATAGTGAACCAGTACCGTGAGGGAAAGGTGAAAAGAACCCCTGTCAGGGGAGTGAAACAGAATCTGAAACCAGGTGCTCACAAGCTGCGAGAGCCCCCNTGTGGGGTGATCGCGTGCCTTTTGCATAATGAGTCAGCGAGTTGATCTGTACTGCGAGGTTAAGCNTAAGCGGAGCCGTAGTGAAAGCGAGCCTGAAGAGGGCGCAAGTAGTGCGGATCAGACCCGAAACCGGGTGATCTATCCATGAGCAGGTTGAAGCAAGGGTAAAGCCTTGTGGAGGACCGAACCGCCAACGGCTGAAAACGTTCCGGATGACTTGTGGATAGGGGTGAAAGGCCAATCAAACCCGGTGATAGCTGGTTCTCCCCGAAATATATTGAGGTATAGCCTCGTGGATTGTCTGACGGAGGTAAAGCACTGACAGAGCTAGGGGTCCTACCAGATTACCAAACTCTTTCAAACTCAGAATGCCGTCCAGATGTACCACGGGAGTCAGACAGCGGGTGCTAAGGTCCGTTGTCGAGAGGGTAAGAGCCCAGACCAACAGCTAAGGCCTCCAAATGCATGCTCAGTGGTTAAGGTGGTGACGTTGTAGAGACACCCAGGACGTTGGCTTAGAAGCAGCCATCGTTTAAAGAAAGCGTAATAGCTCACTGGTCTAATGACGTTGCGCCGAAAATGTAACGGGGCTAAGCATGCTGCCGAAGCTTTGGATTCCGCGCAAGCGGTCTGGTAGGGGAGCGTTCCCTGCGGGCTGAAGCTGCACCNAAAGGTGTGGTGGACTGCAGGGAAGTGATTATGCTGACATGAGTAACGATAAAACGGGTGAAAAACCCGTTCGCCGTAAACCCAAGGTTTCCTGGGTAAAGGTAATCTTCCCAGGGTTAGTCGGCCCCTAAGGCGAGGCGGAAACGCGTAGCTGATGGGAAACCCGTTAATATTCGGGTACTTGTGTGTTCGCGTGATGGAGGGACGCAGGAGGATAGGCGGTCCGGGTGTTGGAATACCCGGTGCAAGCAGGTAGGCATGANGCGGAGGCAAATCCCCGCTTCTTTATGCTGAGATGCGAATCCGTGGGCGTAAGCCCTGAAGCCGTTGAGTCCACGCTGCCAAGAAAAGCTCCTAAGCATAGGGCACACAAACCGTACCGGAAACCAACTCAGGTGGGTGGGATGAATAATCCAAGGCGCTCGAGAGAACTCTGGCCAAGGAACTCGGCAAAATAACCCCGTACCTTCGGAAGAAGGGGTGCTCTTCGGGGTGTGGGAGGCTNGCCCTCCCGAGCCCTGGAGAGCCGCAGAGAAATGGTGGTGGCGACTGTTTACTAAAAACATAGGTCTGTGCGAAGTCGCAAGACGACGTATACGGACTGACGCCTGCCCGGTGCCGGAAGGTTAAAAGGAGGAGTCAGCGCAAGCGAAGCTCCGAATTGAAGCCCCGGTAAACGGCGGCCGTAACTATAACGGTCCTAAGGTAGCGAAATTCCTTGTCGGGTAAGTTCCGACCTGCACGAATGGCGTAACGATCTCCACACTGTCTCGGCCAGAGACTCGGTGAAATTGAAGTCGCGGTGAAAATGCCGCGTTCCCGCAGAAAGACGGAAAGACCCTGTGCACCTTTACTATAGCTTGACATTGGGATTTGGAACTGCATGTGTAGGATAGGTGGGAGACNNTGAACCCNGTACGCCAGTANGGGGGGAGTCANCGTTGAAATACCACCCTTGTTTTTTCAGGTCCCTAACCCCNNGCCGTAAGCCGGCNGGGGNACAGTGTCTGGTGGGTAGTTTGACTGGGGCGGTCGCCTCCTAAAATGTAACGGAGGCACGCAAAGGTTCCCTCAGGCTGATTGGAAACCAGCCGCCGAGTGCAAACGCATAAGGGAGCTTGACTGCAAGAGAGACATCTCGAGCAGATGCGAAAGCAGGTGTTAGTGATCCGGTGGTCCCGAATGGAAGGGCCATCGCTCATTGGATAAAAGGTACGCCGGGGATAACAGGCTGATCGCATCCAAGAGTTCACATCGACGATGCGGTTTGGCACCTCGATGTCGGCTCATCACATCCTGGGGCTGAAGCAGGTCCCAAGGGTACGGCTGTTCGCCGTTTAAAGTGGTACGCGAGCTGGGTTTAAAACGTCGTGAGACAGTTTGGTCCCTATCTTCTGTGGGCGCTGGAGAATTGAGAGGGCCTGTCCCTAGTACGAGAGGACCGGGATGGACGCACCCCTGGTGGATCTGTTGTCGCGCCAGCGGCACAGCAGAGTAGCTATGTGCGGAAGGGATAACCGCTGAAAGCATCTAAGCGGGAAGCCTGCCTCAAGATAAGTTCTCCCTGACGCAAGTCCTGAAGGGCCGTGGTAGACCACCACGTTGATAGGCTGGAGGTGGAAGCCCCGTGAGGGGTGGAGCTGACCAGTACTAATAGCCCGTGAGACTTGTCCCCGAAATTTCCTTCCATTCCCTGTCAATTATATTTTGACGGAAGTTCCGGCGGCGCATAAAGCGCCTGGAAGAGCCCGGAACCGCGCAAGAGCGCCCCGTCTAGCCATTTTGGCAGCCACGGAGTAGAGGGTACACCCGATCCCATTCCGAACTCGGCAGTTAAGCTCTTCCTCGCCGATGATACTGCGCATCTTCGCGCGGGAAAGTAGGAAGCTGCCAAATTCTTCCNCCGCCCCCGAAAGGCCANCGCCTTCNGGGGGCGGTTCGCGTTTAAGNCGNCTNGCCGCGGACAGCACGGTCTAACGCAACGCCCAGGCAGAAACCAGGNTGATNCATNGCNCGTTGGGGTCCAGTTGCGGAGTGAAGGCAAACGCTCCAGCTCTCGGGCCATGTCGGCCGACGCTTAGGTACGCCCCCGGCTATCTTGTCTCTAGTCCAGTTATTTTCCATGCAACACGGCCGCGTTCAATACCCGTTCCAATGGCGAGGAGCCGACAGAGCAGTGGCAATATCCGGAGCACAGAGGCAGCCGCAGATGCTCTCAAAGGGGACTTGCGGTGAAGGACCGTGCGGAGATGGGGTATAAAAATGCGATTTGCTGGGGGAAATATCCACCAGTTATGTGGTATGTCCGCGCACAGTTTGAGGATATGTATTGCCAGATTTTGCTCTGGTCATCTCTATGGAGCAGCAAGGGACAGGCGTGGTGCCTGGCCCCTCCTCCAAAATCCGACCTGATGTGCCCTGAAGCCTCTTATTCTGCCATTCTCTTGGCCTGCCTGAACCTGTACATCTCGGCGAAGTCCTCTGCTTCCTCGCTGGACAGGAACTTGGGAAGCTGGTCATTGGTCGAGCAGCCACAATTAGGTGAAGTACAGCGCACGGGACGTATAAAATCGTTATGCCTGTAAGGATTTTCCTGGAAAATATTGTAGAGTATGGATGCCTGGGGACAGGCTCTTGCTCCATAGACCGTACCATCAGGATCAATACATACGAGAGAACTTCCGGGAATACAGTACATACCCTTAAAATTGAAATTCCCTTCAACAAACATGATATCCCTGTCCGTGCCTTCCATTTTTTTGTATGGGCATGAGGGATCGGCATAATTCCAGAAGGGAGCGCCACTATAGCCTCTTTGCGTTGGGTACGGTATCTGCGGCCCGTTTACCGCTACTTTTTCAAACTCTTCCATGGCTTGCTTTTGCCATTCAATATCTTGGGGGACATAGCGGTCGTCTAGCCTGGCAAATTTGGGTCTTTTCCGTATAAAAATTACATGAAGCGTAAATGGATAGGCGGACCTTAGCACACATAATTTCTGATGGATTGTTCTGCAGAACTCCTTTTTCAGCGGATTAAACATAAGGTTTAATGAAAGTGGGATTTTATGGGATAAGAGTTTTACAAGGGAAATAATATGGTCCAGCTCCATAAACTCCGTATGCAGGGAAATATTAAAGCGGACCCTGTCAATTTCTGCATTTCTTGCCAGTGTTTCATAAAGTTTTTGATTCCGGGAGCCGTTGGAAATTACGAGAACGGACTCAAGTCGTTTGCCAAAAATTCGATGGGCATATTCAATCAGTTCCCCGAGGTCAGGATGCGTCGTTGGCTCGCCACCTCCAAAGGTGAACCTGACTGTATCACGGTGGAGCTCCGCAATGTGATCGACAGCCTTTTTAAGGTAGGGGAGTGAAGTGAACCTTGAACGGTCCAGCTTGTCCTGCCCGAAGCAATAGGAGCAGGTGTAATTGCACATTTTGGTTATGGCCCAGTTTACCTCGAGTGGCATACCACTGAAGGTCTCCGGCGCTCCGGCTCTGGTAATAATGGAGGGGGGAGAAGAAATTGTTTCTTCTTCTCGTTCATTTATGCCGGATTTTGTGGTCGGTTCGCCTCTTCCCGTGGAGTCGGCCGCCAGATGGGACCGTAAAAAATTGTCGCGAACGGCAGCAAAGATTGCGCTTTTATCTGGCTTTACAGGAAGAGGTTTTTCTATCGTGAGCGCGGTAGCCGCTTCTTCAGTCTTCATATCATCTCCAGTTTATTCTCTTCGTCAGAAATTCTGACCGCAAATGAACGATATATTTCACTGGTACTGCGCTTACTCCTCATACCAGGTCCTGACCTTCATGCAGTCGATGGCGAGTGGACCACAGGCATGCCTTTATTTTCTGAAAAAATGGATGGGGCTGTGTAAAGAAAAGCAGCGACAAGGCAGGAGCGGAGAACAGAATCTTCATATAGAAATTTCTATACGCCTGTTTGTTTTTTCCCGCAAGAGGCCCATCGGACAGCAGTTTGTGAACAGGAAAATCATTTCCGAAGCGTTAGCGGAGATTCGTCGGGGCGTGGGAGACAACTCTTTTGAGATGTACGTTCCTTCCCATTGTGGCGCTCTACGCAGTGGTTCTTGCTAATTTGGGGCGCCAACGTGCCATTGACAGAGGCAACTCCACGCGCCATGCTGGTGAGGCTATTTGGTACAAAGCTAGGTTCACCTCTTGCCCCCGAGTCCCAAGCCATGAACCAATATATCGTAGACGCATTTACGGACAAGCCTTTCAGCGGCAATCCCGCCGCAGTGTGCCTCCTCCCCGAGTGGCCCGATGATGGCTGGATGCGCAAGCTGGCCATGGAAAACAACCTTTCCGAAACGGCCTTTCTTGTGCCGGGCGGGCAGGCGTATCGCCTGCGCTGGTTCACGCCGGAGACGGAAGTGGGCCTTTGCGGGCACGCCACCCTGGCTTCGGCTTTTGTGGTGCTGAATTTTCTGGAAAGGACGGCGGAGAAGGTCTCGTTCATCACCGGCGAGGGCGTCTTGCCCGTGCGCCGAGATGGGGATCTCTATGCCATGGATTTCCCCCTCATTCCGCAGCGGGAAATCCCTGTAACCGCGGCCATGTGCGAGGCCTTCGGGGCGAAGCCAGTGAAGGCCCTGCTGGGCACGGACCTCGTATGCGTTTTTGCTAGCGAGGAAGATGTGCGAGGCCTTATGCCTGACCAGAATTTGTTGAAGCACCTGGAGGGACGGGGGCAACATGCCACGGCGCCGGGCGATGGCACAGATTGCGCTTCCCGCAGTTTCTTCCCCAAGCTGGGCGTTGCGGAAGACCCGGTGTGCGGCTCGGCGCATTGCCAGATTGCGCCCTACTGGGGGGCCGAGTTGCACAAGGAGAAAATCATTGCTTTGCAGGCGTCCCGGCGCGGGGGCATCCTGTATTGCAGGCTGACCGGGAATGACAGGGTGGAAATCAGCGGCAAGGCCTGCCTGTTCGCCATTTCCGAGATACAGCCGGCGGCGCTGCCGCGCTGACCTATCCAGAATAGAAACAGGCTTGCCTCAGGGGAAGCAAAATCGGGTATGCGGGCTTGCGACCGACTCCCGCGTCAGCGTGCGAAGTGCAGGATTTTGGCGGCGCCCTTCATGCCGGAAGTGGCTACGGCGTCAAGGTCGGGATGGTGGTCATAGGTGGCGCGGCAATAGGGGCATTCCAGCTTGTGTTTGCGCTTGTCGAGGCGGATGAGGCCGCCTTCGGTCTCGTAGCAGCGGGGACAGAAGGGGCCTTGGCGCACGCCGCTTGTGTGGAGCCAGTAGAAGCCGTGTTCCTCAAAGAGGTTTTGCGCGAGATAGAGAACATCCTCGAGGCTTTGCAGGCGAATCTTGAGCATACTCATCTCGTCGCGCAGGGCAATGCAGCGGGACTGCATTTCCATGAGCAGGTGACGCGCCTTTTCCGTCTGGCCGGAAGCGAAGAGGTCGTTGATTTCCTTGAAGCGGCGATAGTCCAGCATGGCAGTTCCCATCCCTTATGCCAGCCTATCGGAATGTGACGGCAAAACCTTTAGAGGGCGCGGGACGCGGGAATCCGGGCGCAGACGCGGAAAGGAAGTGCAATCACCGATAGTTAGAATTTCCCTAGAAACTTTCTAGAGTACAGATTTTCCTCTGCGGGATGTGCACCTGGCGCCTGGAGTGGCGCGGGGAGCTTCGGGCAGTTTTGGCGAAGGGAAGGACGCAGCGGCGCGCCCGGATGTGGTTTTGCAATGTGGGAGGTGTGCGGCTGGTGGCTGTGAAAGCGTGAAGTGGGAATGCTACGGGCGTCAGCGCGAGGCGGGGACCACGCGCCCCACAAGGCTGTGTCGCTTGGCGCCCACGATAGTCACGGGAATGAGGCTTCCCGTATGGTCCACCCCGGCGGAGAGGGGGACGTGTACGGGCACGCCGTAAGGGTCGCGGCCCTGCCAGTCCTCATCGTGGAGGGCGCCCGCCTCGTCCTGCGCAGGCGCGGCCTCCTGGCGCGGGCTCTTGCCCTCCATGAGCAGGGTGGTTTCCCCGCCCACGCGAGCATCGAGCCAGCGCTGGCCGAGGCGGTCCTGGAGGGCCTGGAGGCGTTGCAGCCGCTCGTGCTGCACCTCCTGTGGCACCTTGTCGGGAAAGCGCGTGGCAGCGGCGCCCGGCCTGTCCGAATAGCAGAAGGAAAAGCTGGACATGAAGCCGCAGGCTTCCATCATGTCCAGCGTGGCCTGAAAATCCTCCTCCGTCTCGCCGGGGAAGCCCACGATGAGGTCGGTGGAGAGGGCAAGGTCGGGCCGGGCGGCGCGCAACTCCTCCACAAGGCGCAGGAAGCCCGCGCTGTCATAGCGGCGGCGCATCCGCCTGAGCACCGCGTCCGAGCCCGCCTGCAGGGGCAGGTGCAGCCGCGGGCAGAGCGTCGGCAGGCCCCCGAAAGCGGCCACATCCTCGGGTCCCATGTCCTTGGGGTGCGGCGTCACATAGCGCAGACGTTTTAGTCCCGGCAGCGCCACCACCTGTTCGAGCAGGCGGAAAAAGCTCGTGCCGTCGCCCGTCCTGTCGCGGCCAAAAGCGTTCACGTTTTGCCCGAGCAGGGTGATCTCGACTGCGCCCTCGGCGAGGCGCTGGCGGCATTCCTCGAGGATGGCGCAAGTGGCGCGGGATTTCTGGCGGCCGCGCGTGAAAGGCACGATGCAGTAGGCGCAAAAATTGTCGCAGCCCTGCATGATGGTGACGTGGGCCGAGGGGCCCGCGCTGCGCCTGGGCGCTGCCTCCTTTTCGGGAAAGGCCTCGGTGAAGGCGCACAGCGCAAGCCGCGCATCCGGCTCCTTGAGCAGGCGCTCGATGGCACCGGGAGCCTCTGTGAGGCCGTCGCTCCCCGCCACAAGGCGCACCTGCGGCGAGCGGTCAAAAAGCTCCGCGCCCAGCTGCTGCGCCACGCAGCCCGCCACGGCCACGAGCACGCGCGCGTCGCCCCCCGTGGCCTGGCGCACGCGTCCGAGGGCGCTCATGACCTTCTGCTCCGGTTTTTCGCGCACCGAGCAGGTGTTGATGACGACCACCTCGGCGTCCGCGAGTTCCGCCGGCGCAAAGCCCCGCGCCTCCAGCGCGGCGCCGAGCCACGCGGAGTCGTGGACATTCATCTGGCAGCCGAAGGTGATGACGTGGTAGGTGCGCGGCTGCATGGCGGCCCGGTGCGGCTACTGTTCCAGGCCCGCGTCCGGGCTGTACATTTCCCCCCCGCCTTCCTCCTCAAGGGCGTTGACGCGGTCCTCCAGCCATTCCAGCACGGCGCGCGCCGTGTGGTAATTGAGCAGGATGCGGCTATGGATGTGGCGCGTGATGTCGCGCACGTCGTCATTGCCGGGGACGATTTCATGGCCGAGGGAGCCGTCCGGGGCGAGAATCTGTTCCGAGCAGGCGGGCAGGGCGTCGCTTTCATGGTAAAAATTCATCTCAATCTCGCCCTGCGAATTGATGCCGCCCCAGACGCCGTGCGCCGTCTGAAGACGGGACTCGGGCGCCATTTCATAGCGGTAGCGGATGCGGGAGGGGGCGGCGGTATCGTCCTTGCTCATGGAACTTCCTTGCTGGCTGGAGGGGGAACGCAACGCGGTTCACCAGTTAATTTTTTTTAGATACGCAAGCCGGGGGCAAAAGTAAAGGGCGGCGTCCCGCAAGCCTTGCAGGACGCCGCCCGGAGAGTATCAGCCCGCGCGCCCTCTAGGGCAGCAGGGTCACGTCATAGGCGTCGGCCGGGACAAGGTACTTGCGGGCCACGGCCTGCACATCCGCCGGGCTCAGCGTGGCCGCCTTGTCGAGCAGGGTCTTCTGAAAGTCCTGCGGATAGTGGAGCAGGGCGTCCGTGGCGGCCTCCCCGGCGCGGGAGGCGAGGCTCTGGCGCTCGCGCAGGTAGTCGCCCAGAAGGCTGTTCGCGCCTCTCCGAAGCACCTCCTCGGGGAGCGGCTGCTCGCGGATGCTCTTGATGACCTCGGCAAAGCCCTTGCGCGCCTCCCCGAGCTTGTCGGGCGTCGTCCCGATATAGAAGGCCATGAAGGCCGCCTCGGGCATGTTGCGATTGAAGGCCGTCACCGTATAGCCGAGGCCCTGCTCGTCCCTGAGCTTGGTGAACAAGAGTCCGCTCTGCCCGGAGAGCACGGATTGCAGCAGGAGCAGCGCCGGGGCGTCCGGGTGCGTCAGCGGCACGGTGGGGAATATCTGGAGCAAATGCGCCTGGTTGCGCCCCGGCAGCGTCAGGGCGAGGTTTTTCTCCTTGCCCCACTCGGGGCGCGGGGCCGTTTTGGCAATGCCGGTGGGCACGGGCAGGCTTTTGGCGAAGGCGAGGACCGCCTCGCGGTCGAAGGTGCCCGCCACGGAAAGCACCCAGGGCTGCGCGCCCTGGCGCTGCCAGAAGTCGCGCACCGTGGTGTCGTCATAGCCGGCCAGCAACTCGGGCGTGCCGAGGCTGTCATAGCCGTAGGCCTGGCCGTGCGGGAAAAGGAAGGGGCTCACCTTGGCGAACATGTAGGAAAGCGGCCTGTCCGCGCGCTGGCGGATGGCCGATTGCATGTTCTCCACCTCGCGCCTAAGCTCCTGCGGCTCGAAGCGCGGGCTCACGAGCATGTCGCGCAAAAAGCCGAAATAGTCGGCATTGAAGCGCGAGGGCCCGGTGAGCGCGATGCCGAAACTTTGCAGCCCGGCCGAGGCCCCGGCGGACGTTGCCCGCTCGGCGAGCCAGCGCTCCACGCCCTGCGCGTCCAGCTTGGCGCAGCCGTCGGCGAGCAGGCGCGCGGTGAGGTCCGCGAGGCCTTGCTGGTCCGGCGCGAGCAGGGCGTTGCCGCCCGTGAAGAGCAGGTCCAGCGACACATAGGGCACGGTGGTGTCCGGGATGAGGATGACCTTGCGGCCGCCCCCGAGGTCGATGGTCTCCCGCGACTTGCCGCCGTCCGGCTTGGTAATGGCGGCCGCTGCCACCTGCGGGGCCGCCCAGTTCTTGTGCAGGGTGGCCTCAAGGCGCGCCGCAAGGTCCGCCGGGGCGGACTCGGGCGCGAGCACGCGCACCCGCGCCAGGGCCGGGTCGAACCAGAGGCCGATGGCGTTTTGCAGCTGGGCCGTATCCACATTGCGCTGGGTGAAGCGCAGGTTGCGCTCCGCCTGCTCGCCGCCGAGGTCGAACTGGATGGTGCCCTTCCAGGAGGCGAGGCCGTTGAGC
This sequence comes from Desulfovibrio sp., assembly GCA_014804905.1. Classification (GTDB taxonomy): domain Bacteria; phylum Desulfobacterota; class Desulfovibrionia; order Desulfovibrionales; family Desulfovibrionaceae; genus Desulfovibrio. Next base: position 19,914 of record JAAUYX010000004.1, on the reverse strand, counting down.
GTCTCCCCGGCGCGGTCCATGCTGTCCTCAAGGTTGAACTTGGCGCGGGCCACGGCCTCGGGCGTGAAGTCCTTGGCCGAGAGCGCCGCGAGGTCGCGGGTGAGCTCGTTCCAGAAGGTCTCCACCTTGTCGGCGTCAAGCTGCGCCGTGACGGTGAGCAGGCCCGCGCGCGCAAGGCTCATGTTGCCGACGCTGATGCTGTCCACCAGCTGCCGCTCGTACTTGTATTTGCGGTAGAAGGGGGAGGTGCCGTCGCCGCCGAGCAGGTAGCAGAGCACGTCGAGGTCCACGGAGCGCAGGTCGCGCAGGCCCGGCGCGGGAAAGGCCATGCCGAGATAGACCTTGTTCCAGGGGCCGCGGACGACCTCCACCTCCGGGCCGCCGGGCGCGGCGGCGAGGTCGAGCGGCGGGGGCACGGCGAGGTCCGAGCTGTTGGCAAGGCCGCCGAAAAGCTCCTGCGCGTGGGCGAGCACCGCCTGGGGCTCGATATCGCCCGCCACGAGCAGCATCATGTTGTCCGGCTGGTACCAGCGGGCGATATAGGCGCGCAGGTCGGCCACGGTGAGCGCCCGGATGGTGTCCGCAAAGCCGATGATGGGCCGCCCGTAGGGGGTGTGGCTGAGCGCCGCGGTCTGGAGATTTTCATAGAGCTTGCGCTGGGGCGAATCCTCGCCGCGCTGGAGCTCGGAAATGACGACGCCCTTTTCCGCCTCAAGCTCGGCCGCGTCCAGCGTGGGCTGGAAGGCCATTTCCTTCACCACCTCCATGCCCACGCGCCAATGCTGCGCGGGCATGTCGGTAAGATACCACGTCTTGTCAAAACTCGTGGCCGCGTTGAGATAGCCGCCGAGGGCCTCCACGTCCTTCGCCACCTGGCCCTTGGGCCGGTGCTCCGTGCCCTTGAACACCATGTGCTCGAGGACATGGCTGATGCCCGCCTGGCCGGGCTCCTCATTGGCCGAGCCCGCACGCACATAGAGCCTCGTGCAGACGAGCGGGAAGCGCGTGTCGCGCAGGATATAGACCAGCAGCCCGTTGGGGAGCCGGGTGAGGATGCTGTCCTCACGGGACGGCGCTTCGGCTGTTGCGCTCGGCGCTGCCGCGGCCTTGGGGGCGGATGTCTGAGGGGCCGCGTCCCGCGCCGGCGTGGGCGCGCCGGGAAGAAGCAGAGAAAAGGCAAGAAGGAGGGTGAGGACAAGCTGTTGCATGAACACTCCCGTGAGCCTGACGCCGCACCCTGTAGGACGGTGGGCCCGCTTTGTCATGGGGCGGCCGCCCGCCCTCTCACGGGGAAGCGGCCGCGAAAAACTGCTGCCCTGCGCTCAGGCGGCCGCGCCGCTGCGCAGGGTAAACACGGCCACTTCCGAGGGTGTGGCGATGCGGATGGGGAAGCCCCCCCAAAGGCCCGCCCCTGGGCTCACATAGAGCGGCATCCCGTCCACGTCGAACCAGCCGCGCACATAGCCCTTATTAAAGGCGCTGACGATTTCGCGCAGGCCCGGCGCCTGGCCGCCGTGGGTATGCCCGGAAAGCTGGAAATCCACGCCCTGCCGCGCGCGCATGGGCGCGAAGCCGGGCCGGTGCTCGAGGAGGATGCAGGGGGCGCCTGCCGGAGCGCCCGCGAGCGCGGCCTCCATGTCCGGGCCGGGCAGGCCGAAGGTGCGGGCCACGGGGTCCGTGAGGCCCGCGAGCACCAGTTCCCTGCCGCCGGGCCTGAGCACGGCGTGGCCATTGAGCAGCATGTGAAGCCCGAGCTCGCCGAAAACGCGCACCCAGGCCGCATAGCCGCTGTAATATTCATGGTTGCCCACGCAGGCGAACACGCCGAGCGGCGCGGTGAGGCGGCTGAGTTCCCGCGCGCTCTCCATGCGCAGCTCCGGCGGGCCGTCCACCATGTCGCCGGTGAGCACGATGAGGTCCGGCTTTTGCGCGAGCACAAGGTCCACCACCGCGGCCACCCAGTCCCGCTTGAGGAGCGAGCTCATGTGCAGGTCGCTTATCTGGGCCACGCGCAGGCCGTCCGCCTCCCGCGGGAGGCGGCGCAACCTGGCCTCCTCCTCGCGCAGGGCGGGCACGGCCACGGCCTCGCCCACGCCGAAGGCCGTGGGGCCGAGCACGGCCGCGGCCAGGGCCACGCGCTCGGCAGGCCTGGCGAGCAAAAGGCCGCCACAGCCCGCGCGCACGAGCTCGCGCCGCGAGGGCGAAACCGGGGAGCCCGTTCCGGCTGCCGTGCCTGCGCTCCTGCGGCGCGTGAAGGCGCGCCAGAGCCAACGCAGGAGCAGGATGATGTCGCGCAGGAGCACCAGGGCGAACAGCAAAAGCGCCGCGGCGAGCAGCCAGCCCTGGACCATGAGCAGCCAGCGCGGCAGCTCCGGCGAGGCGAGATTGCCGATGAGGAACCTGTTGATGGCGAAGGCCTGGGTGACGATGAGCAAAAGGACGGCGCAGCCGACCTTCGCCGCCCTGCCCATGCGGGCCGGGATGATGAGGCGGATGAGCAGGTAGAAATAGGGGATGAGGGGCCAGAGAAAGAACATGCGGCTCCTTGGGGATTACAGAATATAGCGGCTCAGGTCCTGGTCGTCGCGCACGTCGCGCAGGTGCTCGCTCACATAGGCCCGGTCCACGGTCACTTCCGCGCCCGCCATTTCCGGCGCGGCGAAGGAGATGTCGGCGAGAATCTTTTCCATGATGGTGTAGAGGCGGCGCGCGCCGATATTTTCCGCGCGGGCATTGGCCTCCTCGGCGAAGGCGGCGATTTCCTCGAGGCCGTCCTGGGTGAAGCTGAGCTTCACGCGCTCGGTCCCGAGCAGGGCCTCGTACTGCTTGACAAGAGCATTGTGCGGCTCGGTGAGGATGCGCAGAAATTCCTTGCGCCCCAGCGGCTGGAGCTCCGCCCGCAGGGGAAAGCGCCCCTGAAGCTCGGGAATCATGTCCGAAGGCTTGCTGAAGTGGAAGGCGCCCGCCGCGATAAAGAGGATGTGGTCCGTCTTGACCATGCCGTGCTTGGTGTTGACCACGCTCCCCTCCACGATGGGCAGAAGGTCGCGCTGCACGCCCTCGCGCGAGATGTCCGAGGTGCGGTTCTGGGAGGAGCTCGCGATCTTGTCGATTTCGTCGATGAAGATGATGCCGGACTGCTGCACGCGCTCGCGGGCCTTTTCGGTGAGGGCCTCCTGGTCCACGAGCTTGGCGGATTCCTCCTGCACGAGGATGTTGAAGGCCGTGCGCAGCTTGAGTTTTTTGCGGGTGCGCTTGGGCGGGAAGGCGTTGCTGAACATGTCCTTGACCTGGCCGCCCATCTGGTCCATGCCCGGAATGGCGAAGATGTCGATGCCCCGGCCGCCCTGCTCGGTGACTTCCATCTCCACCTCGCGGTCGTCGAGGTAGCCGAGCCGGAACTGCTGGAGGAGTTTTTCGCGCGTTTTGCTGCGCTCCTCCTGGCCGAAGGAGTGGGGCAGGATGAGGTCCATGAGGCGGGACTCGGCCGCGGCCTCGGCGGCGGCGCGCACGCGGGCGTTCTCCTCCTCCCGCATGAGGTTGATGCCGATCTCCATGAGGTCGCGCACCATGGATTCCACGTCGCGGCCCACATAGCCCACCTCGGTGAACTTGGTGGCCTCCACCTTGAGGAAGGGCGCGCCGGACAGCCGCGCGAGGCGGCGGGCGATTTCGGTCTTGCCCACGCCCGTGGGCCCCATCATGATGATGTTTTTCGGCGCGATTTCGTCGCGCAGCTCGGGGGGAAGATGCTGCCTGCGCCAGCGGTTGCGCACGGCCACGGCCACCATGCGCTTGGCCTGTTCCTGGCCGATGACGAACTTGTCGAGTTCCGCCACGATCTCGCGGGGGGTCAGGGCGCTCATGCGTGCTCCTTTGACCCCGCGGTGCGCGGCTTCGCGCGAAATACCGGGGGCCGGAGTTGAAAATAGGCACGTTCCCGGAGATGGCAATCGCGGACGGGCACTTTTTACGCCCTTGCAGGAGGAGCCGGTTCTTTTTAAGGTGACCCATGCTCACGTCTGCCGCCGCCCCGCTCACGCCCGCGGCCGTCACTGATGCCGGAAGGGTGTTCGTGGTTGCGGGGGCGCCGCTTCCGTGGCTCGCCCCGGCCCTCATCCTTGCGGGTATCGCCGTGCAACTGGCCGTCCTGGCTCGCCTGTGCAGGAGCGGAGATGGCCTCACACGGGGCGCGGCCTTCCTCTGCGCGGCTGGCGCGTGCCTCGTGTTCGCCGGGGCCGTACTGGACCGGGACATTTCCGTGGCCGTGGGCGAGGCACTGGCGCTGGCCGGCGTCTGGTTCGCGTGGCGAAAGGGTTGAGGCCGCGCCGCTCAGGCGTCGCCCAGGTGGCGGAACCACTCCGGCATCCTGATGGGGCGCCCCGTGGCGTCCACGAGCGCGTGCTGGGTCATGCCCGTGGCGAGGAGGCGCGTCTTGTCCTCGTTCCACATCTCATATACAAAACGCAGGGAGGCGCGGCCCCATTCGCTGACGCCCGTGCGCACCAGCACGAGCTCGTCATAGCGCGCGGGCGAGCGGTAGCGGCATTCCGCCTCGCGCACGGGCAGGATGACGCCCTTTTTCTCCACGTCGGCGTAGCTCATGCCGCGCTCGCGGATATAGGCGCTGCGCGCGCGTTCAAAAATGTGCAGGTATTCGGCGTAGTAAAGCACGCCCATACAATCCGTTTCACCGTAGGACACACGATGGGGAAACCAGGTTTCGGGAGTGGGAAAATCGGGCATGGTTCGCTTCCTTGCGGGCGCGCCCGTGGCAGCGTGGCGGCCTTGGGGCTGGCCCTCCTGTTGTGCATGTTTCTGGCGGCATGCGGGCACAAGGCCCCGCCGCCCGCGCGTCCTTCCGCTCCGCCCGTGACCGCCCAGGAAAGCGCCGAGACTTTTCTCGCCCGGCTCTCCCCGGCCAATCAGGAGCTCACGAGCTGGAAGGACATGGGGCCTACCGTGCGCAAGTCTCTCCTCTATGTCAACTCGAAGCCGCAGTCGGCGTGCGCCATCCGCCGCCCCGGCCTTGAAGTGACCTGGGGCGAGCTTTCGCGCACGCTCACGCGCCTGCAGCAGCTTTTGCCGCGCCTCGACGCCGAGCCGCAGCTCCTCGCCGAGAATTTCCGCTGGGTGCCCGTGCCGAAAGGCATCGACTATTCGGGCTATTACGAGCCGCGGGTGGCCGCCAGCCGCACGAAAAAGCCCGGCTACGAGCAGGCCATCTACGCCCTGCCGCCGGACCTCGCCAGGGTCAAGGCGCGGCGCGGCCGCTATTATGACCGGCGCACCATCGAGGAAGGGCAGGTGCTCGCCGGGCGCGGCCTGGAGCTCGCCTGGGCCAAGGACCCGGTGGACGTGTTCTTTCTCGAGATACAGGGCTCCGGCAAGCTCGTCTTTGACGACGGCACCGAGGCCTATATCAACTATGCGGGGCAGAACGGCCACAAGTACAAGAGCTCGGGCCGCATCATGCGCGAAAAGGGCCTTTTGAAACGCGGCGACATCTTCGAGCAGCGGGAGTGGTTCCGCAACAATCCCGACAGGGTGCGCGAGATACTCAACGACAACCCGAGCTATGTCTTTTTCAAGTTCGGCGGCCGCGGGCCCACCGGCGCCATGGGGCACACCGTGGACGACTGGCTTTCCCTCGCCACGGATCGCGGCTATATTCCTCTGGGCGCGGTGGTGGCCTACGGCGTGAATATCCCGGACGAGACCTTCGGGAGCGTCCCCCTGCGCGGCATCGGCTTCGCGCAGGACGTGGGCGGGGCCATCAAGCGCAACCGCATCGACATTTTCTGCGGCGGCAACGAGCACGCCAACTATGTGGCGAGCCATCTGGACGCCCACGGCCCGGCCTGGGTGCTGCTCGCGCGCTGAAATTTTTTGCTACAAGCTGGCTCGCTCGGTATGAGTTTAAGAGCTATTGGAGATGGACATTCCAGATTCCGGCTGGAGCGAAGCGACAGACGGATGCTAGTGTCGGAAGAATCCTAAAAAATAAGATTTTTCGGCGCTGGCAAGGAAGATAAAAATTGCGCTAGCCGTTGGCGAGTCCACGAGCCTTACGGATAGCGACAGTGGCATCGTTGACCGGCCTTCGCGGTAACTAACTGCTGTCTCCATCCGTAGCTTCCTTCGTCGCAACGGCTGGAGCTTCGCAGGGAGTGTACTTAAGTACTCGACCAAGAAAATTTTTCTCTGACGCAGCCAGCGACAAAAAGGCTGTTTTTGACGGATAATTTCGACATTAGGTGAGCACCAGAGCAAGATGGCTTCGCGCCATCAGCACACAAGCATATCAAAATACAAAGCACCACGGCCGCGCCGCGGCCAGGGAGAAAAGCCATGCTGGACAAGGACCGCAACGCCCTCGTGGCCATGGAAGGAAAAAGGGAACTCTGCCTCCTGCCCGCCATGGGCAACCGCCACGGCCTCATCACCGGGGCCACGGGCACGGGCAAGACCGTGACCCTGCAAAGCATGGCCGAAACCTTCAGCGCGCTCGGCGTGCCGGTCTTCATGGCCGACGTCAAGGGCGACCTCTCGGGCCTCGCCAAGGCCGGGGGCACGGGCAAGGCGGCGGAGCGGGCCGATGCGCTCGGCCTCCGCGAGCTCGGCTATGCGCCCAAGGCCTTCCCGGTGTGTTTCTGGGACGTGTTTGGCAAGGCGGGCCACCCCATGCGCACCACGGTGAGTGAGATGGGGCCGCTCTTGCTCTCGCGCCTGCTCAACTTGAACGAGGTGCAGGCCGGGGTGCTCCAGCTCGCCTTCCGCATCGCCGACGATTCCGGGCTCCTGCTCCTCGACATGAAGGATTTGCGCAGCATGGTGCAATATGTGGGGGAGGAGCGCGACGCCTTCAAGACGAGCTACGGCCAGATTTCCACGGCCAGCGTGGGCGCCATCCAGCGGGCGCTGTTGCGCCTCGAGGAGGAGGGCGGGGACGTTTTCTTCGGCGAGCCCGCGCTGGACATCAATGACCTGCTCCAGACGGACGCCGATGGCCGCGGCGTCATCAATATCCTCGAGGCCCAATCGCTGATGAACGCGCCGGGGCTCTATTCCTGCGTGCTCCTCTGGCTGCTTTCCGAGCTCTATGAGAACCTCCCCGAAGCGGGCGACAGGGACAAGCCCCGGCTGGTGTTTTTCTTTGACGAGGCGCACCTGCTCTTCGACGGCATTTCCCCGGCATTGCTCCAGAAAATCGAGCAGGTGACGCGGCTCATCCGCTCGCGCGGGGTGGGCATCTATTTTGTGAGCCAGAACCCCTCGGATATTCCGGACAGCGTGCTCGGCCAGCTCGGCAACCGCGTGCAGCACGCGCTCCGCGCCTTCACGCCCAAGGAGCAGAAGGCCGTGCGCGCGGCGGCGCAGGCCTTCCGCGCCAANCCGGCTTTCGCCACCGAAGAGGCCATTGGCGAGCTCGGCGTGGGCGAGGCGCTCGTCTCCTTCCTCGACGCCAAGGGCGCGCCNACNATGGTGGANCGNGCGCTCATCGTGCCTCCCGAAAGCCAGGTGGGCCCGGTGACGCCCGAGGAGCGCGCGGCCGTCATGCGCCGTTCGCTGGTGGCGGGCGTTTACGATACGCCCGTGGATAGGGAATCGGCCTATGAGAAGCTCACGGCCCGCGCGCAGGAAAAGCAGGCCGCCGAGGCGGCCGAAGCNCGGCGCGCGGACATGGCCAAGGCGGCGCAGGCGGCCGAGCGGGAGCGCANGCAGCAGGAGGCGGAGCTGCGCAAGGCNGAGACCGAGGCCCGNCGNCGGGAAAGCGCGGAGCGCAAGGCCCGCAAGGACGCCGGGGCCGTGGACATCGGCGACNTNCTCGGTTCGGTGATGAAGCAGACCACGCGCCAGGTGGGCAACACNGTGGGCCGCGAAATCGGCAAGACGCTGCTGCGCGGGCTTTTGGGCGGCCTTTTCAGCGGCAAGCGCTAGGGAGGAGCACTGNGGCGTCGGCAGCGCCGGGGCCGCGGCGGCGCGCGGCAGGTGCAGAATCCTTCTAGATTGTNTCTTGAATAATTCTTCATTGTGGTGTACGGCATGGCAATACCGTGGGNTACAGCGCATGGGNCGGGGCNTGAGCCCGGCCNNTCGGGCTGAAATGCAACGGGGGCATCCATGCCGCAGGTCGCAGCACGCATCAATGACGATCAGGAACGCTGGCTCAAGGACTATTTCAGGACCAAGAGCGCGGGCGCGGAATTTATCCTGCCCTGGGCGGTGGATACCTTTTTCCGGGCCATTACCGGCATCAAGCAGATTTTCAGCGCCTCCGAGCTCAAGACCATTGTGGACGCCCACAAGGACATGAAGCTCATGCCGGACAACACGCGCCTTTCCTACCTGCTTTTGCGCGTGGCCGACGCCTGCGATGTCAACGGCATCCACATGCGCCACGGCGCGAGCAAGTCCAGCCTGGAATCCAAGCTCAAGAGCCTCGACGACACGCAGGCCACGGCGCTCATGGTCTGGGCCTCGGCCTTCTGGGTGAGCCGCAACTGCTCGGCCGAGAGCCTGGACGACTATATCAAGGCCTATTAGCGTTTTTGCCGTTCCGCCTGNCCGTCCGGCCGCAGGCGGATACCGCGCGGGCGCGCACGGCCCGAAAGCGCCGCTCCCGTGCGCCACANCCCAAGCCGCCGAGAAGCGGCTTTTTCATTGGCCCGTCCGGCCCCTNCCCCTGAAAGGACAACAATGCTCAAGATACTTCGCGCCAAGTTCCACGGCATCCGCGTGACGGCAAGCGACCTCAACTATCACGGCTCCATCACGCTGGACCCGGTGCANTGCGCCCGCGCGGGCATCCTGCCGCTGGAATTNGTGGAAGTCTGGAACAAGAANTCCGGNCAGCGCCTCNCCACCTATGTCATCTATGGCGAGCCCGGCTCCCGCTGCTGCGTGCTCAACGGCGCGGCCGCGCGCACCTGCCAGACGGGCGACGAGCTCATCATCTGCGCGTCGGAATATGTGGCCGACGCCCGCGAGCTCGCCGGGAAGAGCCCGGTGGTCCTNTGCTTCGGCGAGGGCAACGAGGTCNCGGACNNNCTGCGNTATGAGGTGGGCGANGNCGGGCNNAGGCCGCATGGGCTTTGCCGTGCGCCGGGAGGAGTGACGGGGGCGGCATGAAGATCGTCATCCTGAGCAACCAGGCCCGCTCCATGAGCAATTTCTGGAGCGTGCTCATCCGCCGGNTGCGCGCGGCNGGGCATACGGTCATCTGNGCGGCGCCNCCCGGCGACGCGGNGGCCGAGGCCGCCTTGCGTGCTCTGGGCGCGGAAGTGGTCAACTATCCGCTGGACCGCAAGGGCCTCAACCCCCTGCGCGACGCCGAAAGTTNTCTCGCNCTGCTCNNGCTNTTCCGCGCGGAANAGCCGGACCTNCTCTTCGCCACCACCATCAAGCCCGTCATCTATGGCTCTCTCGCCGCGCGCGTGGCGGGCGTGCCCCGCGTCTACGCCACCATCACGGGCNTGGGCTACGCCTTCGAGGCGGACAGCTTTTTCAAGAAATGCGTCAACCGCCTGGGCGTTTTGCTCTANCGGCTGGCGCTCGGCCATGTGAGCGGCGTCTTTTTCCAGAATCAGGACGACCTGCGCGTGTTCCGGGAGCAGGGCATCCTCGCACCGGATGCGCGCGTGCTCATGGCGCGNGGNGGGACCGGCGTGGACACGGCGCGCTTCGCACCCGCGCCCTTCCCGCCGCTGCCGCCCGAGGGGCCGGTCATCTTCCTCCTTGTGGGGCGNCTGCTCGAGGCCAAGGGCCTCCGCGAATANGCCGANGCCGGGCGCCTGCTCAAGGCGGCCGGGGCCGATTGCCGCCTNNAGNTGCTCGGGCCNGCGGAAACGGGCCTCGGCGGGGTGGACCTGGNGGAGATTCGCGCCTGGGAGGCCGAGGGCCTGCTGGAATATCTCGGCGAAACGCGCGACGTGCGCCCCTATATCGCCGCTNCTCATGTGCTGGTGCTNCCCTCGTGGCGCGAGGGCACGCCNACNTCGGTCATGGAGGCCATGAGCATGGGCCGCCCGGCCATTGTCACGGANGTGCCGGGCTGCCGCGAGGTGGTGCGGGACGGCGTGAACGGCTGGCTCACGCCGCCGCGCGACCCGNAGGCGCTGGCCCGCGCCATGGAGCGCTTNGTGGCCGACCCGGCCCTCATCGCGCGCATGGGCGCGGCCGGGCGNNAGNTGGCGNTNGNNGANTTTGACGCCGAAAGAGTGGCCGCCCGCATCCTGAAGGANATGGGCGTGCCCGAGGNCCCGGCAGATGTGGCGCCGGGAGCCGCGCAGCAAAACGGGGAGGAGCAGCCGTGATCAGCGTCTANCGCAGGGCACTCTTGCAAACGCTGGATATTTTCTGCCTGCTTNTGGCGCTCACCATTTCCGGCGTGACCACCATCGCGCCGGANNTGAGCGTCTTTGACGANTACACGGGCGCNTCGCTCTTCACCGTGTTTTTCTACATGCTCTTTTTCTACATCCTCGANGCCTACAGCGTGGCCCAGGAGGACTTCCGCGAGACCACGGGCCGNGTGCTCGTGGCCTGCTGCCTCGGCATCGTCTCCTCGGCGACGGCNTCNTACGCCTTCGACCACTGGCGNTTCGACCGCGAGACCCTGCTGCTCCTCTTCACGCTNTCCTTTGTNTTCTGCCTGGGCTGGCGCTGGCTCTACTACCGCAATGCGGACAAGGTGACGCACCCCCTGCGCGTGCTCCTNGTGGGCGTGGACANGGAGGGCAAGGTGCGCCANCTNCTCGCNGAGGGCCTNCCCAAGGCCAGCATCATCGGCTATGTGGGCGAACCGGGCCAGGGGCCCGAGGCCGGGGAATATCTCGGGCCGCCCTTCATGGCGCTTTCCGTGGCCGAGAAGAAGGGCGCCACCATGATCGTCCTGCTTCCGGACGCGCCGCTCGACGACGACATCGCCCACGAGCTCCTCGAGGCCAAGCTGCGCGGGCGGATGGTGGTGGACATCCGCTCCTTTTACGAGCATGTGGTGCAGCGGCTGCCGCTCTCGCAAATCAACGACGAGTGGCTGCTCCAGACCGAGGGCTTCTCGCTCAACACGCGCGGTTCGCTCCGGCGCCTCAAGCGCGCGCTGGACGTGGGCATTTCGCTCGTGCTGCTTGTCCTGACGCTCCCCATCATGCTCCTGACCGCGCTCATCGTGCGGCTCGAGTCGCCGGGGCCGGTCATCTACAAGCAGGACCGCGTGGGCCTGCACGAAAAGGAGTTCACGGTCTACAAGTTCCGCTCCATGCGCTCGGATGCTGAAAAAAACGGCGCTGTCTGGGCCCAGGCCAATGACGCCCGCGTGACGCGCTTCGGCAAGTTCATCCGCAAGGTGCGTATCGACGAGCTCCCCCAGCTCTGGAACGTGCTCAAGGGCGACATGAGCTTTATCGGGCCGCGGCCGGAGCGCATGGCCTTCGTGCGCGAGCTGCGCAAGACCATCCCCTATTACAGCCTCCGGCATACCGTGAAGCCGGGGCTCACGGGCTGGGCGCAGGTGCGCTATCCCTACGGCGCCTCGGAGGAGGACGCGCGCCGCAAGCTGGAATACGACCTTTATTACATCAAGAACATGTCCATGCTCCTCGACATCCACATCCTCTTCAAGACCGTGGGCGTGGTGCTCTTCCCCAAGGGCGCGCGGTAGGCCGGCATGGACGCGGGGACGGCCAGGACGGACACGGCGGCGGGGGTGCCGTCCCCGGCGGTGCGCCGGCTCTGGCTGCGGCAGCTTTGGGCGCTCATCGTCAAGGAATTTGAGGAGATCGTCCGCGACCCATCCTCCTATCTCGTGGCCGGGGTGCTGCCGCTGAGCTTTCTTTTGCTCTTCGGCTACGGCATCACCCTTGACGCGGGCATCCTCAAGCTGGCNGTGCTGGACGAGAGCGGGGGCAGCCGTTCGCTGTCGCTGGCCGCGGATTTCGCCCATTCGCCGTGGTTCGAGACNTTCCATNTGGGCGACATGGAGACCGCGGGCCGGCAAATGCGCGATTCCGCGGTGCAGGGGGTGCTCGTNTTCCGCGGCGACTTCGACCAGGAGCTCGCCGCCGGGCGCACGGGCGCGCTCCAGGTCATCGTGGATGGCACGGAGCCCAATACCGCGCAATATATCCGCAANTACAGCCAGGGCCTCATCAGCGACTGGCAGATGACGGCNCTNCCCGGCGGGCAGGCGCACCCCACGCCCGTGGCGCTCGAAACGCGCTACTGGTACAATCCCACGGCCAAGAGCGAGCGCTTTCTCGTGCCNGGGGCCATCACGGTCATCATGACCCTCATCGGCACCCTGCTCACCTCGCTGGTGTTCGCGCGCGAGTGGGAGCGGGGCACCATGGAGGCCATGATCGCCACGCCCGTGACGCGCCTCCAGNTNNTGCTCGGCAAGCTCATTCCCTATTTCTGCATGGGCATGTTCAGCATGGCCCTCTGCGCCGCGGCGGCGGTNACGCTNTTCGAGGTGCCCTTCCGCGGCTCGCTCTGGGCGCTGCTCCTGCTCTCCACCGTGTTCATGCTGAGCGCCCTCGGCCAGGGCCTGCTCATTTCCGTGTGCCTGCGCGGGCAGCTGGTGGCGGCCGAGGCCGGGCTTTTCTCCGGCTTTTTGCCCGCGCTCATGCTCTCGGGCTTCGTGTTCGACATCAACAGTATGCCNGAAGTGCTCCAGTGGCTGACGCGGCTCCTCCCGGCGCGCTATTTCAACACCTGCCTTCGGACCATCTTCCTCACCGGGGACGTGTGGAGCATCTTCTGGCCGAGCCTGCTCTTCATGGGNCTGCTGGCGGCCATTTTGCTCGGNCTNGTNTATAAAAACCTCACCAAGCGGCTGGACACGCGCTCATGAGCCTGAACCTCCCCGCGCCGCTGCGCCGGATGCTCACCATCGTGCGCAAGGAACTTCTGGTGCTGTTGAGCAACCGCACCTCGCGCTTCCTCATCGTGGTGCCGCCGCTTTTGCAAATCGTGGTGTTCGGCTGGGCCGCGACGATGGAGGTGCGCAATGTGGACGTGGCCGTGCTCTCGCGCGACAGCGGCCTCTGGAGCCGNGAGCTTTTGCACCGCATCGAGGGCTCGCCCACCTTCCGCAGCGTGTTCCACCTCATGGGCGAGGAAGAGGTGCGCCCGGTGCTGGACGCCCAGAAGGTGCTCTTCGTGCTCGTGTTNGACGAGGANTTTTCCCGCAATGTGGAGCGCGGCGAACCGGCCGGNGTNCAGGTCATCCTNGACGGGCGCAGGTCCAACGCGGCGCAGATCGCGGCCTCCTACCTCNCGCAGATAGTGGAGGGAGTNGCGCGCGCNACNCCCATGGCAGGAGCGGCCGAGACGGCAATGGCAGGCGGCGAGGACACATCCGGCCGCGTGCCGCGGCTGGATGTGCGCACGCGCTGCTGGTTCAACCCCAATCTGGAATTNCAGTGGTTCTTTTTNCCCAACCTCATCGGCATGCTGAGCCTCATGCTNGGGCTCGTGGTCACCGGGCTTTCCGTGGCGCGCGAGCGCGAGGTGGGCACTTTTGACCAGTTGCTCGTCTCCCCGGCCACGCCCACGGAAATCGCGCTCGCCAAGCTCGTGCCCGGCTGCCTCATNGGGCTNGCGCACGGCACGCTTTTCCTGCTCATCACGGTGTTCGGCTTCGGCGTGCCCTTCAACGGCTCCGTGGCGCTGCTCTATGTGGCCATGCTCGTCTTTTCCGTGGCCGCGGGAGGCGTGGGCCTCATGGTGTCGTCGCTCTCGGCCACGCAGCAGCAGGCCTTTCTCGGCGCCTTCACCGTGGGCGTGCCNTGCATCCTCATTTCCGGNGCCGTCACGCCGGTCATGAACATGCCGGTGTTTTTGCAGCACGCGAGCNAGNTNAANCCGCTCAGGCATTTCACCACGCTCTGCCAGGGCGTGTTCCTCAAGGACATCACCCTTGGCGCGGCGCTCGTCAACCTNGGGAAAATCGGGCTCATCAGCGTGGTTGCGGTGAGCGTNGCCGTGTGGATGTTCCGCCGCAGGACCTAGCCCGGCCGGGCTTGTGCGGGCGCGGCTGCTGGCGTATGCTGGCTGGACAAAAACGGGCGCAGAGCCCGGCAAAGAAAGGCGCAGGGAGGCCCTATGCTCATACGGAACTGGATGACCCCCGAGGTGATCACCGTCACGCCCGACACGAGCCTGCTCAAGCTCGGCAAACTCATGCGGGACCACGGCGTGCGCCGCCTCCCCGTGCTCGACAACGGCCGCGTGGTGGGCATCATCTCCGACCGCGACGTGCGCGACGCCTCGCCCTCCAAGGCCACCACGCTCGACATGTACGAGATGCATTACCTCCTGGCCGAGATCAAGGCCAAGGACATCATGACCCCGAGGCCCGTGACCATCAAGCCCACGGACACGGTGGAAAAGGCCGCCATGATCATGCTCGACAGGAAGATTGGCGGCCTCCCCGTGGTGGACGAGAAGGGCGAGCTCGTGGGCATCATTTCCGACCAGGACGTGTTCAAGGCGCTCGTCAACATCACGGGCGTGCGCGACGGCGGCATCCAGCTCGGCATGGAAATCGCCAACGAGGCCGGGGCCATGCGGCCCATTTTCGACCTTTTGCGCAAGCACGGGGCGCGCATCCTCTCGGTCCTCTCCACCAACAACCAGGAGGGGCAGCGCAATATCTTCCTGCGCATCCGCGACCTGCCGGACGACGCCCGCGAGGCGCTTTTGCGCGACGTGCAGGAACACGCGCGCCTGCTCTACTGGGCGCGCGACGAGGTGCACCTGGCCTAGGCGGAGTTTTTCCGGCTTAAGAAAAAGAGCGCGCTGTCTCACGGATGGCGCGCTCTTTGTGTCTCGAGGAACGGGCGGGATGTGCCTGGCGGCACATGGACGCCACGGGGGGATAGGTATAAAGTGCTCCAAAAAATGCCGGGAGCAGGCGCTCTCATCCCGTCAGGACCATAAACGCAGACTCTCAAGGAATTCGTCGTGATAGCATTCCAGAACTTTCTCATCGACGCCATGTATCTGCTCGCGGCATTTCTCTGGTGGAAATCCGCCACGGCCGCCCCTGAATCCGAGCAGTCCAAAAATGAGAGCCTGAGACGCGCCTACAGGGAACTGGATACTGCCATAGAGCTGGTTTACACCTGCTTCGACCCCAGGCTTTTGCAATCCGATTCCCCCTTCAATCCACATGTGACCGGCGCCGCGCTGTTCAACGCTAGCGCCGCGCTGTGCACCGCGGTTGCGGTATTTCTCCAGTTCATCAGGGATGCCATGAGCCCGTGGTGCGATGACCAGTCGTACATCGTGCTGGTTATGCTGATTTTCCTGATGGTTATTTTCCTCTTTCCGTTTTTCAAGTACTTTTTTCGCCGCTGGACCGTCGTTCTGGAAAAAGATGTCGGAAAAATTGAAGAGAAAATTGAAAAAGAGGAGGACAAATAGCGGCTATTCTTCAGGGGCCGCTCAGCGCGCCTCGCGGCACAGGCCGCGCGTGGAGCGCAGGCGCAATTCCTCCACAATGGCCCGCTCATATTCGGGCGCAAGGGAAATGGCCGCCTGCATCTCGCGGTTGAGCATCAGCTCCACCTGCTGCGTCTCTTCCCAGATTTCCAGCAGTTCTTCATCAGCAAGGCTCTTCACCCGCTGGGAAAACGGCATGTCGTCGGGAAAGGGAGTGGACCGGGCCATTGCGCCTCCTCGAATCTGTTGCGCCTGAAGTTCAGGTCACAAAAATTTTTCCTTCCGACGCCGCGCGCCTACGCCCCGGCAGTACCGGCTTCCAGCGGGAAAATGCTGCCGTCGGCGAATATCTGCCCGGTCTTACGCAGCCGGAGCCTGGCGCGCAGCCGCGCATCCTCCCCGTCCGGGCCGAGCAGGGCGAGGACGAAGGCGAGCGGCGAAAGATAGCCCATAGTCCAATCGAGGGTGAATGTCACGCCGCCGCGGGGCCGGGCAACCGGGCTCCAGCGCAGGAGCAGGGGCCTTATGTCCATGCTCTTGGGGCCTTTCTTCCCCTCGCGGATGAAGGGCGCTTCGGCAAGGGCGGCAAAAGCGGCCATGCGTTGCGCGAGCAGGTCGTCCGTGCTGTCCGGCCCATCAGGGCCGTCGCCAGCAAGATGCAGGCTAAAGACCTCGGCCACGGCCTGTTCTGTGCGCTTTCCGGGCGTGGTGAATTCCACGAGCCGGAGGCGCATCCCCGGCGGCAGGTAGGGCGCGAGCCGTTCCGCAGCCTCGCCGGGCGCGACGATGCGGCGCAGGGTGAGGGCGAACCATTCGGCGTCGCTCTCCACCCCTACAGGGAGCGCCCGCCCGAAGGAGAGCAGGGGCAGCGGATGGAAGCCGCGCGAAAAGGCCAGCGGCATGGCGGCGCGGCGGAGCGCCCGCTCCAGCGTGGCCTGGAGTTCGAGCTGGCTCAGGCAGGCGCAACCGCCGTTCTTGGTGTGCCAGAAGCGGTACTCGGCGGCCTTGTGGATGAGCTCCGGGGGAAGATGCGGCGGCTCCTGCCGCTCGCTCTTGCAGATGAGCCGCCCCTCGGCATCGCGCCGGGGCTGGTGCGCGGCCTGGTCCCGTTGCGAGAACACGAGCCGGTTGCGGTGAGCGGCTTCCGCCCCGGCGGCAACTTTTTCCCCGCCCGCCAACAGCGAGGGCCCGGCGGCCGTGTCGCAGGCGCCGCACTGGCGGCAGGCCCCGTAGCGGCAATCGGGCGTGACCTTGCCCGCCAGCGCGCGCTCGCGCTCCCTGAGCAGGAAGGCCTCCGACACCCCGGCCTCGAGGTGACCCCAGGGGAGCGCCGCGCCGGGTTCGCGGCCGCCGATGCACTCGCCGGCGGAGATGCCGCACTCCGCCAGCGCCTCCAGCCACGGCGCGATGTCAAAATGCTCCATCCAGCTGTCGAAGAGCGCGCCCTTGCGCCAGGCCAGTTCCACCACGTCGGCCATTTCCCTGCCGCCGCGGGAGAGGATGCCCTCAAGGTGGCTCATGGCCGGTTCGTGCCAGCGCAGCTTGAGGCCTTTCTGGCCCTTGAACTGCTCGCGCACCAGGCGCACGCGGCGGTCGATCTCGGGAAGGCCGATTTGCGGCTCCCACTGGAAGGGCGTGAAGGGCTTGGGCACAAAGGGCGAGAGCGAGGCCGTCACCTGGAGGCGCGGC
Source organism: Desulfovibrio sp. (assembly GCA_014804905.1). Lineage (GTDB taxonomy): Bacteria > Desulfobacterota > Desulfovibrionia > Desulfovibrionales > Desulfovibrionaceae > Desulfovibrio. The sequence goes on along the minus strand of JAAUYX010000004.1, from coordinate 2,778 downwards.
CCCCCGCGGCCCGCGGCATCGCGTACCTTGCGGCAGAGGTCCGCGATGGCGACGAGGTCCTCGTCCGTCTCCGTGGGGAGGCCGATCATGAAATAAAGCTTGACCAGTCGCCAGCCGTGCTCGAGCAGCTTTTGCGCGTGGAGGAGGATGTCCTCCTCGCTGACGCCCTTGTTGATGACGTCGCGCAGGCGCTGGCTCCCGGCTTCGGGCGCCAGGGTCACCCCCGTGCGCCGAAGCTCGGCCATGCGGCCCATGATTTCGTCGTCGATGGAGCCCACGCGCAGGGAGGGCAGGGAAAGCGTCACCTGCTCGCGGGCGCAGCTGTCCAGCGTGGCGCCGCAGAGCGTCTTGAGCGCGGAATAATCGCCCGTGCTGAGGGACAGGAAGGAAATTTCCTCAAATCCGGTCTCGCTGAGGCAGGCCTCCATGAGGGAACTCACGCTTTCGGGGCTGCGCTCGCGCACCGGGCGATAGACCATGCCCGCGTGGCAGAAGCGGCAGCCGCGCGTACAGCCGCGCGCGATTTCGAGCGAAAGGCGGTTGTGCACCGCGCCCACGGGGATGACCTGCCGGGCCGGATAGATGGCGGCCTCGAGGTCGGCCACGATGCGCCGCGCCGGGCGGGCGTGGTCGGCAAAACGGGGGATGAGGCGGCCTTCCGGCCCCGCGCTGAAAAAGGAGGGCACATAGACGCCGCCAATATGCCGTGCCGCCTCCAGAAAGCGGCTGCGCCCCCACCCTTCGGCGCGGGCGCGCTCGAGCAGCTCGAGGACTTCGGGCAGGGTCTCCTCGCCGTCGCCGAGCACCATGAGGTCCATGAAGGGGGCCAGCGGCTCGGCCCCGAGCAGCGCCCCGCCCCCGGCCATGACGAGCGGGCAGGCGTCAAGGCTCTCCGGGCGGTCGGCATGGCGCAGGGGGATGCCCGCGAGGTCGAGCATGTAGAGCACATTGGTGTAGCAAAGCTCGTGCGTGATGGAAAAGGCCACGCAGTCCATGCGGGCGAGCGGAGTATCGGATTCCAGCGTGCTGAGCGGGGCCCCGTGCTCGCGCAGGATGTCGGCGGCCGCGCGGTCCGGGGCCATGACGCGCTCGGCCCACCAGGCCTCACGGGCGTTGACGATGCCGTAGAGGATTTTTTGCCCGAGGTAGGACATGCCCACTTCGTAGAGGTCCGGGAAGGCCAGGGCAACGCGCAGGCGCACGGAATCGGCGTGCTTGCGCACGGCCCCGTCCTCGATGCCCGCGTAGCGGCTGGGCCTGGGCAGGAGGGGCAGGAGGTCGCGCATAGATTTTTTCGGCCCCATAAAAAAGGCGGCGCGCGGCCGCCTTTTGCTGTCAGGATTCCGTCAGGCCCCTAGGAGATGAGGCCGCTCCCGTTGGCGCCGGGCAGCGGCCCGGAGCCGAACTGCAACTTGCCGAGGCCCCCGGCCACGGTGAGGTTGGTGCAGGCCTCGATGTATTTGTCCTGCAATTCCTTGGGGGTGTCGGCGTAGCGGTAGATGAAGAACTTGCCCTCCAGAGTGCCCCCGAAATCCGGCTCAAAGGGATAGCCGTAGGGGAGCATCATCATCTGCACGCCCGCTTGCGACGGGATGGTCTGGATGGCGGCCGCGTCGGTGAGGCAGTCTTTGGCTTCGTCATATTTGCCGATGACGAGCTCGCCCGTCACCAGCTTCATCAGGCGGATGTCGTATGCCATGTCGTACTCCTTCAAGGGAAAGGGTCCCCTTGTTAGGTAGGCATGGCTCGGCGCCGTGTCAAGGGATTTTCCATTGCCATCCGCGAGGGATAGGCTAGACTTGGCGCATGGACGAGAAAAAAGAGACGCGGGCCAGAATGGACGCGGAAGAACTTGCCGCCAGGCTCGGGCACAGGTTCAATCGGCCGGAACTGCTGGAGGAGGCGCTCACCCACAGTTCATGGGCCAATGAGCGCGGCGCGGGATGCGCGCATAACGAAAGGCTGGAGTTTCTGGGCGACGCGGTGCTGGAGCTCTGCGTTTCCACGGAGCTTTTCCGGCGTTTTCCAAAACTGCGGGAAGGGGAGCTGACGCGCTTGAGGGCGCATCTCGTGAGTACGGTGGGCCTTGCCCAACGTGCGCGGGAACTGGGGCTTGATGCCCATCTCCGCCTGGGGAAGGGCGAGGAGCAGCAGGGCGGCCGTAAACGGGACGCCATTCTCAGCGATGCGCTGGAGGCGGTGCTGGCCGCAATATATGAAGATGGTGGCTTTGCCGCGGCACAGGACGCCACAGCCCGCATCTATGCGGGGCACTGGCCCGGGGCTACGGCCGCGCCACAGGCGCGGGACGCCAAATCACGCCTTCAGGAGGCGGTGCAACATCTCTTCGGCAAAATGCCGGTCTATGCCCAGGAGGCTACCAGCGGGCCGGAACATGCCAAGCATTTCCAGGCGCGCCTCACGCTGCCCGACGGGGAGACCTTTGCAGGCCAGGGCTCAAGTATGCGGAAAGCGGAGCAAGATGCCGCCGCCTGCGCCCTTGAGGCGCTCTCCGCAAAAAATGTCTGGCCTGCGAAACCACGGTAATGAACACCCCCACTTGCTGAATATCCCCTGGCCGTGGCGCTGCGTGCGGGCGCTTTGCCTGCGAGTGGCCTTTGACGGAGAAGCGGGTCGGTGACCCGGCCCGGGGGACAATCCCCCGGGCCTCCCGTCTTTGGTCTGCCACAGCCTATGTCTAGATGACCTAGCCGCCGATGAGCTGCATGGCCATCTGGGGCAGCGAGTTGGCCTGGCCGAGCATGGCCACGGCCGATT
>JAAUYX010000003.1:2647-5496 GCA_014804905.1 Desulfovibrio sp. | reverse complement strand
TCAGCTGCACCCGGCGGAGCTCGGGGCCATCACCATCACGCTTGTGGCGCGCAACGGCGAAGTGAGCGCCCAGATCCGCTCCGAGAAAAGCGAGACCGCCGAAATGGTCACCCGCCAGCTCGACACCATCCGGGTCAATCTGGAGCAGCAGGGCATCAAGGTGGACAAGATAGAAGTGCAGATGGAAAATTCTGCCGACCAGAACCCCTCCACCGCCTGGCAGGACATGAGCCAGCACAACGCGCGGCAGGAAGAAGATGCCCGCCGGGAAGAGCTTGCCCGGCTGCGCAATCTTGCAACCGTTCGCAATAACTCAAGAAATTCAGAACCAACCGTTTTGGAACAGCCTGTGCATATTAGCGGCCAAACGGCACGTTATGCCGGGCAGGCCATGCACCTCGTAGCCTAGGCCGCCCAAAACGGAGAAGACCATGTCGAGCATTCAGGCAGCCCTTAACCAGACCAACAACGAGTTCAACGCCGCCCTTTCCAAGCAGTCGGGCAGCACTCTGGACAAGGACTCGTTCATGCTCCTCCTGGTTACCCAGTTCAAGTATCAGGACCCGTTGAACCCGATGGACGACAAGGAGTTCATCGCCCAGATGGCGCAGTTCTCCAGCCTCGAACAGCTCATGAACCTCAACACCAGCATGGAAGACCTGACCACCGCCACCAACAACCAGCAGATGGTCAACGCCACTTCCTACATCGGCAAGCTCGTGAGCGTTTCCGGCAACACCATCGGCAAGACCACGGCCACCAACGCCGACGGCGCCACCGAAACCAGCATCAGCACCTTCCGCTACGCCTTCGGCGACAACGTGGTCAAGGGCACCCTGAGCGTGAAGGACGCCAACGGCAACACCATCTACACGGAAGACCTTGCCGGCAAGCAGGCGGGCACGACCTTCGAGTTCAACTGGAACGGCAAGATGGGCAACGGCACGGACGCCCCGGACGGCGTGTACCAGGTTACGCTCGCCGCCTTCAACGACAAGGGCGAGGCCGTTCTCTCCGACCAGGTGGTGGACGCCACGGTGACGGGTGTCGTCAACGACAACGGTACGGTNTACCTCGGCATGGACGGCGGCCAGCTCATGGCGCTCGCCAATGTGCGCCAGGTCACGACGCCCAAGGTCAAGGAAAGCTCCTCCAACAAGGACGAGAGCGAAGACAAGGGCGAAGAAGAAAGCAAGGACGAAGAAAAGGCGGAAGAAAGCGAAAAGACGGAAGGCAACAGCGGTTCCGGCGATGAAGAGTCCGGAAGCGACGCCACCGACGAAGCCAAGGCCGCCTAAAACAAAGCTATCCCGGCGGTAAAACGCCACAACAAATAACCAAACCGCGCCACTATCCCAAAGGCGCACAAAGTTCAAACGGAGGAAGTCATGGGTCTTTCAGCCAGCATGTGGACCAGCGTTTCGGGCCTGCTCGCTCACGGTGAAAAGATGAACGTCGTGGGCAACAACATCGCCAACGTCAGCACCATCGGTTTCAAGAGCCAGCGCATGGATTTCAACGACTATCTGTACATCAACGGCGGCTCCACGAGCGGCCCGGTGCAGATCGGCGCGGGCGTTTCCACCTACGCGGTGCTNGGCGACTTCTCGCAGGGCTCGCTCGAATCCACCAACTCGGTCACCGACATCGCCATCGACGGCGAAGGCTTCTTCAAGGTGCGCAAGCCCAATTCTGACCAGGTGTACTACACCCGCGCCGGCGACTTCTACTTCAACGCCGACCGCCAGCTCCAGAACCCCGAGGGCTACTACCTCCAGGGCTGGAAGGTGGACAACTCCACGCGCCTGACCTTCAAGAGCGAGTCCATCAACCTCGGCGAGAACAAGGCCAACGAGTCCGCCTTCGTGGGCACGGGCACGCCGCAGGACATCGTGCTGGATTCCTGGTACCTCGAGCCGCAGCGCACCACCAGCATCGGCTTCACCATGGGCCTCACCAGCAACAGCAACGGCGACCGCTCCACCAGCGACTCCTCACCCATGACCGCCCTCTTCGACCAGTGGGACGCCTCCAAGAACCCGCCCATGCCCGACACCTCCTGCGCCACCTCCTCGGCCATCAAGGTGTACGACGAAGGCGGCAACGCCCACACCCTCACGGTCTACTACGACCAGGTGGCGGCCAAGCAGGTGGATTCCGACGGCAACGTCATCTACGAGCTCGAGGGCCTGCCGGCCGGCTACACGGTGTACGAATATGCCGTGACCATTCCGCCGGAAGAGGACATGCGCAGCTACGGCGGCGAAGGCTACGACCCGGTCTCCAACACCTGGACCAAGAAGCCCACCCAGTTCTACAATGACCCCGAGCAGGGCACCAACAAGAACGCGGGCATGCTCATGACCGGCCACCTGATCTTCGACGCCGCCGGCAACCTGGTCAACCAGACGGCCTACACCTACGGCGCCACCGACCAGACCGCCACCAACAATCCCGGCAACCAGTGCGCCCTTGACCCGGACGACCTCTCGAGCTGGCAGGCGACCAAGTTCTCGAGCAACGGCCTGCCCACCTTCTGCGCCAACTTCACGGGCCAGCCGCTGGCCAACAGCGTGAGCGAAAAGCTCTCGGCCACCCAGTCCCAGGCGGAAGACTACATCATCGAGCTGGACTTCGGCCTGCGCAGCCTCGGCAACTGGGACAACACCGGCTCCCTGGCCGAACTCTCCGGCAGAACCTACACGGAACCCGGCTACGCCAAGGNGNACACNGTCACNGACTATATTTACGNCNANGACATCANNNTCGNCGCCANNNANCTTGANNNTCNGACTTGGCCTGCCGGCACGGNCTTCCCGCTCTACACNCAGNATGNCGACGGCNANTGG
>JAAUYX010000003.1:0-2642 GCA_014804905.1 Desulfovibrio sp. | reverse complement strand
GGCNACNGACGCCAGCGGCAANATCCTGGANGACCCCGANACCGGNGCGNNNTANACCGGNCCCTTCNNCNNGCGCAGCACCGTGCGCAAGCCCNCGGNCGGCGTNACCGACNTCTACACNTANGANGCNGCCACCAAGACCTATACCCNGGTGACGCTNGNGGCCNACGGCNNNATCCCGGNCAATGTCAAGGGCACCNTTCTACCAGGNNACCACGCTGACGCGCCGCNCCATCGACTACAACAGCGACGTNGCCAAGTACGANGACCCCATGCGNACCGAGAACGCNANNTCCGCNGGCAGCTCCAGCNACATCACGCAGNACGCCAAGGCCGACGGCTACCCCTCGGGCGTGCTCTCCGGCACCAANATCGACAACGCGGGCGTGGTGTACGGCTACTATGACAACGGCGAGACCATCCCCCTCTACCAGATCGCCCTCTATGACTTCCACAACAAGCAGGGCCTCCGGCGCGAGGGCGGCAACCTCTACGGCCAGACCAAGGAATCGGGCGAAGCCCGCCAGGGCGTGGCCGGCGACAACGGCTTCGGCGTGACCCGNGCCTACAACATCGAAGGCTCNAACGTGGACCTNAGCCGCGAATTCGTGAACATGATCACCACGCAGCGCGGCTTCCAGGCCAACTCCAAGGGCGTGACCACCGTTGACACCATGCTTGANACCGTCATCGGCATGAAGCGCTAGTANNANACAGTTCCCGGANTGGCGCGGCCCCGGAGTGGTTCCGGGGCGCGCGCCGCGGCGAAGGGATAGCGCCGCTTCCGGCTTCTTCCGTGAAAAACGCCGACCCGCAAGGGCCGGCGTTTTTTTGTNNCCTGGAGGNNGGAGGGCAAAAGANGCNGNGGCGGCAAAANNNGCNGGCTGTCCGCCCTTGGCTGGCGTTGGCCGAACGATTTTTGCCCCCTGGCGAGGCGTTGCGCTGACGAGCGTCGCGGCCCTTCCTTAACAATAATAGAGGTGTGCGGCCCAGCGGCCGCCCCTGCCTCTCAAGGGATTTTTTGCCGCTTTTGCGGGCTGCGCGCGGGCCACGGCCAAGTGTCGGCTTTCCGTCCTCTCTCCGGCGTTTTTTGCCGCATCCCACCCCAATGGGCCGGGAGTCCGCCATATTTCGGCGAAGCTCCAGCATCCTGGTCCGGGCCCCTTGGCATATCTTGCCGCCAAAAAAGCCCTGGAGGGCCCCCGCCGTTCGGCCGTTCCCAATGGCCGGCAAAATACCGCCCTCTCCTGCGCCTATGCCATGCTTTTAGGCCCTATGGACGCCCCGGCCTTCACACGGTCGCAACGGGCCCTTCCCCGGCACTTCGGGGCCCCGTGTACGGGCGGGGCACATGTGCGCTTCCCTCGCCCCCGTTGCGGTCTCTCCCCCGGCATAATTTCCCCCCACAAACGCCCGCTCCGCGTGCCCCGGCTCTCTCGCCTGCCCGCTTCCGCAGCTCTCGCTCACCGGCGCAGTATCCCCCGCGAGCCAGCATCCTCTCCGCCTGTGCGCCTGCCTCCGGCGTCCTTTCCCCTCGCCTCCGCGCCTCGCCGCCGGCAGCTTCTGCCTGTTATCCTTAAGGAATCCTTCCCGATTCGCTGGGAAAAATCGTCGCCCACCCCGCCAAAATTGCGGCATCCGGGCTGGGAAAAATTTGCCCCAAAAGTCTAGAAAATATGTAATACGCTAAAAAACAACGCTATTTAGCCTTTGGCATATGGGTTGCAATATGACGGGCACAGCTTATTCAACCACCCTAGGAGGTGCCCAATGTCTTTGGTCATTAACAACAACATGATGGCCGCCAACACGGCCCGAAACCTGAACGCACACTACAGCAACCTGGCAACCTCAACCCAGCGGCTCTCCACCGGCCTGCGCGTCAACAGCGCGGCTGACGACGCCGCCGGCCTCGCCATCCGCGAGCTCCAGCGCGCGGACATCGCGGCCCTGCACCAGGGCGCGCGCAACGCCAACGACGCCATTTCCATGATCCAGACGGCAGACGGAGCCATGGGCGTCATTGACGAAAAGCTCATCCGCCTCAAGGAACTGGCGGAACAGGCGGCCACCGGTACCTACGACTCGACCCAGCGTCTGATGATCGAGTCCGAGTACCAGGCCATGGCCTCGGAAATCACCCGTATCGCCAACTCCACGGACTTCAACAGCATCCACCTGCTCAACGGCACGCTCTCCGGCGACCATGACGGCAGCGGGATGGAAGCCAAGGGCAAGATGAAGATCCACTTCGGCACGGGCAACGATTCCGCGGAAGACTACTACTACATCACCATCGGCAGCGTGACCGCCTCGTCCCTGGGCGTGGGCAATGAATCGGACCCCGATGGCGACGGTTACACGGTCTCCACGCAGGAGGCGGCCCAGAAGGCGCTCAACGCCATCAACGAGGCCATTGTCTCCAAGGACAAGATCCGCGCCCACCTCGGCGCCATGCAGAACCGGCTGGAGAACACGATCACCAACCTGAACGTGCAGGCGGAAAATCTCCAGGCCGCAGAATCCCGAATTTCGGATGTGGACGTTGCCACGGAAATGACACAGTTCGTGCGCAATCAGATCCTCACCCAATCGGCCGTGGCCATGCTCGGCCAGGCCAACTCGCTGCCCCAGATGGCCAT
>JAAUYX010000002.1 GCA_014804905.1 Desulfovibrio sp. | reverse complement strand
TCAACACTCGCCAGGATGGTAAAAGAGCGGTTCCCCGACCGGGCCATCCTCATTTGCGGAGATGCAGATGAAGCAGGTCAAAAGAAAGGCGAGGACGCCGCGAGAGCCACAAACCTCCCGCTCGTGATTCCCAACTTCACCACTGGCTCGGGCACTGATTTCAATGATCTGCACCAGAGCGAAGGGATGGAAGCCGTCCGCTCCCAACTGGAAGCGGCCCTAANCAAGCGCCAAGGTCTGGTGGNTCTCGACATGAGTGAGTTCCTATCCATGAAGATACCCGACCGAGGTTATCTTCTATCGCCCATCNTGCCGGTTCAAGGGATAGGCATCCTNTANGCNCCGCGNGGNGTCGGCAANACCTTCGCGGNCCTGAGCGTTGCNGTGGCTGTCGCCTCCGGCGGCGCTGTGTTCAACTGGCGNGCNCCNNTNCCNAAGAAAACGCTCTATGTGGATGGCGAAATGCCGGCCACGTCCATGCAGAGCCGCTTGTCCTCTCTTGTCGGTGGTATGGCCATTCCGCCTCAGGCTCTGAAGAACCTTTCGCTCATTACGCCAGATTTGCAACCCTGCGCCATGCCCGATTTGTCCACACCCAACGGCCAATCCATGATTGANCCGCTGCTGAAAGGNGTGGANATGNTTGTCCTNGACAANATNGCCACNCTCTGCCGCACNGGCAAGGANAACGAATCNCAATCCTGGCAGGCCATGCAGGCGTGGCTTCTGGATCTGCGGCGGAGGGGCATCACGGTTCTCTTGGTTCACCATGCTGGCAAATCCGGCGACCAGCGNGGTACCAGCGCCAAGGAGGACATCATGGATACGGTTATCAGCCTTCGCAGGCCCAAGGAATACGCGNTGGCCGAGGGTGCGAGATTTGAGGTTCANCTNACCAAGGCNAGNGGCATTCTCGGAGATGACGCCAAGCCTTTTGAGGCCAACCTGATTACCGANGGGAACGCCCTGCATTGGCAAGTCCGGGAAATNGAGGATGTGGAGCTGGAGGAACTGAAAAGGCTCCTGGAATACGGCTACAGCATCCGTGACTGTGCCGAGGAAATGGGCAAGTCCAAGGGCGCGATTCAGCGCCTGAAGAAGCGTCTTGACGCCAGTTCAAAATAGACCGATTTCAGGTGTACCGCTGTACCGCTGCTTAAGTGCCGGTACAGCGGTACACCTGTTTAATATAGAGTAAAGATGTTTTCTTATGTCCACCCTCGTCCTGCATATGAATAAGCACAAAAAAGAGGCAATTCGTGGCGTCCAGTCGCATAATCGATACGAACGAGGGGAGTACTCAAATACGAATATGTGACGACGCCCTGTTTGCACCAAATTATTAACTTCGCGTGGACACTTTCAAAATACGCCAGACCATCAAGGATCATATCGATGATCTGCTCAGGGGCATGACCGTAGGGAAGAACCCAAGATATGTGGTTTCAGTGTACCGCGCTTCAGGTTTCATCTCCCACGTCCTGGTCTCCTCTTAAATCTGTCCCGATACTTCCTGTTCTCTCATCACGCGAGCCAGCGGCGTGAACACGCCCCGTAATCTTGCCGGGGAGATCGACGTTTCTCTGCCGCCATAGTCCAGCGGAACATAATACCGTGCATTTGTTTTTTTCGCTGGTCATACGCTGATTTCTCTGAGTATGCTTGCGCAAAATTTTGGAGAAGGAGTCGTTTTATGCCGATCAGGAAATTTCGTTTTGTGGAGGCAGTAAAAATTTACAGGTTGGTAGCTGGCTGCCGCCAGCCACTTCAACCTGCCAAAGGACTTCGCCCTCTGGACTCCCTGCGCGCGCTCGGCGCTTCGCTTCTCGCACGACAGAGGCAAAAGAAATGAAGAAAAGAATCACCAAATACCCGTGCCGACGCACGGTAAGAATCACCCAGGCCGAGGACGAAAAGCTGCAAACTCAGGCAGCGATAGCGCGCATCTCGGTGGCCGAATACATGCGGAGAAAATTTTTCGGAGGACGACCAATCATCGCACGAACCGATGACCTTGCCATCAGGGAATTACGGCGGCTCGGCGGCTTGCTCAAGCATAATATTCGGCTGGCAAGCAACGCGAATCAGCCAAAAGCATGGCACGAGATGCGGGAGACCTTAAAGAAAATCCAAGCGGCCATTGATTTCCTGGGGCAGGAAAATGATCCTTAAGAAATTCAAGCGTACCAATCTCACGCGGACAAAGCGGGCCATGATTGGTGGCCTGTTCGACTATGTGCTGACCGAGAAAGATGAGGATGGCAAGGATAAGTGCGTCTGGTCATCAGCCCTGAATTTTATCGCCGCCACAAGGAAGGGGCAGAAGGCGGAATTGATNTCACTGGCAGAGGAGTCCGTCAAGAGCCGGATGCCTGTGGCCCACTGGATGTTAAGCTGGAACGAGAANGANATNCCCACNGANGNGCANGTNACNGAGGCCGTGCAGATGTTTCTCCAAGGCATGGGGCTGGAGGGGCATCAGACGCTTGTGGCCGTTCATGCCAATACCCAGAATGTTCATGCCCATATCCTTGTCAACCGCGTTCACCCGGATACCTTNCAGGTTATTCAGCCCCACAANGGGTTTGACATCGAAGCGGCCCACAAGATTGTGGCCATGATCGAGAAAAAACAGGGATGGCAGCCTCAGAGGAAGGCCCGGTATCACGTGGACGAAAACAATCAGGTCGTCCGCAACGAGCCGAGGAAGAAANAGCCGCCATCCAGCAGGGCGCANGACTTTGAAAACTACACTGGCGAGAAATCAGCCCAGAGAATTGCCCAGCAAAGAGGTCGTAAAATCATTGAGGAAGCCAAATCATGGGAAGAACTGCATAAGGGCTTGAAAGAAGTTGGCTTGCGCTTTGAAAAGAAAGGCTCAGGCGGGATTGTTTTTGTTGGAGATATGGCCGTGAAAGCCTCGTCCATAGACCGTCAGTTCAGCATGGGNAAACTNTGCAAAAGNCTTGGNGANTTCANGGCNGGCGATTATTCCNNANCAATGCCCAAAATTGAGCCGGAGCCAGTGACCGTAATAGCTGAAGAACAATGGCGGGACTACCGGAAAATCCGGCATGCTGAAATTGAAGCCCACAAATTGCAAAGGGCTGAAATCCTTAAGCAGAATGAAGCTGAAATTGGTGCATTCAAGAGAAATCAGAAAGAGAAGCGCGAGCGGGCATACGCCAATCTTGCCAAACATGGAGAGGAATTTGTAAGCATAGCCAAGTTTTTCATGCCATTCCAGCAAAGTCAGGAACTTATGGCCATGAGGAGAAAACTGGTAAAAATGCCCAAAATGGCTTGCGGTCGATTCAAGGACTGGCTCCGACTGCGCAGCCCTTGGCTGGCGGACATATGGAGATTAAGGCGTACCCTCCAGCCCGGTACAAAGTATGGTCATTTTCATGAGGGCTATTTCCCAAAAATCGGGAAACTGCAAAAACCGGTCGAACCCTATCGTGAAATGGTCAGACGTCGCTATGCGGATATAGAAGTTGGCGTGTCAAGGCTGGAAGCCATCGTCGCCGTGCATTTGCGCTGTGCCGGCTATCTCCGCAAAGAAATCGAGGAGGAAATGCAGAGGCACAGCCCGTCTCTTCTCCAGCCTGATACCCTTGCAGCAAAACTTGGCATCCTCCAACGGATCTTGGATTATGCCTATGGAACGCAAGGCGACAAGTTCATCATTGATAAACACATCGGCAGGCCGGATGTGGAGCAATTCAACAAAGAAGCTGAGATTATAGACTATTACTCAAGGAAACAGGTTCAAATTCAGCATCAAATTCAGGATAACAGGCAAACAAGAAAATTGCGATGATTCCCAGTACAATTGACAGGCATGCATCCTGTTAAACGGCTGTAGATTTCATTGTTTACGGTTTTGTTTTGACCACGCCTCCCAGGCTAGTATAATCTCTTCCAGATGGCGGGGAACCACGTTTGCCTCACTATACTGTGCAAGCACGTTCTGCCGTGCCGTGCGAGCCTGGGGGGCTGGATGACCTGCGGGGGGGATGTTTCGCAGCGCGGCCCACACGGCATCCGCGAAATCGCCGGCTGGAAGCTCAAGCATATTGATACCCAGGCGCAAAAAACTGGCTGCATTGGGCGTGGCCATGAGCAAGGTCTCACAACTCATGCACTGAAGCATGACACGCCTCGCCGCCTCACCGCTTCCGGGGCAGACGACGAGGGAAGAGGCGGCGAGCAGGTCCCTATAGCGGAAGAAGGGCAGTGCGTCATATACCTCAAGTCGGTTACGGCACGCATCTTCCCACGCGTCGGCTACATGCTTCAGGCTCAGACTGCGGGCACTGTTTTCAGTCAGGACGACAACCCTGCATTGGGGGAGTTGCCTGAGCGCTAAATGGGCGGTTTTAAGCAACTCCGCCAGCGACGGCCCCTCGATGCCGATGGCGTTCAGGGTCAGCAGCGGGCGGCCATTACCGGGCCATGGCTCAGCGGCTTTCTTCGAGAAAAGTTCCGTGTCCACGCAAGGGGGGACAAGGCGGATGCCGCCCTGCAACTGGGGCGCGAAGAGGCGCCGCTCCTCCTCGCTGAAGGCGTAGCAAAGATTCCCTTGCAAAAAGAGCACCCCCTGCATGAGGGCCCAGGCGTTCCGCAGTTTCTGCGGCAGCAGGGAGTAATTCTTGAGGCCGCTTTCCGCATAGGCAACGATAAAGGCGTCGGGAAAGGCCTGCGGCGCGAAGAGGCCAGCCCCGGCGGCGAGCGAGGCAAAGATGATGTCCGGCCCTCCCCAGGATTCGCGCAGGGACTGCATAGAGCGCAGCCCCCCCGCGCCCCGCTGCACGACTTCCTCCCAGATGCGCGAAACGCTGGATTCCCCCCCGCCGAAGAGGGCGTGGCAGTTTTTCAGGCGCACGCGCCGGACGCCGGGCAAGACAAAGTCCTTGCGCTGGCGGATGGAGGCGCAGAGCACATCGTTTTCCGGTCGGGCCGCCAGCACGCGCGCCAGCGGCCCCAAATCACCGGGGAAATAGTTGCTGATGAAGAGAACACGCATAGGCTGATGGATGCGCCCCGCAGGCCCCCGCCAGGTTGGTTTCCCGGGTGCCGCTGCTCCGGGGTGTGGTGGCGCGCCGCGACGGTGCGCCACCACACCCTTGGCACATCAGTTGCCGCCGGTCTCCGCAGTCATCTTGGCGGTGAGCACTGCCTGTCCGTCCGCGTCAGAGGTCTGCTGCAGGGTAGTCTCCATGGTGATATTGGCATCAGCGTTGTTCGTCCAGGTGGTCACGCCGTCGGCGGTATCGCCCTTTGTCCACTGGGTCATATCCACCATGAGCCTGTCCTGCCCGTCCTCATCCTTTTCAAGACGCAGGCCGAACTTTTCGGCGAGCATGTCCATGCTGGTGAGGCTCGCCGTGTCCACGCCCTTGATCAGCACTTCCACATCATTGACGATGGGCATACCGTTTTCGCCGTTGCCCTCGTTCAGGAGCTTGTCGAGAGAGACATCAGCATCGCCACCAGCCAGGATGAAGTCGATGCCGTCGCCGCCGTCGATAAGGTAATCCGTGGGGTCATAGACGATAAG
>JAAUYX010000001.1 GCA_014804905.1 Desulfovibrio sp. | reverse complement strand
CTCCACGCCAAGCACCTCATAGCCCAGCATTTCGAGCTGCTTCTTGAAGACCTGCCGGAAGCCCTCATGGACGTATCCCTGATAGACGAAATCCCGGCCGCCCGCCATTTCCGCCAAAAGGTGCGCATACTGGATGCCGGCGGCCGAATTGAAGACCTGGAGCATGAGGGCCTGGGCGCTCTGGGCATGCTGGCCGCCCGAGCAGAGGCGGTCGAGGAGCGGGTGGCTTTCCTTGAGGCTCCCCGGCGGGAGCGCCGCGAGCTGCGTGAGAAGCGTGTCGCCGTGGATGACGGGGAGCCCGGCAAACAGCCGGCGCGCCACGCCGGCCTTGCCCGAGCCGGGCTCGCCGGGCAGCAGGATGGCATAGGGCGCCTTGTTGCGGATATGGAGGATATGTTTTTTTGAGCCGTCCTCGGTGGGAAAGACGCTTTCGCCCATGTCCCAGTATACATAGGCGTCGAGCGCCTGGGCCACGCGCGGCTCCGCCGGGGAGAGGGCGGGGCCGGCAAGGGCGGCCTGCGTGATGGTCCTCCCTTCCGCGGGCGCCTGCTCGGCCATGGGGAGCTTGAGGACGAGGGTGCCCCCGCGCGTGAGCCCGGACATGAGGAGCGGCAGGAAGGACGCCGTATCAAGGAAGCCGGGGAGGAAGGAGCAGAGGATGACATCAAAGCCGCCCTCCTCCACGAGGAGCTTGGCGAAGTTGCCGGAGATGCCGCTGAAGGCGCAGTGAGGAAAGCGCTCGGCCGCCCTCTCGAGGGCCTGGGTGTCCGCGTCAAGCCCGATGACCTTGCCCGCGCCTTCAAACCAGGCGAAACCGCAAAAATAGCCCTCGTGGCAGCCGATCTCGAGGAAGGCGCTGCCGGCGAGCGGCGGCAGCGCAAGGCGCATGAGTTCCTCGCCGAGCATGGGGACCGCCCCCTCCCTGTCCCTGAGAATGTCGCGCATGGCTTGTCCCTCCTGAACGCCTCCTGCCCGAAGCCGCGCGGCCGCGCGGGGCGCCCATGCCGCCTGATACACCGGATGGGGGGAATCAACAACTCTCCCCCGCGCAGGGGGAGGGGCGCAGAGGAGAAAACACGGGGAAAACCGCGCCGGAGGGGCGCGAAACCTCGACAGCCAGAAAAAAATTTTCTACACTTCACCCAAGGCGGCGGAGGAACGCGCCAGCGGCTCTCCGGGCTTTCCGGCACCTGCCCGCAAGAAATCCCTCCCCCGCCGGGCCACGGCCCGTGCGCCGCGGCCGAGCGACCGGGTCATGCGCTGCCCTCTCGTCGTCTTTCATATTTGCTTTCCGCAGCACAGCCCGGCTTCCTTTCAACCTCCACTTCAGGAGGCCGTATGCGGTTCAGTTTTGACAAGGCCGCCTGCCAGAACACGCGCAGGGCCCTGCGCAAGGAATGGCTGCTCACCAACGGGCTGGGCGGCTACGCCAGCAGCAGCATCCTNTACTGCAATACCCGCAAATACCACGGGCTGCTCGTNNTCGCCACGCCCGACGGGCGNCAGGTGCTGCTCTCCGCCATGGAGGANTCCCTNACNGGCGGCGCCAAGGAATTTCCCATCTCCACGCGGCAGCANCCNGGCGTGCTGCACCCCNCNGGCCACCAGTACCTNGAAAAATTCACGCTGGACCCGTGGCCGCAGTTCACCTACCGCGTGGGCGACGTGCGCCTCACCCGCGAGGTGCTGCTCGTGCGCGGGGANAACCGCGTGCTCTTCCGCTGGACCCTGCAGGGCCCGGAAAAGAACCACGCAAGGCTCCCCCNGCTTTCGCTGCGGCTCAGGCCGCTCCTCGCCTACAGGGGCTTTCATGAACTGACCGGCGCCAACGGCAATATCCGCCCGCACACGGACGCGGCGCCCGGCGGCTTTTCCATCGCGCCCTATGAGGGGATGCCCGCGCTCTANATNCAGGCGGGNAGCGCCTCGGTGTTCACGCCNCAGCCNGACTGGTTCTATAATGTGGTNTATTTNCAGGAGCGNGAGCGCGGCTTCCCNGANAAGGAAGACCTCTTCCAGCCCNGCGTCATGGACATCCCCTTGCCGCCGCTCCCCGAAGGCGGCAGCGTCTACCTCGCCGTGGGCACCGAGGAAATGCCCGCGGCCAAGGGGGGCGGCGCGGCCGACCTCGAGGCCGCCTGGCGGGCCGAGAGCGAGCCGCGCATGGCCGTGCACCAGCAGATTCACGGGCTCATCGGCCACCTTGAAAAAATGGGCGCCCAGTTCTGCGTGAAAAATCCGGCGGGCGACGCGGCCGTCATCGCGGGCTACCACTGGTTCGACGCCTGGGGCCGCGACACGCTTATCGCGCTGCCCGGCCTCGCCTTCTACGGCGGGCGCACCCAGTTCGGGCTGGACGTGCTGGCGCAGGTGCCGGCCTCCATGAAAAACGGGCTTGTGCCCAACATGTTCGCCCATCAGGGGGAACACGCCTACAACGCGGCGGACGCGGCCCTGTGGTACGCCTTCGCCGTGCAGTGCTATCTTGCGGAAAATCCCGACGGCTACGCCTGGGTGCGCGAGCACGCCTGGAAGGCCCTGAAGGAGATCGTGGCGGGCTACCGCAAGGGCCCGGGCAATGACATCCATGTGGACGAGGACGGCCTCATCCACGCGGGCAACGGCCACACCCAGCTCACCTGGATGGACGCCATGAGCGACGGCAAGCCCGTGACCCCGCGCCACGGAAGCCCGGTGGAGCTCAACGCCCTGTGGTACAATACCCTCGTGTTTGTGGACCACCTCGCCAAGAAGTTCGACGAGCCCGACTGGCGCATGGGCGACCTCAAACCCATGCGGCAGAGCTTTTTCGAGCATTTCTGGGTGGCGCGGGACGGCGGCTATCTCGGCGACGTCTGGCGCGACGGCCTGCTCGACCAGAGCATCCGTCCGAACCAGATACTCGCGGTCTCCCTGCCGCATCCCATCCTTGAGGAGCAGTACCGNCCGCAGGTGATGGAATGCGTGCGCAACCGNCTGCTCACGCCCTACGGCCTGCGCACNCTGGCCCCGNCNGACCCGGCCTACAAGGGCANGTACGAGGGCGGCCCGGCCGAGCGCGACGCCGCCTANCANCAGGGCACCATCTGGCCCTGGCTGCTCGGNCANTACACGGANGGCCTNNTGCGCGTGGCCTGGGANACGGACGGCGCGGCNAANGCCCTGCTCGACCGCGTGACNCCGCTCTTTTCCGACCACCTCATGGACGCGGGCCTCGGCAGCATCTCNGAGATATTCGACGCCTCGCCGCCGGCCCGNCCCAACGGNACCATCGCCCAGGCCTGGAGCGTGGCCGAGTGCCTNNGGATGCTCATCCGCCTNAAGCGNGCCGCGCCCGGCGTNTATGACGCCTGGGAGCACAAGNTCGCGCACCGCCTCGCCAATCCNGTCTCCGGCGACACCGCGGGCGTGTGCCGCGTGACCATGNTNCTNGAAGACGAATCCCCGGCNGCCNNNGCCNGCCGCNGCCAAGCAGGCCNAGCGCGCCAAGAAGAAGGGGGATGCCTGATGCGAGTCCTCATGTTCGGCTGGGAGTTTCCGCCGTANATCAGCGGCGGNCTCGGCACAGCCTGTTACGGCATGACNCNNGCNCTGGCNCAGCTCGGNGTNGAGGTCATCTTNGTNCTGCCCCATGTGGAGGNCGCGGCCACCGACTTCCTCAANCTGGANTCGGCCTCGGGCACGCCCATCACCCAGGAGGTGCAGGAGCGNATGGCCTGGGCCGGGCAGGANATNTGGCGGTCCAANATCCGCTANCTTCAGGTNGACAGCCCGCTCATGCCCTACCTCACNCCGGAGAGCTACCGCGAGGCCCTGAANAACCTNTCGAGNNNGTCCACGCCNGGCGGCGAGGTGGTNAANACCNNCNCCGGGCCGGCCTTCACNTGGAAGCTCAANGGCGGCTACGGGCCNGAGCTCATGACCGAGGTCTACCGCTACGGGCGCCTCGGCGGGGCCATCGCCCTGCGCGAGGATTTCGANGTCATCCACGCCCATGACTGGATGACNTATCCCGCGGGCATCCTCGCCAAGGCGCTNACNGGCAAGCCGCTCGTNGTGCACATCCACGCCACGGAATATGACCGCAGCGGCGAAAACATCAACGAGGTGGTGGCCGGCATNGAGCGCGCNGGCCTNNTNGCCGCGGACGTNGTGGTGGCCGTGAGCCAGCTCACNCGCAACNTGGTCATCCAGCGCTACGGCGTGCCGCCGGAAAAGGTCAAGGTGGTCTACAACGCGGTGNANCGCCNNGACGTGGCNNGGCNNTANGANATNCCGCCNCGCATCCGCCACGAGAAGCGCGTGCTCTTCCTCGGGCGCATCACCTTCCAGAANGGGCCNGAATACTTCATGGAGGCCGCGCGCCTGGTGCTCGAAAAGATTCCCAACGTGCGCTTCTTCATGGCGGGCAGCGGCGATATGCTGCCGCGCCTGGTGCGCCGGGCCGGGCAGCTGCGCATCGGCAGCCGCTTCCACTTCGCGGGCTTTTTGCGCGGCGAGCAGGTGGACCGCATGTTCGCCCTGAGCGACCTCTATGTCATGCCCTCGGTGTCCGAGCCCTTCGGCATCACCCCGCTGGAGGCCATGCTCTACGACGTGCCGGTGCTGCTCTCGCGGCAGTCGGGCGTGTCCGAGGTGCTCGAGCACGCGCTCAAGGCCGACTTCTGGGACACGCGCGACATGGCCGACAAGATTTGCGCGGTGCTCCGCTACCCGAGCCTCGCCGAGGACCTGGTCAAGAACTGCCGCGAAGAAATGAAATCCATCCGCTGGGGCAATGCGGCGGAACAGCTTCTGCAAATTTACCGCAACGTTACAGGGGAAAACTGATGCCAGCTCTCTGCCTTTGCTACGAAGTGCATGAACCGTACAGGCTGCGCCGCTACACGGTCTTTGACATGGGCCAGAACTCCATCTACGAGGACGATGACAAGAACTGCGACATCCTCCTCTACACGGCGCGGGTCTGCTATCTGCCCATGAACGACCTCCTGCTGAAGCTCATCCGCCGCTACGGGAAGGACTTCAAGGTCTGCTTCTCCATTTCCGGCACCGCGCTCGACCAGTTCGAGCAGTACGCGCCCGANGTGCTGGAGAGCTTCCAGGCGCTGGCCGCCACGGGCAGCGTGGAATTCGCCTGCGAGACCGCGCCGCACAGCTTCTCCTTCCTCTATTCCAANCCGGAATTCGTGCGCCAGGTGGAGGACCACGCNAAACGCATCAAGCGGCTCTTCGGCAAGAAGCCCGTGACCTACCGCAATGCGGAACTTGTCTACAACAACGCCATGGGCGTGGCCCTGGGCGAGCTCGGCTACAAGGCGGTGATGGCCGAAGGCGCGGACCATGTGCTCGGCTGGCGCAGCCCCAACTATCTCTACAGCCCCATCGGCGCGCCCATGGTGAAGCTCTTTTTGCGCAATATCCGCCTTTCCACGGACCTCGGGCGCCGCTTCAGCGACCAGTCGTGGGACCAGTGGCCGCTCACCGCGGAGAAGTACGCGGGCTGGATCCACAGCCTGGCGGGCGACGCGGAGGTCATCAACATCTTCAACGATTACCATGTGTTCGGCCTGCGCAACAAGCGGGAGTCCGGCATCTTCGCCTTTATGGAGGCGCTCCCCGACCGCATCCTCGCCAACAGGGACTTCCACTTCGCAACACCCGCCGAGGCCGTGAAAAAGCTCCCCAGCGTGGGCGAGCTGGACGTGCCCGACTTCATGAGCTGGGACTACGAGGGCCGCGACCTCACCGCGTGGCTCGGCAACGACATGCAGAAGGACGCCATCCACACCCTCTACAAGATGACGGAGCGCGTCCAGGCGCTCGGCGCTCCTGACATCACGCGGGACTTTGAGCGCTTGCAAAGCTCCGACCACTTCCATTATATGTCCACCAAGTGGTTCACGGCCCATGCGCCGGACAGGCCCAATCCCTTCCCGAGCCCGTATGACGCCTACATCACCTATATGAACGTGCTCTCGGACCTTGAGATGCGCGTGTCGGCGGCGGAAGCGGAAAAGGAGCTCGTGGAGGACGTGGAAAAGATGGCCCGCAAGGTCGTCCCTGCCAGGGACGAAGCGAAAAAGGCCGGCAGCACCACCGCCAAGGCCGCGCCGGAAAAGGAAAAGGCCGCCCCCAAAAAGCCCGAGGCCAAAAAGACTGCGGCCACGAAGGGCGCCGAGAAGGCTCCGGCAAAGAAGGCTCCCGCCAAGAAAGCGGCCCCCAAAAAGGCCCCGCCTAGAGCGGCCGGAGCCGCCAAGGGGGCGAAGAAATCCGCCCCGGCCAAAAAGTCCGGGGAATCCAAGGCCTGACACAGGCCCCGAAGGCTAGACGCCGCTGAACCGTGACGGGAAAAAACCGCCACGGTTCAGCCTTTCGTTAAAAACCCTGCCGGCCGTCGCCCGGCGTCCGGCGACGCCCAAAGGAGAGATCATGGAATTCCACAACGCTCCCGTGACCCTGTTCGAGGTGAGCTGGGAGGTCTGCAACAAGGTCGGGGGCATCTACTCCGTGGTGAGCAGCAAGGCCCTTCAGGCCGTGGACACCTTCGGCGAGGACTATTTCCTCCTNGGCCCCCAGCTTCAGCACAACGCGGGCTTTGAGGAAACGGACGAGCACATCTGGGATTCCATCCGCCCGGCGCTCGCGGCGCGCAACCTGAAGTGCAGCCTCGGNCGCTGGAATATTCCGGGGCGCCCCAAGGCCATCCTCGTCAATTTCGACCAGCGCTACGGCAGCAACCAGCTGCTCTTCGACCTGTGGAAAAATTTCGGCGTGGACTCCCTTTCCGGCGGCTGGGACTATGTGGAGCCCGTCATGTTCGCCACGGCCTGCGGCGAGGTCATCGCGGCCATCCACGAGTGCCTCGTTGCGCCCACCAAGGGCCGCTCCGTGGCGCTCTTCCATGAATGGATGTGCGGCGCGGGCCTTCTGAGCCTCAAGCGCAACGCGCCCGCCATCGGCACGGTGTTCACCACGCACGCCACCATGCTCGGCCGCGCNCTCGCGGGCACGGGCCGCGACATCTATTCCAACCTGCGCAGCATCAATCCCGCGCAGGAGGCCGCCGCCCAGAACATCACCGCCAAGTGGTCCATGGAGAGCGCGTCCGCGCGCGAGGCCGACGCCTTCACCACGGTGAGCCCCATCACCGGCGAGGAGTCCACGGTCTTCCTCGGCCGCTCGCCNGANGTCATCACCGTGAACGGCCTCGACATGCGCGTCATCCCGGACTTCACGGAAGACCGCAAGGTGCCCGCCGCTCACCGCGCCAAGGTCATGGAGGCGGCGAACCGCTTCCTGCGCACCGAGCTTGCCCCGAACACGCGCATCTTCGCCATTTCCGGGCGCTACGAGATGCACAACAAGGGCATCGACATCTTCCTCGACGCGCTGGCCCGCGCGGACAGGAACCTGCGCGGCACGGACGCCTCCATCCTGGCGCTCTGCCTNGTCATGGGCGGGCACACGGGCGTCAACCAGGCCGCGGTCTCCGGCGACCCCAACGCCACGGACAACGGGCTCCCCTTCATCTGCACGCACCACGCCTGGAACGCCCCGCAGGACCCCATCATCAACGCCTGCCGCCGCCTCGGCCTCAACAACCAGCCGGACAGCCACGTCAAGGTCATCTTCGTGCCGGCCATGCTGGACGGCCANGACGGCTTCCTCAACATGCAGTATGAGGATGTCATCTCGGCCTGCGACATGGGCTTCTTCCCCTCCTGGTACGAGCCCTGGGGCTACACCCCGCAGGAATGCGCGGCCTGGGCCGTGCCCACCCTCACGACCGACCTCTCCGGCTTCGGCATGTGGGCGCGCAACGCCCAGAAGGGCAACGACGAAAAGAGCGGCGTGGCCGTCATGCCGAGGCGCGGCATGAACTTCGACCAGAGCGCGGAAATGCTGCACACCTATGTGCTCNAGGCCGCGACCATGGCCCCGGACACCCTCGCCGAGCTGCGCAAGAGCGCNCGCGACNTNGCCGAGCTCACCTCCTGGAGCCACTTCTTCGCCAANTATCTCGAGGCCTTCCGCATCGCGCTCGAAAAATCCACGGCCCGCACCGAACAGGAGAGCGAGGCCCGCGAGGGCATGAACCGCGTGCTGCAGGCCTCCTCCTCGGTGACGCCCTTCCTCAGGCCCATCCTCGCCGTGGCCGAGCTGCCGCCCGAGCTTGCGCGCCTGCGCGAGCTTTCCAACAATCTCTGGTGGTGCTGGCACGACAAGGCCCGCGCGCTCTTCATGGCCCTGAACCCGCAGATGTGGGACAAGTGCCACAATCCCATCCAGGTGCTGGGCCAGGCGGACAACGAGCGCCTCGAGACCCTCGTCGCCAACGAGGACTACATGCGCCTCTACACCGAGGTCATGGCCGAGTTCGACGCCTACATGGCCGAGCCCCTGCGCGACCTTGACGAGCACGTCAACGTGAAGCACCCGGTGGCCTACTTCTCCACGGAATACGGCATCACCGAGTCCGTGCCCATCTATTCGGGCGGCCTCGGCGTGCTCTCGGGCGACCACCTGAAAAGCGCCTCGGACATGGCCGTGCCACTCTTCGGCATCGGCCTGCTCTACAAGAACGGCTACTTCAAGCAGGAAATCGACGAGAACGGCCGCCAGGTGGCCGTCTATCCGCTCAACAACTTCTCGCAGCTGCCCGTGAGCNNGGTGACGGACGCCAACAACGCGCCGCTCTATGTCCAGCTCGAGCTNCCCGGCCGCATCCTCTACGCGCGCATCTGGCAGATGAAGGTCGGCCGCGTCACCCTCTACCTCATGGANACGGACACCACCCGCAACAGCGAGGAGGACCGCAAGATCACCGACCGCCTCTATGAGGCCAACCGCGAGATCCGCCTNCTNCAGGAAATGCTCCTCGGCATGGGCGGCATCCGCCTCATCCGCACCCTCGGGCTNGAGCCCCATGTCTACCACATGAACGAGGGGCATTCGGCCTTCCTCGTCATCGAGCGCCTGCTCGAGTGCATGGGCCAGGGCATGAGCTATGACGAGGCCACGGTGCGCGTGCGCTCCAACACGGTGTTCACCACGCACACGCCNGTGCCCGCGGGCAACGAGGCCTTCTCCCTCGACCTCATGAGCCGCTACTTCACGANCTTCGCTTNCAAGCTCGGCCTGGACTGGNNNCAGTTCGTCCAGCTCGGCCAGATCGAGGGCGGCAATGCCCACAACTTCGAGATGACNGTGCTCGCGCTNCGGTTCTCCTCCTGGGCCAACGGCGTGAGCCGCCTGCACGGCGAGGTCTCGCGGCACATGTGGAACAAGCTCTGGAAGAGCCTGCCGCTCGCCGAAACGCCCATCACCTACGTNACCAACGGCATCCACACGCCCTCCTATGTGGGCACGCAGATGCACGAGCTGCTCAANCAGTATCTCGGCNAGGGCTGGCTCCAGGCCGAGCCGGACGACCCGGTGTGGGCCAAGGTGGACAGCATCCCGGACGACACCTACTGGGCCGCGCGCATGACCCAGAAGGAGGAGCTGCTCGACGCNCTNCGCGCCGCCATCCCCGNCTACGCGCAGAAGTNCCGCCTCAACCGCGCCGAGCGCGCCCTCATGGAGAGCGCCCTCAAGCCCGGCACCCTGCTCATCGGCTTCGCGCGGCGTTTCGCGCCCTACAAGCGCGCCACCCTGCTCTTTGCCGACCCGGACCGCCTCGCCCGGATCATCAACGATCCCGAGCGCCCGGTGGCCTTCGTNTTCGCGGGCAAGTCGCACCCGGCNGACGAGGCGGGCATCAATATCCTCCAGGAAGTCATCANNATGAGCCGGGACGAGCGCTTCCTCGGCAAGATNTTCTTCATGGAGGATTACAGCCTCGCGGTGTCGCGCCTGCTCTCGCAGGGCTGCGACGTGTGGCTCAACACGCCGCGGCGCCCGCACGAGGCCTCGGGCACGAGCGGCATGAAGCTNCCGGTCAACGGCGGCATCAACCTGAGCATCTCCGACGGCTGGTGGTGCGAGGGCTACAACCGCGAGAACGGCTGGACCATCGGCCCGGTGGTCACCCTGGAACTGCCCACGGACGACCAGAACGACTACTCCGACGCCGAGGCCCTCTATACCCTGCTCGAGCACCATGTGCTGCCGCTCTACCATGACTACAACAACCAGGGGCTGCCGGGCAGGTGGATCACCATGTCCAAGCGCTCGCTCAAGAGCCTCACGGCCATGTACAGCAGCAACCGCATGGTGCGCGACTATGTGCACGAGGCCTATTGCCCGGCCGCGGCGCGCCGCGACGAGCTGGCCGAGGACAACTGGGAGCTNTGCCGCGAAGTGGCCGAATGGAAGAAGGACCTGCCCGTGCGCTTCGGCACCGTGAAGATGGAAGAGATCATCCTGAGCGGCGCGGACGGCAACACCATGCTCTGCGGCGAGCCGGTCAACGTGCGCCTGCGCCTCAACCCCGGCGAGATGAAGCCCGAGGAAATCCTGGCGCAGCTCGTCATCGGCCGCACCTTCGCCAACGGCAACTTCCGCGACAGGCCGGACGTGCTCCGGCTCGAGCCGCGCATGAACGGCAACGGCATCACCTATTCGGCCACCTATATCCCGCGCCGCAACGGTGCCTACCGCTACGGCATCCGGATCATGCCGGTGCACAAGGGCCTGTCCTCNCCGCTNGAGACCGGNCTCGTGCTCTGGGGCTAGTGGCGNCNNGCCCTTCCGCTGAATGACAAAACGCCCCTTCCCCCGGCNGCGGGGGGAGGGGCGTTTTTTATGCAGAAAAAATCCCCGCCAGGCGGGGATTGGAGGAAAAACGGATTTGACCGGGAGCGCTATTGCTGCCCGATGACATCCAGNAACACAAGGGGTTCGGNGCCNGTGTTCTTGAGNGCATGGGAATCGCCNTTCCGCGCNATGGTNATGTCNCCGGCCTTCACCGGNGTTTCCTTGCCNGCCGTGTCCGTAAACACGCCTTCGCCGGAAACNATGATNTAGGCGTCCTCNTTCGCTTCATGCTTGTGCATGCCGATGGAGGCGCCCGGCTCAAGGCGCATCCAGCCGATTTCCTTTATGGCCCAGTCTTTCAGGGCGTCATTGCGGGTATGGGAGAACTTGCCGTAAAGAACGCCTTCTCCCCCGGCCACCTTGTCGCGGTCCCAGGTTTTCAGTTGTTCCTTCGGATANAGCTGCGGGGCCTTGTCCTCCCCGGCAGCAAACGCCACGCCGCCGCACATTGCGCAAATAACCGGCACGATTACCCAATGTTTAAGCATACAAACCTCCCTGAAGGGCGCCAGCTGGTTGAAAATCCACTGTGAAAACGTTCCTGTTTTCAGNCTGAAATGTCAAGCCTTCAGGTATAGAGGGGAATCCCCGTTGGCGCAGCCCCGAAAACAGCGGAACGCACCATAAAAAAAGAAGTAAAAAAAGAAGTCACGCCACCGTCCGGGATTCTTCCGGCACGCGCCCGTCGTCCGCTTCGCTCCAGCCGGGAGAGCGGANGAGCTCTCACCTNCATCNNCCGCTCTCCGNGGAATGNCNCGGCACAAAAGCCNCGTATGACCGCAAGGCTGCCGGCAACGCTTGACTTGCGCCGGGCATCTCACTACGGTTAAAATTCCGGTGAAGCGCGGCGCGTTTTCGCGCCGTCCGCCGTCCACTTCAGAGGAGAAGGCATCATGGCCAATACAGTCATCATCGGCGCGCAGTGGGGCGACGAGGGCAAGGGCAAGATCGTGGACATGCTCAGCGCCGAANGCCAGGTCATCGTGCGCTTCNAGGGCGGCAACAANGCCGGNCACACCATCAAGGTGGACGGCGAGGAGACCATTCTCCATCTCGTGCCCTCGGGCATCCTCCATCCGGGCGCGCTCTGCCTCATCGGCAACGGCGTGGTGCTGGACCCGGAGGTNTTCCTTCACGAGCTCGACGAGCTGGCGGCCCGCGGCATCGACGTTTCCCCGGCGCGCCTTGGCGTGAGCAAGAAGGCGCACCTCATCCTCCCCTACCACAAGAGCCTCGACAAGGCGCGCGAGGCCAAGCGCGCGGGCCACAANATCGGCACCACGGGCCGGGGCATCGGCCCCTGCTACGAGGACAAGGCGGCGCGCGTGGGCCTGCGCGCGGCCGACCTGGCCGACCCGGAGCTCGTGCGCGCCAAGGTGCGCCACGCGCTGCTCGAAAAGAATATCCTCCTNACGTGAGCTCTACAAGTTCGAGCCGCTGGACGCCGATGCCGTGAGCGACGGCCTGCTGGCGCTGGCCCCACGGCTCCTCCCCTATGTGCAGGATACGGACGCGCGCCTCCACGCCGCCATGAAGGAGGGNGANAANGTGCTCTTNGAGGGCGCGCAGGGCATCCACCTCGACATCGACCANGGCACCTANCCCTTCGTGACCTCCTCCAACACCGTGGCGGGCAANGCCGCGGCCGGGAGCGGCGTGGCCCCCTCGGACCTGGACCGCGTGGTGGGCGTCATCAAGGCCTATACCACCCGCGTGGGCTCCGGCCCCTTCCCCACCGAGCTTCTGGACGANGCNGGGAGNTANCTGCGNACCAATGGCCACGAGTTCGGCGCGACGACCGGGCGGCCGCGGCGCTGCGGCTGGTTCGACGCGGTGGTGGCGCGCGAGAGNGTGCGCCTNAACGGCATCACGGACCTCGCGCTCACCAAGCTGGANGTGCTCCAGAACCTGCCGGTGCTCAAGATTTGCGTGGCCTACGANCTGGACGGCAAGACTCTCGAATACCTGCCGCAGGAGGAAGGCGCGCTCGCCCGCGTGACGCCCGTCTATGAGGAAATGCCCGGCTTCGAGGAGGACATTTCCGGCTGCCGCAACTTCGACGAACTTCCGGNCGCCGTGCGCGCCTATGTGGAGCGNCTGGAGGAACTGGCCGGNGCGCGCATTTCCATCGTCTCCGTGGGGCCGGGCCGCGAGCAGACCATCCNGCGCTGAGGCTGGCCGCCCGCGGGACTTGCGTGCGTCATGGACGTGGCTGACAGCCTGCTTCCGGCCATTGCCGGCGAGGACTTCGCCCGGCTGCGCGGNGTGCTCGCGTACCTCGCGCNGACACCGCCGCAGACCCTGCTCCTCGAAGGNGGCAGCGAAGCCNCCCGGCAGGAACTGGCCCGCTACTGGGCCTGCGCCTGCAACTGCCCGCAGGCNCTNGCCNCGGCCGCGCGCGGGGAAGCCGCCACCCCNTGCCTCGCCTGCCCTGCCTGNGCNCAGATAGCGGCCGGGGAGCATCTCGANGTGCTNGCCTTTGACGGCCGCATCGGCAATCGCGAGGACGAGGAAAANCCNGGCCCGGTCATGGCCTTCAACATGCGCCGCGCCCGCGAGCTCAAGAGCCGCCTGCGCGACGCGCCCCACGGNCCGGGGCGNCGNGTGGTCCTGCTCATGGGGCTNTCGCCCGCNCGCGACGAGGCGGCCAATGCCCTGCTCAAGGCGCTGGAGGANCCGAGCGAGCACACGGTCTTTGTGCTCCTCGCCCCGCAACGCGAGCAGTTGCTGCCCACCCTCGTCTCCCGCTCCTTCTGCCTGACNTTGCCGTGGTCCCNGGAGGGGACGCCCGCGCCCGGNCTCGCCGAATGGGAAGGGACNCTGGCGGAATTTTTGCGCACGGGCCGGGGCTNTCTCGACAAGGCGGCCGCCCGCGGCGGCCTCGATGCGGCGCAGGCTGCCGACCTGCTCCTGAGCTGCCAGAAGGCGCTCATCCNCNTTCTTGCCGGNNNNGCGTCAACGGCCCCGCCGGGGCCGCTCGCCGACGGCCTCGCGCCCCTGCTCGCCGTAAGGGGCAAAGCCTTCCCGGAAGAACGCGCGGCCCTCTGCGGTCGCTGGCTCGACGAGGCGCAGGAAATGCTTCGCTACGGCGTGGCCCCTGCCCGCGTCATGGAAGGCTTTGCCAGCCGCCTCTTTGTGCTGCTGCAGGGCGAAAACGCCGAATAACAGCCCCCCTTACAGCCCGAGCAGCCTGTCGATGGCCGCCATGTCGAGGCTCGCGGCCACCACATCGGCCACGCGGTCGAGTTCCGGCCCCAGGTCCCAGCGGGCTCCGGGCATGGACGGCAGGCCAGCCTCCCGGCGCAGGCGGCCGAGCAGCGCGTGCCGGAAGCTGTCGCTGTCAAAGACGCCGTGCAGATAGCTCCCCCAGATGCGCGCGGTGTTCCCTGCATCCAGGCTGCCCCAGCCAAGCGCCTCCCCTTCTTTATCCCGCATGATGACAGGCGCGCCCAGGCTTTCGCTCACGCCGTGGTGGATTTCATAGCCCGCCACGGGAAGCGCCCCCCCGGCCAGCTCGGGCAGGGCCGTGCCTTCCGTGCGCCGCAAGGTCTTGCCCGGCGCAAGCTCGGTCACCAGCGGCAGGAGGCCGAGGGCGGGCACGCTTTTTGCCCCGCCCGTCCCGGCTTCCAGCCCCAGCGGGTCATGGATGCGGTCGCCCAAAAGTTGCAGTCCGCCGCAGATGCCCGCCACCATGCCGCGCCGCCGGGCGAGGCATGCGCGCGCGTGGGCGCAGAGCGCGTCCGCCAGTCCGGAAGCGCGTAAAAATTCCATGTCCTTCAGGCTGTTGCGGCTGCCGGGCAGGATGACCAGCGCCGGCGCGCCCAGTTCCTCCGGGCGGCGCACCATGCGCAGGCGCAGGCCCGGCTCGGCGCGCAGGGCGTCGCAGTCGGTCACATTGCTGATATGCGGGAGGTCGATGAGGGCCACGTCCAAAAGGCCCGGCGCCGCAGACGCCTCCCCGGCGGGACGGCCGGGGGCCGCGATGCCCGGACTTTTGCCCAGCTTGAAGCTGACAGAATCCTCCTCGGGGAGCCTGAGGTCCGGGATCATGGGAATGACGCCGAAAAAGGGGCGCCGAGTGCGCCGGCTCACGG
Organism: Desulfovibrio sp.; assembly: GCA_014804905.1. Taxonomy (GTDB): domain Bacteria; phylum Desulfobacterota; class Desulfovibrionia; order Desulfovibrionales; family Desulfovibrionaceae; genus Desulfovibrio. Next base: position 6,306 of record JAAUYX010000001.1, on the reverse strand, counting down.
CCGTAAGCGCCGGGCCGAGCAGGCTTGCGTCCCCGCGGAAGCGGTTGAGCGCATAGCCCGCCACGCGGGCCCGGTCCGCCCTGCCGAGCAGGCTCATGGTCCCGGCGAGGGCCGCGAAGGCGCCCCCCCGGTCGATGTCGGCCACGAGCAGCACCCTGGCCCCCGCATGGGCGGCCATGTGCATATTCACGATGTCGTGGCGCCTGAGGTTGATTTCCGCCGGGCTGCCCGCGCCTTCCAGCACCATGACGTCCTGCCCTGCGGAAAGTTCCGCCCAGGCCCGGCACACGGCCTTCCACGCCCTGCGCTTGTAGGCCATATACTCGCGCACGCGCATCATGCCCACGGGGCGCCCGAGCACAATGACCTGCGAGCCCTGGTCGCTTACGGGCTTGAGCAGGACGGGGTTCATGCGCGCGTCCGGCTCGAGCCCGCAGGCCGCGGCCTGAAGCGCCTGGGCGCGGCCCATTTCCTCCCCTTTCAGGGTGACGAAGGAATTGAGCGCCATGTTCTGCGCCTTGAAGGGCGCGACGCGAAGCCCCCACCGCGCGAACAGGCGGCAGAGGGCAGCGGTGATGAGGCTCTTGCCCGCATCCGAGCAGGTGCCCTGCACCATGAGCGCCGGGGGGCCGGGGCGCGCGTCAGGCATGGGAGGAGAGCCGGGCAGGACAAAGCTCTCCCCGGACGGCCCGCGCCGGGAAGGGTGATACAGGAAGCGGATGCTGGCGCACGCCGGGGCGCTTACTTTTTCACGCTCTTGGCGAGCACGTCGAGCATGAGGGCGTCCGGCTGCTTCTTGCAGGCGTCAAGAAAGGCGTCGAGGCTCTCGTTGCTTTCCAGCGCCGAGGCTGGCTGGCCGCTCTTGCCGCGCTGGTAGCCGTCCAGCCAGATGACGAAGCCGCTGCCGTCCTCCTCGTTGGCCGCATAGTCCTTGCAGGTGGTCTTGTCCGCGCGCCAGGGACCCTCGGTGGCGACGGGCTTTGTCTTGCGGGCCTTTTCCCAGTGGGGCAGCACCTTGTCGCCGGGGGCGGCCTGGCAGGTGTCGTACACTTCCAGCAGCAGCGGGGCGAGCACGGACGGATCGGCCACGGGCGCGCCGGCTTTGGCGGCCGCGTAACCGTCCAGCTGGAGGCCCTCGAAGAGCGGCGGCTCCCCGGAAACCGTGGCGGCCACCAGTTCCGCGCAAATGTAGCTTGCCGGGTCGATCTTTTCCTCGGCCGAGGCGGTGGTCGCCACAAGCAGGGCGCAGCAGCAGAGCAGCAGTTTCTTCAGCATGGTATTCTCCCGAAAAGGGGCCGCGGCGGAACCGCAGCCCGGTGCAAGACAGTCACGATTTTGGGAAAGTTAATATGCGGCCCTGAAAAAAGGAAGCGAAATTTCCGGACACTCCCGCGCCCTATTCCCCCCCGTCCCGCGCGTTCTTGAGCTTGCGGAAGATGGTGGTGCGGCTGACATTGAACATTTTGGCGACCTTCTGGATGGAGCCGTGCACCTCCACGGCCTTGGTGAGGAAGTCGCGCTCCATGTCGGCCATGATGTCCTTGAGCGGGCGCTCGGTGGTGAAGATGTCCGGATAGACCGAGGAGATATTCTCCTTGGCCCCGAGGTGGAAGGGCAGGTCCCCGGGTGCGATGAGCGGGCCCGGCAGGGTGATGGCGAGGGTGTGCACCATGTTTTGCAGCTCGCGCACATTGCCGGGCCAGGGATGGGTGCGCAAAAGGTCCAGGGTGATGTCCATGAAGGCCAGCACCTTGTGGTACTTCCCGCAATACATGCGCAAGAAGTGCTGGGCCAGCGGCGCGATGTCGTCCGGCCGCTCGCGCAGGGGCGGGATGCGCACCGAGGCCACGTTGAGGCGGTAATAGAGGTCGCGCCTGAAAGTGCCCTCCTCCACGCATTGCGCGAGGTCGCGGTTGGTGGCGGCGATGACGCGGGCGTCGATCTTGCGCGGGATGGTGGAGCCGATGCGCACGATCTCGCCATCCTGGAGCACGCGCAAAAGCCGCGTCTGCATGGTGAGCGGCAGCTCGCCGATCTCGTCGAGGAAGATGGTGCCGCCGTCCGCAATCTCGAAATAGCCGGCCTTGCCCTTGCTGGACGCGCCCGTGAAGGCGCCGGGCTGGTAGCCGAAGAGCTCGGACTCGGTGAGCGATTCCGAAATGCCGCCGCAGTCCACCTTGAGGAAGATTTTGTCCTTGCGGTTGCTCAGGTTGTGCAGCATCCGGCCCATAACGTCCTTGCCCACCCCGGTCTCGCCGAGCACGAGCACCGTGGCGTCCGTGGCCGCGAAGCAGCGCGCCCTGGTGATGGTCTCGAGCATTTCCGCGCTCTGGAACACCGGCTCGCCCGCATTGCCGCCCTGGCTCATGTGCACGAGCTGGTCCTTCATGTGGTCGATGAGCTGGTGCTGCTCGGCCACGCGCTCCTGCAGGTTGGAGAGCAGGGTGATGTCGCGCGCGAAGGTGACCACGAGGCACACCTCGCCATTGGCGTCGAACACCGGAAAACCGGAGAGCACGAGGCGCATGCCGTTTTTCAGGGTCTGCACATGGGTGGCGGGCTTGCCGGTTTTCACGATTTCCGGATTGAGCACATGGTCGAAGATGCCTTCCTTGACGAGGAGGCGCACATTCTTGCCTTCCACATGCTCGAGTCGGATGCCCGTCACCTCTTCATAGGTGCGGTTGATATAGAGGGTCTGGCCGCTGGCGTCGGAAATGAACACGCCGTCGGGCAGCGCGTCCAGTATCTGGCGCGCGTAATGGCTGATGAGCGAGGGCGTGTTTCTGGCCACAACTCTCCCGCGGGCGTCAGGGCGACTCAGTGCGGCATTTGCAGGCGGTCGCCGATGATGGCGGCTGCGGTCTTTTGCAGGACCGGCATGACGGCCTTGCCCAGGGTCACCTCGCCCATAGGCGGCTCCCGGTGGAGGAACTGGTATTTCTGCGTGCCCAGGCGGTGATAGGGCAGGAGCTCGTATTTGACGCGTTCGAAGGGCCGGATAAATTCGGCGATTTGCGCGATGACCTCCGGGTCGTCGTTGAAGCCGGGGATGACCGGGGTGCGCGCGAGGATGGGCAAATCCGGGAATTCCTCGACCAGGATGCGGAAATTGGCGAGGATGCGGTCATTGTGCGCGCCCGTGTGCGCCTTGTGGACCTCGCGGTCGAGGTGCTTGAGGTCGAAGAGCGCGAAGTTGAGATACGGCGCGGCCTCCCGGATATTTTCCTCGGGCACCATGCCGCAGGTCTCAACGGCCGTTTTCATGCGCCGCTTGCGGCCGTTCTTGAGCAGGGCCACTGCGAAATCCTTCTGCAAAAGCGGCTCCCCGCCCGAGAGCGTCATGCCGCCGCCCGAGCGGGCGTAGAAGGCCATGTCCTGCTCCACGCGGTCCAGCACGTCGCGCACCGTGCGCTTCTGCCCGTAGACGATGAGCCCCTGCGAGGGACAGGCGCGGGCGCAGGGCATGTCGCAATCGCCGCAGAGGGAGCGGTCGAGCTTCGGCTTGTCGTCCTCACCGGGAGTGAGCGCGCCGTGCGGGCAGGCCTCGATGCAGTGGCCGCACTTGGAAAGACCGATGCAGCGCCCGGCGTTCCAGGCGAGCTCGGGATGGTGGTGCTGGGATTCGGGATTGCTGCACCAGCGGCAGCGCAGCGCGCAGCCCTTCAGAAAGACCAGGGTGCGGATGCCGGGACCATCGTGGACGGAATACTTCTGGATATTGAAGACCATGCCCTCGCGGGCCAGTTCGTCGTCGGTGGTGGTGTCGTCGTACATGCCTTTTCCCGGGGCTTCGTTGTGGGCTTGTGTGGTAACGCCGTGCCTGTGCTGCGGCCATAATGCCGAAATTATCCGTCAAAAACAGCCTTTTAGGTTCCGGCTGCGTCAGAAAAAATTTTTCTTGGTCGAGTACTTGAGTACACTCCCTGCGAAAAATTGTTTCTTCCTTGCCGGAACCTAAAAATCTTATTTTTTAGGATTCTTCCGGCACCAGCACCCGTCTTCCGCTTCGCTCCAGACGGGAGGTGGAAGGGGGCGGCCGCTTGGTACACTTGTGGTCCCCCAAAAGGTTGGGGCAGCCTGCCAGCTTCCCCGCCGCAGGGGCTCAACGTCCCTGCCGCAGCCTATCCTGCCGGGNGGCAAATGCCAAGGCGGCAGGCTTCACATATGAAAAAAGTGCCTGCCGGCACAAGGCCGGCAGGCACACAGCATCTTTTCCTCAGTTAGCAGGTCTCATGCTCGGTGCGGGCGATGAGGTCGTTCTGCAAATCCGGGGAGAGGTCCACAAAGTAGGCGCTGTAGCCCGCGATGCGGACGATGAGGTTGCGGTACTTGTCCGGGTCGCGCTGGGCGGCCAGCAGGGTCTCCTTGTTCAGCACGTTGAACTGGACATGCCAGAGCTTTAGGTCGCAGAAGGTGCGGATGAAGGAGACGAGCTTCTCCGTGTCCTGCTCGCCCTCGTGGCACTTGGGCGTGAACTTGATGTTCAGCATACGGGCCGCGCGGTCGCGCATGCCCATGTTCTTGGTGTTGTAGTTGGAGAGCAGGATGGCCGTGGGGCCGTTCACGTCCGCCCCGTGGGAGGCGGAGGAGCCGTCGGACAGCGGGAAGCCCTCGGTGCGGCCGTTGGGCGTGGCGGAGACCACCTTGCCGAAGGGCACATGCGAGGTGAAGGGCACATAGCGCAGGTCGTTGTGCATGCCGAGGTCGCGCATGGCGTACTTGTTGCCGTATTCCACGGAGAGTCGGTCGATGTCGCGGCCGATGGCGTCGGCATACTCGTCGTTGTTGCCGTAGCAGGGCGCTGAGCGGAGCAGGGCCTGCACGTCCTCATAGCCCTCGAAGTTGGCGTCGATGGCCTTGATGAGCTCATCCATGGTGAGCTTCTTCTCTTCAAAGACGAGCTTCTTCACCGCGGCGAGCGAGTCGATGACCGTGCCGAGGCCCATGTACTCGAAGTAGCCCAGTTCCACGCCTTCGGGAATGTGCTCCTGATGCAGGTCGATGCAGTGCTTCATGCAGAGGTCGTGCATGGCGGAGCCCATGGGCTGGGCGAAGTGCTTGGCGCGCAGCTTGTTGATGATGTACTGCTGCGTGAAGGCCGTCTTCAGGAAGAGCAGGTGCTGCTTCTTGTAGGCTTCCCAGAACTCTTCCCAGGTCTTGAACTCGCGCGGGTCGCCGGTTTCGACGCCGAGCACCTCGTCGCCGTACTTCTTCATGCGCCCGTTGCGCAGCACCATTTCCACGGCCGCGGCGAAGTTGATGTAGGCGCCGCCGGAGGTGTAGGTGTCGCGGTTGGGCATGCGCGCCTCGGTGCAGCCGGAGACGGCGTAGTCCAGCGCCTCCTCGAAGGTCGCGCCCTTGGAGACGTAGAGCGGCACCACTTCCTCGTCATTGATGAGCTTGGGGAAGCCCGTGCCGTCCTTGATGGTCTCGGCCACGTCCCAGAGATAGCGCTCGGGCGCGCGGGAGTGGATGCGGGCGGCGAGGTCGGGATAGTGCAGCGGGAACTCGCGCTTGGACTTGAGGATGAGGTAGGTGAGGTCGTTGCTGGCGTCGCGGCCGTCCGGGGTCTGGCCGCCGACGGTCACGGCCTCCCAGTGGGCGTAGCCTTCGTTGAAGGCGCCGCCGGTGGGGGAGATGTACATGTCGATGAATTCGGCCATGCCCACCCACATGCACTCCATGAGCTCCGTGGCTTCATGGTCGGTGAGCTTGCCGGCTTCCTTGTCCGCCTTGTAGTAAGGATAGAAGTACTGGTCCATGCGGCCGTTGGAGATGGTCGTGCCGGTCTTCTGCTCCAGGCGAGAGAACATCTGGGTGAACCACTGGCTCTGGCAGGCCTCCCAGAAGTCGCGCGCGGGCTCGCCGGGCACATGCTCGGCGTTTTCGGCCATGCGCAGAAGTTCCTTCTTGCGCTGCGGGTCCTTCTCCTCGGCGGCCATCTTGCGGGCGAGCTCGGCGTGGCGCTTGGCCCAGTGCACGATGGCGTCGCAGACGATGATCACGGCCTCGAGGAAGGGGCGCTTTTCGCGGTCGTCCTTGGCGCTCAGCGGGTCAAGGGCGGCGAGCTTTTCCTGGGCCTCTTTCTTGATGCCGTTGAAGCCGCGCTTGAGGATTTTCTCGTAGTCGTGCACCCACTGGATGGAGGAGCGGAAGGACGAGGTCTCGTTGACGATGAAGCGGGAGATGAGGCCCTCGGGGTCGTCATAGGTGAGCTTGTGCACCTCGGGCGGCAGCGCCGCGTTGAGGGCCTCGTGGTAGGTCTTGCCCTTCCAGTAGGGGGCGATCTCCTCGATGACCTTC